>NZ_CP096016.1:2408000-2725000 GCF_023650515.1 Alkalimarinus coralli
TCTATGGTCAGGATAGGTTTTTCAGACTGGAAAGGGTTAATATGTCCAGCAACGCTGGTTCCCCCGCCATAAGGGATTACCAGAACATCTTTCTCGCTACAGAACTTGAGCAACTCCGCCACTTCATCACTGGTTTCTGGATAAGCAACACCATCAGGAAAGACGCCGAAATCACCACTGCGTGTTGCAAGCAAATCGGGAAGGCTCTGCCCTCTCGCATGACGTACCCGATCTTCTTCAGTGGTAACAATTAACGGGTGTTCTGGAATGCGAGAAGCAGGTACTTTGGCAACCACAGACTCCAGCGACACATCATTCAACGGTGTCGCCACACCTATACGTTCGCTTAAAAAGCTATCCGCATTTGACGGTAAATCCAAACTGTTTGCTTCATCACCCCAACCATTCCAACGACGCATTGCCTTCCCCTGATTACTCTATGTACGATTCAGTTTGCTGTAGCACGCTATTGAGCTGCACAGCTCGATTAATAAATATACTTGTGATAGGTAGTTATACTATAGATAATAGTTTTTGAGTCAGTGACCTATTACGACAAGTCGCTCATCATATTGAGCCATTAAAATACTCGTATAAATGGCTCGGCTCTCTGTAACCACAGGCCACAACCGATCAACCTATTAATGACACTGCAAGCCACATGAAACATTTGGGATTCGCATCAGTACCGGCAATTCAACAATACCTTCGTTATGCAGAAGATACTGGCTTATCTATCCCTGCTACGTTAGAAGCAGCGGGCCTAACCCCCTCGCTTATATCCAAAGAGAGCGAGCGTATTACCGGTGAACAGTTCCAGAAGTTGATACGCAGCCTTATCGACCAATCTCAAGACCCATTGCTTGGGCTCAAGTCTGGAGACTACGTTCAGCCTGGCTCGTACAGTGTGCTCGGCTACATCACAATGAGCTGTTCAACACTTAAAGATGCGGTTGATCGAATAATCCCCTATGAAAAGCTGGTGGGGGATATGGGCGTCACCTCTATTGAAACAGAAGATGATAAGGTTTTAGTCACATGGAACTGTGCCTACCCTGACCCAGTTGTGCGCCGCCACATGATTGATAATGTACTGGCCTCATGGTGCAACTACACACGCTGGCTTGCCAACATGGATGAAGGCCCTTTGGAAGTGAGACTGGAGCATGAAAAACCTGATGCCAGCATAATCAACGCTTATGAAGAGGTATTTCGATGCCCCGTGATGTTTGATCAGCCCACCAGTTGCCTGGTTATTAATCAGGAGTACATGGATACGCCATTAAGACAACCCGACCAATCTCTTCGGAAGACCCTTGAAGAACACGCGTCCTCTCAGATTTCAGTTCTTTCTGACAACTCCGCCAGACTCACCACTCGGGTCAAAAACGCAATCAGGTCTCAATTAAAGCAAGGGGTGTCGCGTAAAGATATCGTCGCAGAACAGATGGGAATGAACGCTCGAACATTACAGCGTAAACTACAGCAAGAGTCAGCCAGTTATCAGCAGATACTGGATGAAGTTCGGCAGGAACTGGCGGTAGACTACCTTAAAAACAGCCAGCTTCCACTTCAGGAAATTGCCGTTAGACTTGGATTTACAGAAGCCCGGTCATTTCACCGCAGTTTTAAGACCTGGACAGGCAAAACCCCAGGGGAATATCGCGACTAATTAGGTTATAACCCTATCGGGCGCGGGGCACCCTCCAACAAGTTCTCTAAAATGAGTGCTAACTCGCAGTACGAGGGTGCCCCGCGCCCGATTTGTATCCCTCCCCTAACTCAATGGAGCCCCGCGCCCAATCTGGAATCCTCTAACTGTACAAGGGTGCCCCGCGCCCGATCAGCTCTAACCAAACAAGCCGCGTTCACGGTATTCCGCTATCTGTTCGCCAGAGAGTCCCACGCTAGCAAGCACTTCGTCTGTATGAGCCCCTATTTTTGCCCCGCTAAACGCTGAATAACACGGGGTGTTAGAAAACTTTATAGGGTGTCCGATTTGCTTTTGAGTTGTGCCATCCGCTTTTTTAACGCCAATGACCATATCTCTTGCGTCAAGCTGAGGGTGCTCAGTCGACTCGGCAAATGACAACACAGGCTCAACGCACGCATCAACCTGCTCGAACAGCGCCTCCCATTCACTATAGTTGCGCTGCTTGAAGCAGTCCTTCAAAAACGTCTTAAACTGGCGTTGATCATCTTTGTTCTGGCTCATTCCTATGCTCGTTAAGTCAGGCCGCTCCAATGCTTCACATAGCGCCTTCATAAACGCAGGCTCCAACCCCCCTACAGAAAAATAACGGCCATCGGCCGTCTCGTAATAATCATAAAACCCGCCGCCATTGAGAACACCTTCTTCTGCTGCTGGCTCAACCCCCGCTGCCAGATACCCTGCTCCAGCCATTCCATTCAGCGCAAAGGCAGCATCTGTCATGCTTACATCAACAAACTGCCCTTCGCCTGTTTGCTGTCGATGAATAACCGCCGCCAAAATCCCCATCACCGCATGATGCGAGCCGCCCGCCACATCTGCAACCTGCACCCCTAACGGTGGAGGCCCCTGCTCTTTTCGCCCGCTATAACTGGATACTCCCGCCAGTGATAGATAATTAATATCGTGCCCTGCCCGGTTTTTATAGGGGCCGGTTTGGCCATACCCGGTAATAGAGCAATATATTAATGCCGGGTTTATCTCAGATAAGACCGAATACCCAACACCTAAACGCTCCATAACGCCTGGTCTAAACTGCTCCAGTACCACGTCATACTCTTTTACCAACTTTTTAATAATCTCAACCGCGCCCTCTTTCTTTAGGTCCAGCGATAAGGAACGCTTGCCCCGATTCAAAAATGCATGACTTGCCGAGGTATCACCATCCATAGGCGGTAAAACCCTGACCAAATCGAGCCTTGTCGGCGACTCAATACGCAACACCTCCGCCCCCATATCCGCTAACATCATCGAAGCGTAAGGCCCTGGCAGTAGAGTTGAGAAATCAAGAATTTTTAAAGAGGCTAGTGGCCCGGTCATATGATTCTCCAAGGAAACAACAGTCTATTATCGGTTTTATATCCGTTCATACTAGGCGTCAGAGCGACCCCCTTCAATGTGAAATAGCAACTTTTCCAATAGCATATTCACTCATGTGCAAGATTCTTTCCCCCGAAAAATTCTGAACACCACACACATTCTGAAGGTCAAAACTATTGCCCTTTAATTTGCCATATCAACCTAGCGCTCGGTATGATTGATCCCAACTCTATATTTAGAACTAGCGACAGCCCGGATAGACATGGCAAAACTAACGGTTTCAGAACACTTTGTAACAGCAGCACTTAGTGGCGCTAAGAAAAAAGGTTACAACACATCAAACATGCTGTTAGAGGCGGGCATTGAGCCTGAGCTTATGCTTCAACAAGGCGCGCGTGTAACTGACAAGCAATATACACGCTTAATGCAGATAATATGGAATACCATGGAAGACGAATACATGGGCTTTGCATCCACTAAAAGCAAGCCCGGCACCTTTGCAACCATGTGTTATCTAACCATTCACTGCAATACACTGGAAAGCGTATTCAAGCGCGCAGACGCATTTTATAATCTATTCGAAAAACCGGTATCCATGGCATTAAGCCGGGACGAGGAGCAAGCCCGGTTAACGATTGTTTTTGATGAACAGCTAGATGACCCCTATCACTTTCTGCAAGAGAGTCTGCTCGTTATTTGGCATCGTTTTTCCTGCTGGTTAACCGGAAAACGCATCATGCTTGATAGCGTCTCATTCAACTATCCGGAACCTCCGCATATAGATGAATATAAGCACCTTTTCCACTGCCCTCTAACGTTTAATCAGCCCTGCACCCAGTTAGTATTCAGTGCGCGCTACCTACAAGAAACCATCATCAGAGATGAGCCAGAGCTGAAAAGTTTTTTAAAGTCATCACCTGCAAATCTGTTGGGAAAGCCGGATGACTACAACAGTTACACCAGCCGAATCAGGCAGCAAATAGGGAGAGACTTAAGAGAAGAGCTGCCTGATTTTGAGACAGTATCTGCGGAGCTTAACTTAAGCCCACAAACCCTCAGGCGTCGGCTAAAAGAAGAGAACACCTCATATCAGGAAATCAAAGACAACATTCGACGGGATCAGTCAATTTACCATTTAAGTCGCATGGACTTTTCGATAAACGAAATAGCCCATTTAGTCGGTTTTACCGAACCCAGCACCTTTCACAGGGCCTTTAAAAAGTGGACCGGGCTAACCCCCGGCGCATACCGACAGGGCGAACGTTAAACGCCCTGCTGGTAAGCCAAATCGAGGTGCTAATGAAGATCCAGCACATCAATCAGCGAGCAACGAGGCGGTTTGTGCTTTTTCATCTCGTATAGTTTTTCATCAGCGGCTTTTAGCAATGTTTTATACGTAGGTTCGACCAGTTGATCCGTCGAAATTGAACCATAGCTAATCGCAACCGAGACTTGCAGCCCTCTATATGCCATAGGGCTTTCTGACAGATGATCTTTAATTCTACCCGCAATCAGCTCCGCATCACTGGTATTCTGGTTCGGTAAAAGCAGGACAAACTCATCACCGGCAAACCGAAACACCATGTCGCCTTTACGGGTCATATCGATCAATTTATTGGCCACGTATTTTAGATACATATCCCCGCAGTCGTGGCCATATGTATCATTCACCAGCTTAAAGTCATCACAATCAATAAAAACCAGAGCCAGAGGGTCATGGTGACGCCTGCTTCGGCTCAACTCTCGATCAAGTGACTCCTCCATCTCTCGCCTGTTGCGCAGAAGTGTCAGTGGGTCACGGGTGGCAAGAAAGCTGATTTTCTCTCTGATTGAAACACCGGTAAGCGAAATAGACGCCTTAACGGCAAGCTGTTTTAGAAAGAAGCTATCTTTTGACGGTTCATACCGGTCTGTCGAACTGTCACCCAGGTTAAGGCTGCCAATTATTTTCCCATCCACAACCAGTGGCAAAATGGCCATAGAACCAAGTTTCGGATAAATAGGAGCAGGAATAAGATAACGGTATTTTTTAAAGCCATCGTTCACCAAAATCGGTTCACGGCTACTTTGAGTGGCTTGCAAAAAATCCATTGTCGCCATGATATGCAGTAACGGGTTTTTATCTTGCTTTTTGTCTCTCCCAATAGAACGCAGAAGGTGGTCATTAACCGGCGAGTCAGTGAGAGAAACCCACACATTTTCAATATTAAACTTGTCAGCGACCAACGAGAGCAGTTGATCAAAAAAGTCAGAACAGTGCCCGATATTCATAATCTGAACTTCTATATCAAAAAGTCGCCTGGCAATATCTTCGTTTTTCCTGGCCCTTTCGATTAACTCTTCCACAGTTGGCATAATCTGGTTGTCTCTGAGCTCTTTGTTGTCTTTGTTATACTGTTACTCTTGTGTTTAATATACCTAGCCTAAACCAATATTCATTTATTTTCAGCATTTTGGTTGTATAGATCGTGTATCAATGATGACCTTATCTCATTGTTTTACAGTGCCTCTTGATATAACGACCAATTGTGCCCTGAGTACAATAAAAACTTGACGTTACGCGCGGCCATCTATAGTATACGCCCCACGTTGATGCGGGGTGGAGCAGCCTGGTAGCTCGTCGGGCTCATAACCCGAAGGTCGTCGGTTCGAATCCGGCCCCCGCTACCAAGTTTAAAAAATCGATTTAATGAGTCGCTTTTTTAAAATTCAACGAAAATTTAGTTTGAAATACCAGTATTGATGCGGGGTGGAGCAGCCTGGTAGCTCGTCGGGCTCATAACCCGAAGGTCGTCGGTTCGAATCCGGCCCCCGCTACCAATTAAAAAACCAATTAGAGAAATCTAGTTGGTTTTTTTTCGTCTATTATTTAGTAAATGACAAGATAGAAAACACGTCGGGCTCAGCCCTCCAGTAGCCAGCGAAGGTCGTCAGTTCGAATCGGGCCCCCGCTACCAATTAAAAAACCAATTAGAGAAATCTAGTTGGTTTTTTTTCGTCAGCAACCTGATAAACGACGAGACACACATAGCAATATCATCAAACAAATCAAGCCATAAGAGAACAGCCCGCCGCAAATATAGTCTCCTCTATTAGTGCGACGGCAACCTGAGCAAGTATTTAACCTAAATCAACTCTAACAGTGTAAATGTTTGAGAACGAAAAAGCGTATTCTCTTTATCCATGTTTATGATTCGATATTTTGCTGCAATGCCATATTCTACATCAGTATTTTTCGCAATATCCTGCGTAACTCCACTGAAATAGATAGCCTTTTTATCTAATGAGAGGTTTTGAACGGAAATTGCGCTATGCTGCGTGGATTTGGAGAATGGAGCAAGCTCATGATCCAACTCAGCCAAAGTGGCAATTTTCCCATTGTGGTAAAACGACAAGCTATCGATCGTAATGTAGTTTTTACTTTTATTCGATATGATAAATTTACCATCCTTTAAATAGATCGATACTTGTTCATCTTCTGCAAGAAACGACCTAGGCAATACATTTTGGTATGACATTGCTTTCACAAAAACCTGCACATCGAACGCATCCATTGATGCACTGATTTGTTTCGGGCATTTCAGCTGATAGTCGGCATATAGGTAGACCCCCTCAGTACAAGAGACATTGAGAGTAGATACACTATCTCCCAAATCAGCCAACAGCAATTTGTTTTGATTTTTAACCAAATAAAGAAGATTGCTAATTTCTTTTGCGCCCAATGCCTTGACCCTATTGGATTGCGTTAGGATATTTTTCTTAACCGAAATGTGGTTTTCAAAGTCTCTGGAATTTTTGTCGAACAAGCCGGACTGATCAATCAACTTTATGTTCGGTACGGCATTAACCTTATAGGATTTGGTCTTATTTTCGTAAATCCTATCAAATTCTACTTTTTCGCTATTATAATCTCGCAACACATCCCGATAATTATATCCAAACGCCTTTCCAAGAGAGTTTAACTTCTCTTCTGCTTGCTTAACCGCCTCACCAAATTTCTCACGATCAAATTTCACTGCTGCTGGAGGGGATGCTAGCCCCATTCCCAACGTAAAAACCGACAACACAGCATACCCAGCTGATTTTTTTGGCGTAAAATCTACCTGAGATACTCTAAACAGTCGCTCATCTTCAGAGCTGCATTGCCGGTTCAAGCCTGCAACATCAACACCAGCAAGGCAGTCTTCATCATGAACATTCCACATTGGACGCAAGTCAGACAACCTAACCCAAGGGTCTGAGCCTTCATACAACTCTGAAAATTCAGTAAACGAATAGCCATCATTTAGTTTTTCAAGCTTGCCATAAAGCTGATATTCGTATTTGCCTGCTTCCCGGTTCGGCTCCCTGTCTCGAGAGTCTCCAATTGACGAATTGGAATTACAACCCACTATTAGCAATGACAGCAATAGCACATGAATAGATGTTTTCACCGTTACCTCCTGTAGTATTTGACCTATATTTGTCTATATCCTTTCTTTAACCCCACACATCTACATTAAGCTGTTCGCCACTTTAAAGCTGTTCTCTTTCGGCTCTCTTAAGATCTGAAAGATAGTTCACATCAATATGGCTAGCATGAAAAATACTCCAGTGATACTCAGTATAATTGCAGTGCTTATTTGTAGTAACCCAATTAAGTGTATGAAGAGCAATAATCACCGCTTCTTGTGCGTCCTTAATGTTTGCGCTAGAAGATAAGTAAAATACATTTCCGTATTTTTGTGGCTTTGGCTTCGTCTCAGATATGGTCACGTATTTTTCTCGATCCAACCTACTTACCGCGCTAGGCAACGGCTGCCCTAAAACCAACGCTGAGGCATGCGAGAATGATGCTGGATCGTTGTTCATTTCATACAGGAAAGGCTTGTTTACAACATACTTTCCTACCGGAAGATTTTTATCGGATTGTAGGACATACATGTTTTTTTCATAAGCGTACCGACTAAGCAACTCTGCAAAGAAACTCTCTGTGATATGCGTTGAATTATTTCTTGGTGATCCTATGCGGCATACACCATCATTGTAATCAGTATAAACGTTGTATAGGTTCCAACTTTTTCCTCGCTCAATAGGCTCTCCCATTTTTTGGCTAAGGTAAGCTTCCAAACTGTCCACGCTATTGGGGTTGGGAATACTCAAGTCTTTTATTTGATTTATACCGCACCCGCTAAGTAAAAAAACCAGTGCTATTAATGCAGCGCTCTTCATATCTTTCTCTCCATGTATAGAGCAACATCCGTTGTTTTAATTCGACAAGCTAGTAGATGTTGCTGTCGCCTCTTTTAAGCGATTTAACAAAACTCGTGAACAACAATGCTGACATCTTCAACCTAGCATAAGGGGAAATTTTGCAATGAAAAGAAGGGTATCAAAAGGGAGTTTAATTAAAAGCTTTTTATTATGACGCCTGCTTGCACAGTTTATTCGTGCTTTACAGAATTAAAATAAATATAACTGTAAAACTAAGACGCTACCATCATACTTCCACCGTATAAAATAGACAGGACAAAAGCGCTATTATTCAATACAACTTGTCTTTGAAAAACAAATCGCGCCCCCGCTACCAATTAAAAAACCAATTAGAGAAATCTAATTGGTTTTTTCGTCTGGGATTTGAGAAAACGAAATTATAATCGGACAAAAAGCTCGTCGGACTCAGCTCTCTTGTAACTAGAAATCAATTCCAGTGCGCAAACATCCAATATATTTTCTCATCTGCTTTAGAGTTTGGGCAATAAATCGTACTTCTATCAACATGCGTTGAAACAGATATTTCTCCACTTTCTTTTACCAGCACCCCCTTGGACAGCATCCCACACTCATCCTCTGAAGCAAATTCAACTGGATAATTCATGCTTTCTTTTTCTAAAGATCCGCCAGCAACGATAAACACGTGAGAAGAAACATCCTTATAATATTCTCTACGGATTTCGCCTGATTTTTCAGTCAAGAAGAAACACTTAGAGCCAATACCTAAATCGTACTCCCTTTTTTCTCCAGTTGGGGTAAGCGCGCTCAATATACATACCCCTCCCTTTTGCTCCACTGAAAAAGCTATTCCTTGAACTAAACCTTTTTGCCCCGCCGAAATAGCACAAGAACTAATCAATATTAGTAACAATAATGAAAATTTACTTAAATACGCCAAAACCACACCTCCTCCGCATATCCAAAATACGAAGCGTCTCCCTTGGTCATTCGTTGGCCATCCCATAAATCAATATGGTCACCTTGATTTCCCCGACCCCAAAAATTCTTAAAAAACACAATCCCGCTATTTATAAAAGAAGATGCTTTTGCGCTCTTGTGTATAGCTGGCCTACCAAAGCTACCGCCACCAAAAGCTAACCAATCGGCCAATTCTTGCGCTCTTAGAACATGATTCTTATGACCATGCCAACACTTCGCGCTACGAAAACTAGAAAGCGAAACTCCAGACGCAGATAATGCAACCCCCATCCTTATCGCACATTGATTCTCAAAATTTCCCACTCCGTTAGTTGCGCATGGTTCATCAAACCCATTATTTGCAGGGTGATTAGCCCACAAAAAACCAAATGAAACTGACATAAAATTTCCCTTTTATTTACTATCCTATTACTACGCACTGAATTCTTGCTAGGCATAATGACCCACTACAAAAGTGCTGAACTCCAATTCGCGGGTTAGACGAGCCAGAGCCATAACTTAATTGATTATCGCTATTGCGAGGGTCAGCACCATGAAAAACGATAACATACTATTTATCGGCATGGATACTCTCAACGAATTTACTGAGGTCGCCAATTCTCTTGCGTGGCGACCTCATTTATTTAGATCATATCCAAATGGCGCTTACTTAAGAATTATAGAATTAGATAAATCACTCTATACGATGACAGCCTTTGTAATACCTTCTAGTTTTCCGCCGAGCATAAAATCGGGCGCTGGGAGCCCTCATACAAAGACCATGGCAAAATGTGTGACTGCAAAGAACTAAGAGGGAGCCCAGCTTTAGGGGATCGGTTAGACAACAGCCAAGTATTAATTTGCAGGTGGTGCCTTGGGGTTTAACAGCATTTTATTAGGCTGATAGCGCGGTTTTTTACGTTTTGGGTCTTGTAGTTCTGCTATACGCTGGCTGACCTCCAGGTTTTCATCCATCTTCGGAAACTCCTCCAGAACTTTTTCAAAGTACATCATCGCACGCTCATCACTATAGTACTTGTGCGTCGGCACACTATACATCAGCCCGTTTTGATAAAGCGCCTGCGCTCTGACATTGTCTGGATATGAGGTATCTTCATAGATATGCAAATATGCCCGCTCGGCATCGAGTACTTTATTTTTACTGATGGCATCTATGGAGGTATCAATAAGCTCGGGCTCCATGGCATTAGTTGCCTCTGCCCTTTTTCTAACATCCTCGGCTGCTACACTCACTTGCAATGCGCCATAGCTGACCGCAGACAATCCCCAGCCAATCCCACACCCTTGCAGTATTAATAGACCTAGCAAAACCCCTGCTACTCTTCCGTTCATAACGTTATTCTCCTTATTGGCAGGGTAGGCTAACACCCTATTAATATTAGATTTGTGATCGCTGTAAGAACATACCATGTATTCTATTTAAACTAAATATCTCGAATGCTGACACGTTACGTGGGCACAACCTTAGAGGATATGGCCATAAATGAATCATCTACACTCTGCCTGATACTGTTCGAGCAACCCTGGCACGGCTTGTTTAAAGCGGCTTTCTAACGACAGCTATTTGGATTTATTGTCCCCCATTTGTTAGCACATCAACAATAATTAGCGTCAATCCAAACCCAACTCAAAACCTATGCTAACACGGTCATTTTCATCAAACTGACCATATACACCGTCTGAGTCACCATAGAATTTATCCAGACTCAATATAACATCGAGGTTTGATAATAGGTTATAGGTTAACTTTGGACGCAGCAAACCATCACCATGATCCACGGAGTACAGGTTCAAAAATCTGAGCTTGAGCGTTTCATTCATAAAACTAATATCCCATAGAAGGCTCACAGTATCCTCTGTTCTTTCTTTCTGTAGTTGATCGGTATTATCCAGAATAGTCGTTTGAAACCACTGGAATGATATTAACTGATCCGTCCACCCCTGATAGTCAAAGCCGATAACAGAACCAAATTGATCAGCCTGAACCACACCTGGAAACGCCTGCTTAGTACGATGATAACGATCTTTTTCATAGGCAAGCTCAGTGCGGACAGTCCAGTTACCAAATACAGAACTGGCACTGCCTCCAAGCAAATGACTGCGCTCATATTCGCCTTCGGTGACGACACCAGCACTCGACAAACCAGTACGGAAAACAGGTTCATCAACATAGTGGTAGAGGTAGTTAAAGGTCACATCCCAACCATTCGTAAAGGTGCTCAACCGCCCTCCCACATCACTATCTAGAAAGAGTCTGTTAGGTGCACCGGATGAACGAAGATCCACCTTTGAATTGCCAGAGGGCACAGGCACCAACAGGGGCGATGTAAATGCAAACGGAGAGGATTGAGGCGCCAAATCATGGGTTGTTGAGTCTGGAATCCAAAGTAACTGAAGCTGGCTATCTTCAAATACTGACACCTCAGCCTTCACCATCCACAATGGAATTCGCGAATCTTCAACGTCATCCAGAATAAACTCTCGATAACTTTGAGGGTTAACAACATCCAGCAACTTCAAGCCATCCGCTTCACCCCAAACCACTTGCTGCTTACCGATCTTCCAAAACGTAGCATCACCAAAGGTCCAGTACAGCTCGCGTAACTCAGCCATCGCATGCTGGCTAGCATACCTCCCTCCTTGCCAACGCGAATATGTATCAGGGCTGGATGCATGATTAAGGTCATCACTCCCGTCTACCAAAACGCGGCCAATAACCGTTAAATCACCATGCGTTAGAGCGGTATTGAACTCCACGTCAAGCTGCACGTCTTGTTTTTGCCAGTAATGATCAAGATAGCTATAACTATTTTGATTCTTTAGCAATGCACTCAGCCTCCCGCCATACGAAACAGAACCGATAGTAAGCAATGCTATTGCAAGGAACAGTATACTAATGGGCTTCATCACAACCTCGCTCAATTCGGTGCACCACGAGACAATGCGTTGCGTCGAAATATTTGATCATCGATACTCGTCAGATAGTCAACTTCCGACATTAACCATTCTGTTTGATGCGCTGTTTTGTGATGGTTAATAATGAGGCGGTGACGAGTCCAAATACCATCAACCTGGCGAATATCCTCAAACCTAAGCGTTTTTAGTTCATTTAAGTTAACATCCCAATATTTGGCTCGCACGATAAGCCAATTTGAAGTATCAACCCACGCATGAACTTTTCCATAGCCCAACTCTTTTGCAATGGAGTCATTTAACGGATGAGACTCCAACAATAACAGTGACTTACCGTTTTCATTAACCTTAGAGATCGTCTTAAAGTGGTAGTCAGCCAGCTCCAGCTTACCTTCTTTCTTCATGTCTTCGTAAGTAAGATCAGTGCCTAAGAAGTAATCACCTCTGTCAGAAGCAGAAATTCGGCGTGCTTTACGCAAAGCAGGTAAGTACAGCCATTGATCATCATCGACCAATTCATCGGGATAGTCATAGGTCAAAAAGGCGGTGTTTTTTACATTTCTTGGCGACAGATAAAACATGACCGTGCGCTTTTCTTCGCCATAATATTTACGAAACACTCGGGTCTCTCGCTCTCGCGTCTTCCCCCTTCTATCTGTCAGTTTCATCAATATGCTGGCTGAGCGCTGCTCACCCTCCTCTACCGCATTAATTTGCTCTGCAACCCAACGCCCTTCTGGCAATTCAGACGCTGAGACTTCAGTCCCCATTAACCAAACGGCACCCACGATAATAATCGCGCCCCCCATTAATCTGTACGATACTTTCCGCACCCGCGCTCCCTTATTCGACTTGAGCGCCTTTGACGAGTTTTCAGCAATAATAAAGCGGGGTTTAAACAGCAAGATAAGTGCTGGTAACAAGGTCATGCTCATCACGAAACTGGTTGTCATCGATAGCGCAACAATGGTTCCAAAATTGTTTAGTGGCACAACCCTGCTTGAAATCAACACGCCAAAGCCAAAAGCAATGGCCAAAAGGTTAAATAGCAAGGCGCGCCCTGTTGAAGGATAAAACCGGTTTAATGCATCCGGCACTGAACCAAACTGCCGATATAGAACCTTGATCCTGTCGATGGTGTGAATGGCAAAGTCCACTCCCAAGCCTATCGCCACGGCCGAGAACATGGAGGTACCTATACCGAGATCTATTCCAAAGATCACCATCGCGGAATACACGAATAAGATACTTGTCGCCACTGGAATCAGCGCATAAAGACCTGCCAGGGTTGAACCGAAAAGCATTGCTGAAACCAGCCAGACCAGAAATAACGCGATCCCCATTCCTGCAAAATGGCTCGTTCCCAATCCCTTGAGCCAGTGATAGTTCAAATTTACTCGACCACTCAGATTCCCCTTGAGTTCCGAGGTATTGAAATCGGTATCAAGGTAATGCTGTAACGACTCGATTACCTGCTTATTGTTAACATAGTTACCGTCATTCAGCATGATACGAATATTCGCAATGCGATAATCGAAATCAATTTCTTCTTCAAAATCATTTGGCGAACCGGAAGCGGAATATAGTAAAAAATACTGTGCAACGAGATCCCGGTTATCCGGTAAACGATAATAGTCTTCCTTTCCGTCATTTAACGACCGGTTCATTTGTTTAAGGTAATCAACGACCGACACGCTGCCCTGAACACCCGGCAACTGTTCTGCATAACGTTGTAACGCCTCCATCTTTTCTAACACCTGCAATGAGAATATACCTTCAGCATCAGGTGTTTCGACGACCAAATCTATATTACTACTGCCATTGAAGCGTTCATTAATCAGCTGATCAGCGAGATAGATTGGCTCGTCTTTATGGAACGTTTCAATACGGTTGTCATTAACGATCAGTTGAGTTGCAGAAAACAAACCGAGAGTGATCGTCAGCACGAATAGTGAAACCACCAACTTAGGGTACCTCGTGGTAACAAGCCCCATCACCTTCATAAAAGACGCAAATATGTCCCTGCGAGTGCCGACTTTCTCTACTGCGAGTTTTTTAGCTAACTTCGGATTAACCTGTGTTTTTAGCAGGCTCATTGCAGCGGGTAAAAAAACCAAGGAGTACGCCCATGCCATTCCAACACCAAACGCAGTGAACAAACCAAAGAATTTGAATGGAGGCATATCTGCCGCAAAATATAGCCCCATAAACCCTGCGGCGGTTGTCAATGTCGTTAGAGTGACAGGGCGCCACATGTTCGCGAGACTTTCAACAATGCTCTCTCGAATCCCCTCTTCTGGATACTTTACACGGCGTTCAAAATACTCACTGTAAATATGAATACTATCTGCGACAGCAATTCCAATTAAAATAACCGGAAGCGCATTAGTAATGACAAAAAACGGCACGCCAAATGCTGCCATCGCTCCAAAAGTCGTTACTGCAGAGCCTGCAATAATCACATTCGCCAAAAATGCCGACGCGAAACGCCTGAAAGCCACAAACACAATGACTGTAATAATTAACGCAGCAAGCGGGTTAAGACGGCGGGCATCTGAGTCAATATAACGCCCCATATAGCCAGCAACTGCACCTTCACCAGCCACATGAACTTCTAAACTTGATGGGACAGAAACGGACTTAAGTACTTTTAATATTTGTTGGTAGGTTTCCTCAATCCGGGTATCGTCCAAAATCTCAACCACAACCAAAGAAGCCGTTTCATCCTTTGCTACAAGCGTACCTTGATATAACGGGAACTCCCTAATAGCATCACGAACCTGATTCGCCTGCTTCTGGCTCGATAAAGTTCCCTCATAAAAAGACTCAACCAATAACCCCTCTTCGTTGCCAGAAATATTGTTTTCTGTCGCCAGGCTAGTTATGCCCTCCGGGTCTACATTATCAATACCGCTGACAGCAGAAGAGATCAGGCTGATCGTATTTAAACCTTCTGGCGTAAAAATGCTTTGGTCAGCCGCTACGGCAATGACCAGAGGGTCACTCAAACCAAAAATTTCCTTCACCTGATCTTTATACAAAAGCGCAGGGTTATCAGCAGCCAGAAATGCGTCTGACCGAGTATCTTTTTGAAGCGTTGGCAAAAAGCTGCCCAGCAACACCATTACCACTACACCAACAAACAAAATACGTTTTGGGTGATCCACCACCCAGCCGAAAAAAGCGGTAGCAGCATTCATCTTTGACGTGTTCATATTAAACTCACTTGCCATTCAGGCACTTTATATGTGTATGCATGTTTTTAAACCATAAATTCTGCAACTTCTTGCCAAATTTCGGGCTGCCTGAGAACGGCTCTATGCCCTAACCCCTCTGTGCTAATAAGGCGCGCGGACTGCCAGTTTTCTACAATATTCAAAGCATCCCCATACGGCACTTCCTGATCAGACTTATCATGAATAATTAATCCTTTCCCGCAATATCCTTTAAGGTTGCTTGCCGTGTTTAAAGCCTCTGCAGGCAGGCCAACAACACTTTCAATTAGCTGAATAAACCGTTGAGTATTGCTTGAACTCAACCCAATGAATGCAGAAAATCGCCGCAGTACATTGTAAATAGACGAAGGACTGGAAATTAGCACGATCTTAGCGCAGTCAGTTTCTTGTGAAAGCGCCAGCCCTACAGCACTTCCCCCCATTGAATGAGCTATAACTCCCTCAAATGGACCTAGTGTTTTGTAGGCAAGCGATACCGCTTTTGCAAAGACATACGGGTTCGCCTTTTGACCTTCCGAATGCCCATGCGCAGGGCCGTCTAAAGCAATAACCTGAAAACCACGATGCAACAAATCATCAACAAAACCCGACATTTGAGTAGCACGACTTTCCCACCCATGAACCATTAGAACTTTGCGATTTGAATCCCCCCAGGCTATTGCACTTAACCCGTTTTCAAGACCAATGCGCCTTCCCTCCTTTTCTTTCACTTTTTCCCAGCCCTTTAGTGGATGAAGTCTTGGCGTTAGAAAAAGCTCCTTAGCCTGATCCACCGTTGCCTCAGGTCGAACAAACCCCATGACCCTGTTTTTTGCTCTAAAGAGTGATAGTGCAATGTTCATACATTCTCCCTTGAATTAACATGCATACGCATGCATTTATGTAAAAAATTACGCTTTTAGCTCGACGACAGAACGGCTAACCTTAAGCAGGTTTTCTTTCAGTTCCTCCCCCAGATTTTTAGAGACATACGCTTGTGCTTTCTCCCACTGTAGCAAAGCCTCTTTATAAATCGCTCGGCCTTTATTTGTTAAAGAAAGCATTTTTTGTCTCTTGTCGACCCCCGGACAGGCTTGAATCAACCCCTCTCGTAAAAGAGGCTTTAGTGCACGAGACAATGTCGTTTGATCTAAAATTAAAACCTCTTGTAGCTCGGAATTCGTCGTTTGCTTTAAAAATCTCACAGCTCTCAATATCGAAAACTGACTCGTTTTCAAGCCACACTCCTGCAAATAACCATCATATAGCTGACTCAGCACACGATTAGCCTTTCGCAACTCAAGATTTATGCAATTTTCAACGTCAATCATAGCTAAAACTATACATGCATACACATGCTTGTCAATAAATAATATGTCTGAGTGCTAACTACATATTGCATATGGCTATATTGTGGAGGCACAGTTTACATTTGCCAGCCAGCCCTATTTAGGTATGCTTACCCCAATACTTGGTGAGAGTAGACGCTTTCAATGCAACCAGAATAGTTTGCCATTCGACAGTAAACTTCTAGATCTCCCTGTTGTCAGCAACAAGCAGTTTTTATAAAGCGTTCAAGCGCTGGTATGGAGTGCCTCCAAAGGGCTATATCTCATCACATAAAACCACTATCAACAAAAGTTAACGCCTTCTGACTTAAACTAAATGTCCTAAAATCCAGTAAGTTGCTACAATTATCAGAGAAGTACCTATTCAGCAATCAACTCGCTAAGTAAGTACCAAAAGGCGCGCATGGAACAGAGCGCTTTAATCAGGGAACTAAAAAAGAGTCTAACTGTGTCACAAAAAACCGCCCTAGTCGTAGACGATTCATCGACTGCACGCATGCTACTATCGAAAGTTCTCCGTAATATTGGAATGGTCTGTCGAGAAGCCATTTCAGGAGAAGATGCTCTGAAACAGCTCGGAAGCTACAAACCAGATTTTATTTTCCTCGACCACATCATGCCTGGCATTGATGGATTTGAAACACTTAAAACCATCAAGAATAACCCGTTGACCAGTAACATTCCCGTTATAATGTACACCTCGCAAAACGCCTTTAATTACTATAAAGAGGCTCACAAACTTGGTGCCGTCGGGGTTATATCCAAGCAGATTGATCGGGAAAAGCTCTACCTGATGCTAGACCGGCTTTGCATTCACAACGCACCAGGAGATGAGATTTCCCGGCTTGAGCAGTCATCATCAAACGGTGATAGCCGAGCCGATGACAATCAGGAAAAACTGCGCAGGTTAACTGGCCGCCTATCAACCGTAGAAACGGCATATGAAGAGTTATACGAAGAGTTCAAACAATTTAAACAAAGCATTGCCTCAAAACCACAGCATCTGAAGGAGCCACCAGCCTTTTTCTCCCGCAGCAGGGTTTCAACTATTGCTATTGCTGTTTCACTCTTTATCGGTATTTCAGCCTGGGTTGAGATTGGCCATGTTGAATCTATAATGAGTAGTTTTGATGGCCGCATTGGCGTTATGCAAAGCCTGATTCAGGAAATAATAGATCTTCTTAATTAGGTCGAGCTAGCCCTTCCCGTACATATAAGGCAAGAAGGCCGCGACAGAGAAATGTAGTGTGAATATCAAAGAACTGGCTGCACTGCCCAAAACATATAAAAAGCTTAAATTTCTCGTTGTTGATGACTTCGAAAGTTTTCGCATGTCAGTCAAACAGATGCTTCGCGCTTTTGGCGCTGAACATATTGATGTTTGCAGTAATGGCAAAGACGCCGTTCAAAAATGCACCTTTGAACGCTACGATATCGTACTCTGCGACCATAATATGGGTGAAGGACAAACGGGGCAGCAAGTGCTTGAGGAGCTTCGTTTTAACAAGCGATTAAAGCATACCAGCTTATTTATTCTGGTAACGGCCGAGACCTCTAAAGAAATTGTTATTGGCACAAAGGAGTGCCAGCCTGATGGCTACATTGCCAAACCAATAACCAAAGCAGTACTGCAAAAGCGAATGGACAGCCTGATACTCCAGCGCGAGGCGTTACTGCCCATCAATAGGGAGCTTGATCTCGAAAATTATCCGAAGGCCATTACACTGTGTACGCAGGAGATAAAAAAAGGCAGCCGATATCATAACTGGTGCCATAAAACACTCGCTCACTTGTACTACAAAGCCGGAGATCTTCAGCACGCCCAGAAAATATACGAAGATATACTCAATAAACGGGAAATTGCCTGGGCCAGACTGGGGCTGGGCAAAGTCCAGATGGGGCAACAAAAATACCCCGATGCCATTGATCAATTTAAAAAAGTCATCACCGACAATCAGGACTATGTCGAAGCCTATGACCTGCTATCCGAAGCCTATGAAAAAGTCGGCAAACGAAAAGAAGCACAGGTTATTTTGCAGCAGGCAGCATCCATCTCCCCCCTGGCCATTCCAAGGCAACAGCATTTGGGAGAGCTTGCAACCGCAAACCAGGATATGGAAGGCGCAATATCGGCCTTCAAAGCGGCCGTAAAACATAGTAACCATTCCGTGCATGACTCTGCTGACAACTACCTCAATTTAGGCCGTAGCCTGTGTGATAGCAGTGAGTTGGGCGACCCCGAGAAGTCAAAAGAGCATGCAGAAGAAGCCATTAACATTCTTGATAAAGCCGCACGAAAATACGCCAGCGATGATGTCACGGCAAGCGCAAGCCTTATAGAAGCAAGAGTTCACAAAGGTCAGGACAATGAAGCAGCCTCTCAAGCAGCCTTTACAATCGCTGAATCCCTCATTGATGAGTCAACCGTAAACGCCGAAACAGGGGTCGAGTTCGCAAAAACGCTCTACCGACTAGGTAAAACTGACCGTGCTGAGAAAGTGCTTCACAGCCTTGCACAACGCTTTGAGGACGACCCATCTATTATCAACAGCATTGAAGAGCTATTAGACGAGCCTGTTAGCTTACGCCAAAAAATGAAGGCTAGAGAACTTAATAAAAAAGGTATTTCATTGTTTGAAGAGGGCGCACTGGCAAAAGCGATCGATACATTTAAAGAGGCGCTTAAAGAGACGCCAAAACACCCTGCTCTCAACCTCAATCTGGTTCAAGTGGCCCTCAAGTCACTGGAAGGCAAAGCCCCAGGCAATAGCGAAATAGCGTTTCTTAACCAAACGCTGGACAACGTTAAACATATACCGAGTCAGCACAGGCAGTACAAGCGTTTTGTCAGTCTGTCTAAAAAAGTCGCAGCACTTTCTGACAGGGTTAATAGTCACACCTCATGACTTCGATAAAGCCGCGACAACCATCGCTACGACCAAATAAACCACTTTACCAATAAGGATTACGCAATGGCTGAAGATTCAACAAAACCCGACTTTGCAATGGTGATGGCATCAGCGGTTCATGATATGAAAAACTCCCTAAGCATGCTTTTGCATTCGTTAGAGTTAATTAGCGACGAACTGCCAGATGAGATGAAAACATCCGGCAAGGTCGCAACACTTCAATACGAAGCAGAAAGGGTAAATAACGATCTTATTCAGCTGCTGGGTGTTTATCGCCTTGAGAACGACAAACTCTCGGTACATATAGATGAACATTATGTCCGAGACTTTCTTGAAGAACAGGCCGCTCGCTACGAAGTACTTTTCAACTCGCGCTCAATCACTTTGAATATAGAGTGTGAAGATGACCTGATCGGTTATTTTGATCGGGATATGACAGCCGGAATTATCAATAACACCTTGACCAATGCTGCGCGCTACACCCATGACAAAATTACACTAAAAGCGTATCAGGAAGGTCACAATACTGTCTTTGAAATTGCCGATAATGGCGCAGGTTACCCGGCGTCTATGTGCAGTGCGCCGGGGCGAATATTTAAAGGCATTGACTTCGAAACAGGCAGCACCAGTCTTGGGTTGTATTTTGCCTACCAAGTGGCACGCTTACACAAACAAGGCGATAAGGTTGGCAGTATCGCGCTGGAAAATGGCGGAGCACTGGGTGGAGGAATCTTTCGGATCACCCTGCCCTGATATCTTGAGTGCAGTCAAAAACAATAATTAACCATGAAGGCATAACCGCTGACCGCACAGGCACCGTAATTGACTTTAAAGACATATTGACTTTAAAGACACAGCAAGAGAGAACTGAAGCCATTGCTGCTGCAACATTTGTTGGTGCACTCTACCAGTGCTCTTTATCTGTTGTATATGCGAACCGTGACTCATAAACGGATTCGTAATGAATAGACGCATAATATATTTGCACTTTATATTAAGGATCTCGCTTGACGCAGTATTTGTAAGCGCAGTAGTCGCAAGAAGGACTCAGATTAGATTTTAAAGGAAGAATCACCTATGGCAAAAGACACAATCGGGTTCGCTCTTTCAGCGGTCAATAAATTTGCTGGCTCTTCACTGGTCAAAAAGTTAAAACTGCAAAAACCAGCCGAAAAAATTGCCTATATATCAACCCGAACAGGGTTTCAGGTTATTTCATCTACCAGCGCTAAAGTTCAGCAAGCAAAAAACTTCTTTACTCCCACTGCTTCCGCGAAACAGGCAACAGCACTTTTCGACCCATCCTTTTCAGAAGAGCAACGTCTTATTAAAGACAGCCTGGATCGATTTTCTTCTGAAGTCATACGAACAGAAGCCTTTGAAGCAGACCAGCAGGCTTCAACACCACCAGAATTGTTCCAGCAAGCCAGTGAAATAGGCCTGCTGGCATACTCCGTACCCGAGAAGCTGGGCGGGTATATAGACACGCCGTCAACCGTTACTAACCTGCTAATCGCCGAGTCCATTGCTCATGGTGATATGGGAATCGCAACCGCATTACTATCAACCATCAGTGTGGCGAATGTTCTCACGCGGTGGGGCACAGAAGAACAGCAAGCGCACTGGCTGAACCCGCTGATAAAATCGCTTGAACAACCCCAGGCACTGTTTGCAACTATCGCAATCAATGAACCCACACCGCTTTTCAACCCTCATAATCTGACTACCAGTGTCACCCCGATTGATAATGGTTATAAATTGAATGGGCAAAAAAGTGCGGTATCGATTGGCGAACAGGCAGATTTTTTTCTAGTCGCTGCGTCCTCTCCAGGAGGAGAACAGCACCTCTACATCGTAAATAGTGCGTTAAAAGGTATTACTATTAATAACAGCCCGGGGATGGGGCTCAAGGCGGCAGGCCTTTGTACAGTCACATTCGAAGATGTGCAGCTACCTGAAGATGCGCGCTTGGGCGACAACAGCTTTCACTACCAGACATTTCTTGATTTGGCCAATTTAGCCTGGTGCGCAATGGCAATCGGGTGTGGTCAGGCGATTCAAGACTACGTTGTAAAATACTGCAACGAACGAGCTGCCTTTGGTGAACCGATTAGTCACAGACAGTCTGTCGCGTTTATGATTGCAAACATTGGGATAGAGCTGGAGGGCATGCGACTCCTTACCTACCGGGCGGCCAGCCGAGCTGAACAGGGGCTTCCCTTTCATCGAGAAGCCTATCTGGCCAAGGTACTCTGCTCAGATAAAGCGATGGAAATAGGCACCAATGGTGTTCAGCTTTTGGGTGGCCACGGTTTTATTAAAGAGCACCCCGTCGAACGCTGGTACCGGGATATGAGATCCATCGCTATCTTATACGGACTGCACGCTTAATAACCCATAAGAACTCTGATTAGCCGCTTGTTTGCAGTAAGAACACAGGACGCAAATGATGAACTATGAAATACCCCGTAAATTTAACGCACTTATTAATCAGGCTCAGCAGGTAGCAGTAGAAGTTTTTCGCCCTATATCCCGCAAATATGATATTGCTGAGCACGAATATCCGGTCGAACTCGATATGCTGGCCTCAATCATGGACGGCATGAATGATGGCGATATTAAAGGCGGTGCCGGTGCAACAAAACTCAAACAGGACAAAGACAAAGAAGCAGAAGGTGCCGTAAAAAACGGCAGCAACATGGCCACCGTGTTAGGGCTAACAGAACTCTGCTGGGGAGATGTCGGGCTCGCACTAAGCCTGCCAAGGCAAGGTCTGGGTAATGCAGCGATTGCCGCAGTCGCCAACAAAGAGCAACTTGAGCGTTATAAAAACACCTGGGCCGCAATGGCGATCACTGAGCCTGATGCAGGCTCTGACTCAGCCAATATCAACACAACAGCTACATTGGACGGCGACGAATACGTAATCAATGGAGAAAAAATCTTCATCACCGCTGGGGGCCGTTGTGATGCGGTCGTTGTTTGGGCATCGCTCAACAAAAAACTCGGTCGCGCTGCAATTAAGTCGTTTATCGTTGAAAAAGGCACCCCGGGAATGGAGCTTGTCAGACTTGATAAAAAGCTGGGAATAAAGGCCTCCGATACTGCTACGATCCGATTTGAGGGCTGTAGAATTCCCAAGGAAAACTTGTTGGGCAACCCTGACATTGACACCCAAAAAGGCTTTGGTGGTGTCATGCAAACATTTGACAACACCCGCCCTGTTGTTGCCGCAATGGCCGTTGGCTTAGCAAGAGCGTCTATTGAGCTGACACAGGCACTGCTCAAGTCAGCCGGGGTTATTGCAGACTACGCAGCCCCAATTAACAATTCGCTGGCGAGTGAGGCTGAGCTATACCGTATGGAGGCCGACTTGGAAGCCGCTCGATTGCTGACACTGAAAGCAGCCTGGATGGCAGATAACGGCTACCCTAACTCAAAGGAAGCTTCAATGGCCAAAGCAAAAGCAGGCCGCACGGCTAACAGTATCACACTTAAGTGCGCCGAGCTTTGCTCATCCATTGGCTATAGTGAATCCCACCTGCTGGAGAAGTGGGCCAGAGATTCAAAAATCCTCGATATTTTTGAGGGTACGCAGCAAATTCAACAACTTATTGTCGCTAGGCGAATGTTAGGCAAGAGTTCAAGCGAGTTAAAGTAAACGCTCCACCTATTCGCAGGCTGAACTGTGAAACCTTGTAAAAACCAGTCAATAATGCTCATTTATTAGCCAGTCGCAAAAGCTTAGTTTTGCGACTATTGTTATAATGCAAGCCGAAAATTATCAACTGTTAAATTCCCCTTGCTTTGCATCGCGGGGTGCTCGGAGTATTGCTTTATGTCACTGCCAGACTGGTATCAATGGGATAGCCAGGAAAAGAAACTTCGCTTTTTCGGCAATGATGCAGTCCTGCTTTGGAAAAAGCCTACTCTGCTAAACATGCTAAACCCACTCATTGAACAACTTGGTGAGAGTTTCTATTTCTTGTTAGTTGCTTATGAGGCCTCCGAAGGCGCAAGCGAAAACTACCGCTATATTACATCCCGCAAAAACTGCAGCTTTGAGCAGGGCTTTGCGGTGTGGGCTGATGTCGTTAGCACCGCTGGTTGGGGTTTTATGACGCTCAAAGCGGTAGATTGGAAAACCAAAACCGCAACCATCGAAATTGAAGACCCGTGCGAACTGACAATACGACAAACCAGAAATATACGCGACAACCTTCCGATGATATGCGGAAAAGTATCCGGTATTTTCAGCCATGCAATGAACAGTAATATGCGAGCACTGGTTACCGATATACAAAGCAAAAACAACCGGATGTGCGCAAGGATTGAGCTAACTAAATCAAACGCAACGCTGAAGTCAGAGCTTGAACAGCTTAATGCAAGAGAAGGCCACACCCGCTACGAACATCTTCAAATACTTAACAAGAAACTTCAAGAGACTCAAAGTGAGCTTGAAGAGGCTAATCGACGGCTCACCGAACTGGCCATTAAGGATGATTTAACGGGTGCATATAATCGCCGTTATTTTATTGCTCAGGCCTCTCAACACCACAGCTATCAAGTGCGCTATAAGATGCCCGTCTCGGTCATGATGCTGGACATTGATCATTTTAAAAAGATTAACGACACCTATGGGCACCAGGCTGGAGATATTTCACTGGTTGAATTTGCCAGCACCTGCCAGGAAAACCTGCGAGATACTGACATGTTCAGCCGTTTAGGAGGGGAAGAGTTCGCTATTTCGATGCCTGGATTGGATCTAAGCCATGCAGCTCAAACAGCAGAGAAAATTCGCAGCCTTATTGAGGCGTTGCGAATCGACTATTCTGACGACAAAACCATAAACTTTACCGTCAGTATTGGCGTCGTAGAAATGCAGAAACAGGAGTCACTCGAAAGCGCGCTTAGCCGTGCCGACAAAGCGCTGTATACTGCCAAGCGAAGTGGCAGAAATCGAGTGGTTTCCGCCTAGCGGGTTGCACGGGCTACGCCACGCAACCCGCTTTAGACTAAAAGCATCTGATGGGCCTGCCGATTCCCCCCAAAAAAACCGATTTATCCTGAAAACCAGGGTAAACCTACCCCGGAAAGTCAGAACAACGCTGTTGTTGTTTAAGCCGTGCTTCTTGCTTAAGCTCTCGCCGCTTGGCGATCACTTTTGCGGCTTCACCACCCACGTGCTGCTCACCACGTTCGGATGATAGCTGAATCTGGCGCTGCCGCTCAGCATAGCGTGCCTTTTGTTCCGCGGTACTTTTATCAAAGCAATGAGGGCAACTTACTCCCAAAACATACTGTTCACTTTGTTTGTCTTGCTCAGTAATAGGAAAGCGGCAGGCATTGCACTGGTCATACTGACCCTTTTCCAACTTATGATCGACCGCAACACGATTGTCAAAAACGAAGCACTCACCTTCCCACAAGGTTTCTTCTTCAGGCACCTCTTCGAGATACTTTAGAATCCCGCCTTCAAGATGGTAGACCTCGTCAAATCCCTTCTCTTTCAGAAAGGCCGTGGACTTTTCACAGCGAATACCACCAGTACAAAACATGGCAACTTTTTTATGCTTTGACGGATCCAGGTTTTGATCAACATAGTCAGGAAATTCCCTAAATGTTTCTGTTTTCGGGTTAAGGGCATTTTTAAATGTGCCAATATTAACCTCGTAGTCATTTCGTGTATCAACCAGCAAAACACCTGGATCCGAAATTAACGCATTCCAGTCTTTTGGCTTAACATAAGTGCCAACGATGTGCTTAGGATCGATCCCTTCCACCCCCATCGTGACAATCTCTTTTTTAAGTTTAACTTTTGTGCGGTTGAACGGAACCTCATCATCAAAGGATTCTTTATAAGAGATATCCGCGAACCGGCTATCAGACCTCAGCCAGGCTAAAAGATTATCAATTCCCTGTCTGCTACCCGCTACAGTGCCGTTAATTCCCTCCTCGGCAAGAAGCAGGGTTCCTTTTACACCATTTTCAAGCATTACATTGAGTAGCGGCTGCCTCAGCGACTCAAAGTCTTCAAGGGTTACAAATTTATATAGCGCGCATACAACGACTGGCGATGCGTTCTTGTTAGAGAGCGTGCAATTGTTAACAGGGGTGTGATCTTGTTGTGACATATTAATAACCTATCATGCGTTCTGGAACGTAAAACCAGAGCAATTTGTGGGGCCGCAATTGTAAACAAAACAGGGGTATTTATCAGTAATGATTTGTATAAAATATCACCAGAACGGAGTGCAATAAACAGATAATGGCCGCAATTGGCTCGGTGATATGATAAACGATCTATAAAACAGGTGTAGCTGAAAAGTCAGCGCAACAAAGTAGACGTAGAGACGAAACAATCAATACGATAAGACGGGCATTACTGTGAGTGATGTTTGCCTTTGCAAAGGTACATATCCCGATCAGCATCGCGTAGAGCTTCTTCCAAAAAAGCCTCACTATGAGAACAGATACCAGAGTGGCCAATGCTGGCAGAAAACGGGTACTCCCTCAGGTCACCCACTTTTTTAATTGAGTATTGAATCTGTTGAATAACGTGCTTCAAATTGAGCATACTATCCATCACCATAAGCACGGCATACTCATCACCACCAATTCGCGCAATCACATCGGCTTGCCGGAGCCGATCCTGTAGGATATTCGCCAGTGTTTTAAGTGCATCATCCCCTGCACTATGGCCAAACTGGTCGTTAATCAGTTTCAGGTCATCAAGATCAATAAAAAGCACCGTATAGCGTTTCCCCATACGCTGGGCCATTTCCAACGCTTGTTCTCCCAGTGTAAAGAAGCCACTTCGATTGAAAAGCCCCGTCAAGTGATCTCGCATAGAAAGTTCTTGAATCACCAAGTATTGGTCAAGGATTTTAAGGTCTGCTTCCACCAAACTGCGAAACCTGTCAATGAGCCGCTTAAAGATTTTCTGGTAGTGTGTGACCGCAAAGTCCATCACGCAGATCGTTCCAAAAACGGTTCCGTCTGGCCAGTGCACAGGCAACCCTAAATAGGAGTTAAATCCATCGTTATGCACTTCCGGGTTATCAAGCCACTCATCATCACGGGTGGCATGGTTAACATAAAGAGGTTTGTTTTCATTAACAACTTTGCGGCAGAATAAGTTGATATCATTACCAATAACCGAGCCATCGACTGGATACGGGTTTTCTCTCGTCTCACTGGCAACAACAATCTGATAACCCTCGCTATTTTTTTGCACAATAAAACCCGCAGGTGCTTTGAATAGCTCGACCATCAAATTAATCGTTTCCTGCCACTTCGATACGATATCAACAGGATGTTTTGAGCCTAGTAGCCATGACTCCTTGTCATTACTCGTTTTAATTAACTGCTCTTCCATCTTCTCATACTCACTCGCAAGCCCGGCATTGGCAACGCCACCTCTTGAAGTATAGTTCATAATAATCACTTTGGTTATTAATCGAACAACACTAAAAAATATGCTGTACATACCTAGCAGTAGGGCTCGTCATAAAAAAATGTGCGACACTGACGAAGCATCCTGGTCTTAAGTGAAAAAATATTGCCATATATTTTCAGACTTGAACATATTGTTCAAAAAAAACAATCGGAACTAATAGAAAAAAATATGATAATGTAGTCATTTATTTGACTTATGTAACGTTTTGTTAAGTAAAAGCCGATTACTATTAACTTGTTCAAGCTCATGGAAGACAAACAATAATCAATATAAATCCAACTGAGCACTCATAATCCGGGGTACAACATGAAAACGTCTATTGCACTGTTTATAAGTCTGCTATCTGCCAATGCGTTGGCTGAAATTCATACCTGCGAGATAAATAATAAGACCGTATATTCAGATACCCCGTGCAGCCATATCAACCAGACGATCCGAAAAGCGCCAAACACACAATCGAATACCTATTGGTGGGAAGATATCCAAGAGCGAAATCAATATAAACAACCCATCATGATTGATGGGCCTCTGGATGAGCGTGTAGAAAAGGTCTCAACGATCATTTCTGAAGCCTGGCAGAAGTCCAATAGTTGCCAGTCAGCTATAGATTCAGGCAAAAATGAATCGATCTGCCGTGACTTTGTAAAGTATATTGAGCCAGGCACAGTATTTTGGCAGGCGAGTCATCAATATCAGTCATTAAACCTCTACACAAAAAATAAAATCATAGATCAGAATAAGCTTGCCACCATTAAAAAGCAGATAGATGAGCTGGTGACCTTTAGAACTGACCTTAGAAAATACGTACAAAGGCAGCAGCTGGCCCAGCGCTAATACCATTAGTCTACGCATTCGCTGAAGGAGCTCAGATACAACCTTGATCATATCTTCATTACACTAACAGGAGACATGATCTGCGGTAAATGTAGTATACTCCGGCGATGATAAAAAAATCCCTCACTCCCCCAGCCTCTCGCAAGGCCTCAGCTCGACTCACCCAAGGCCCCGTTGATAAAACCCTGATATCCCTTTCGAAACATATGGCGCTGGGGATCGTATCAATTATCTTTATCAACGTCGTTGATACCTTTTACGTGGGCCAACTCGGCGCAAAAGAGCTGGCAGCGATCAGCTTTACGTTCCCTGTTACCATGATCGTCATTAGCCTCGCAATGGGCTTAAGTATCGGCACATCGGCGCTTGTCTCGCGAGCCATCGGGTCGGGGGATCATGATCGAGTGAAACGTTTAACCACTGACTGTCTATCGCTTGCATTTATTCTGGTTTTTTTAGTTGCACTGACAGGTTATCTGACCATTGTCCCGGTATTCAAGGCATTAGGGGCATCAGCTGAACAAATCCAGTTAATTCACACTTACATGTCGGTCTGGTTTATCGGGGTCGGTTTAGTCGTCATTCCCATGGTCGGCAACAGCGCAATACGAGCAACAGGTGATACCAAAACGCCGAGCCGAGTCATGATGGTTGCAGCGGCAGTCAATATCATTCTAGACCCGCTACTGATCTTTGGTATTGGCCCTTTCCCGAGGCTCGAATTAACAGGGGCTGCACTCGCAACGTTAATTTCATATTCGCTGACGTTCCTTTTTTCTCTGTGGGTTTTGGGCTTACGTGAAAAAATGCTGACCATTACTCTGCCAACGTTAGCTGAGCTCTGGCACTCATGGCAGGCGCTCTTTAAGCTGGCGATACCGGCTGCAACAACCAACATGATGGCACCATTAACGATAGGCATCCTCACCCACCTCGCCGCTTCATTTGGTGACTCTGCCGTAGCGGCTCTAGGTGTAGGCACGCGTATTGAGTCACTGGCAATGATTGGCGTGATGGCGCTTTCATCAGTGCTCACACCGTTTATCGGTCAAAACTGGGGCGCTAAAAAACATGATAGAGTGCAGCAAAGTCTTCACTTTGCCATAAAGTTTGCGCTTTTTTGGGGTGTTGGGCTCTGTGTTACCCTGGCACTGTTATCGACTGTCATTGCCAGCCTGTTTTCAGACAACCCGGACGTTATTCAGCTAATTGAAATATTTTTAACCGTGGTTCCGATCAGCTATGCAGGCATGGGCTTAATTATTATCACCAGCGCAACCTATAATGCCTTTCATCAGCCGAAACAGGCCGCTATTCTGGTATTGACCCGACTGTTTATTTTAATGGTTCCTTTGGCGTTTATTGGGGCTCACGTTTGGGGCATAACAGGCATTTTTGCAGGCGTCATGGCGGCAAATGCTCTGGCAGGTATATTTGCCTACGCCAAACTGAAACGGAAAATTCGTACGCTGACACATTAATTACTTAACCAGGCAGGCATAGTGATGATGGACAATCAAGGTATTGCGGTGATAGACAATAAAGATATAGAAGAGAAGCTTCGTTCATCCCCTTCGGTTTCAACCACCAATAGCCGGGATTTATACAACGCTTCCGAGCCACTTTCACTGCTCCACATTAATAGCCCTCTCTGCAAAGCCGTTATATCACTTCAGGGCGCTCAGCTTCTTGAGTTTTCTCCAACCGACTCACACCCATGGCTCTGGTTAAGCCCTAAAGCGGTATTTAGCCCAGGTCAAACGATCAGGGGCGGCATCCCGATCTGCGCCCCCTGGTTTGGAGTAAACCAAAAAGACCCGACGAAGCCCAAACATGGCTTTGTTCGCAATCAACCATGGCAGTTAGTCAGTGTATTTGAAGATCAACAAGGTGTCGTAGAACTGCATTTTCAGTTCACACCTGCTGAGCAAGCGCTAGCACTGTACCCTCACACGTTTAAGCTGGATCTTAAAATCACGCTATCCGACCACATTGATATTTCATTCTCTGTCCATAATATCAGCAATAAAACCATGCTGTTTAGCTGGGCATTACATAGTTATTTTTCTATTGATAGCTTGGCCGATGTCCAAGTGACAGGGCTTGATCAACACGACTATCTGGACGCCACTGAACAGTTTGCAGCCGTTCGCCAAAATGGGCCTGTCCGATTCAGGTCGGAAGTAGACCGGGTATATGAAAGTGTTGGTCTTGCACAGCAAATACAGGGTACTCCCAACCTATCCGTCAGCGGGCACAACTGTCCAACAGCTATCGTCTGGAATCCGGGGGAGAAACTGGCTCAGAAAATGGCAGATGTCGGTATCGAACACTATGATGAATATATCTGCGTAGAACGAGGCGCAGCATTTGCCAACAGCTGGCGCATTGAGCCTGGTAACTCGGAGACCGCCAGGCTGATAATTAAAGAGAAGCTTTAGCAGAACGGAAACACGCAATCAAAACCATATCATGCCAGCAGCGTTGCAAGACAGGGTTTAGACAATATGAAAATATATGAAGACTACCTGCTCCCCCACATCATAAATATGGCCTGTAGTAGCAAGCCTGTTTTGCGACAACGAAATAAGGTTGTGCCTTATGCAGAGGGCCGCGTATTAGAGGTCGGGTTCGGCTCAGGACTAAACTTACCTTACTACAATGCAGATAAGATAGAATTTATCTGGGGGCTGGAACCCTCTGAAGGCATGCGCAGAAAAGCCAATAAAAATATATCAGGCTCCAGATTGGATATTAAATGGCTGGATCTTCCTGGCGAAGAGATTCCTCTCGATAACAATAGCGTTGACACCATATTGCTGACCTACACACTATGCACTATTCCAGACTGGGAAGCTGCATTAAACCAGATGAAGCGCGTTCTAAAGCCCGGCGGAAAGCTGCTGTTTTGCGAACATGGTGAAGCGCCTGATGAATCTGTGAAACGGTGGCAAAAGCGCGTTAACCCCTATTGGAAAAAAATAGCCGGGGGCTGTAACCTTAACCGCCCCATTCCCGTCCTCCTCGACCAGGGCGGATTTTCCATTAAACAAATGGACACTCAATACCTGCCTTCAACACCCAAAATTGCGGGTTTCAACTACTGGGGTTATGCCCAAAACAGATAACTCGACCCTCACCTGAAATAGATCAAATTATTATCTTGTTATAACGCTATACTGGCTTGTATAAAACACATAGTTTGATTATTTGTCGTGAGCGTGATTATCGATGCTATCAGAGTCTTACCAGAGCACCGTTGTAACACAAATCAACAATGATATTACTGCCATAAACAAGGCGATGCTCCGCCATACTAAATGGCTTGCCGAATGGAATAAAATACTGGTTTGCGGGCAAGCTATTTCTGAGCCGTTTATTCAGCCGGACGCTTATAAACATTGCGGCTTTGGCATTTGGTATTACGGGGAACACAGCCCTTTTACCCTACAGCAGGATGAATTCCCCAGGCTTGAGCAACTCCATAAGCGGCTGCACGACAGCGTTGCCCAGATAATGAATAAAGCCAATAACCAAGAACGCTTAACCACAGAAGACTACGATGACGTTATTGCTAAAGAGGTCGACTTTTCTTTTTCATTAATCGCTCTTCGTGACTCGCTATTTGGACAACTCTACTCTTTTGATTATTTAACCGGGGTCTTCAACCGACAGGCTTTTTATTCACTGTTGGAAAAAGAGTTTGCGCGGGTTGAGCGAACATCAAATTGCTCTAGTATTGTCATGGTGGATCTCGACTATTTTAAAAAGGTCAACGACCAATACGGGCATCAAGTGGGTGATAAAGTGCTAACCTACTTCGCAACCTATATCAAAAAGAGCCTTCGCCCATATGATTCCGTAGGGCGTTATGGGGGAGAAGAGTTTCTGATATGTCTGCCAGACACAACCATCACTGATGCCAAAACAATAATGGAGCGAATCAGAGAGGATCTTGCCAATCAGGTGATTGAGATTAAGGAGCCAGATAAGCGCACTTTAACCTTAAGTATTACCGCATCATTTGGCATATCATCACTCTGTAAAGGGCACCCTATCAGCGAAGCGATAGAAACCGCCGATATGGCGATGTACGAAGCCAAAACTGCCGGTAGAAATAAGGTTAAAACACACCACTACGAAGCCGTTGCAACCTAATGCGATAGCTCATCTCGGCTAGTCGTTGCGCTTATCCTTGCAGCAACCAAGCGCCTATAGCAAGAGCGCGTCTTCCCCCGACAACATGGCCTTACGATGGGACTCAGCTCTTGGTAACAAACGAGAGTAATAAAAAGAGGCCGTACGTATCTTCGCGTTTAGAAACTCGTCACCATAGTTCCCGCCCTGCTGCTTAGTCGGCTTGCTTTCCATTAGTCGGGCCGCTCTGACCGCCATCGACAACCAGAAATACGCTAGCGTCACGTAGCCACTATACATCAGGTAGTCATAAGCAGCGGCACCAACCTCGTCATGACTCTTCATCGCCTTTATACCAATCTCTTGCGTGAGCTGAGGCCACTCTTTGGCATAGTCTAACAATGTCTTAACCATCGAAGAGAACGGCTGATTACCTTTCTCTAGAAGGCAGAAGCGGTGTATTTGTTTGGTAAATAGCAACAAGCTTTTTGCCTGTGTTCCGAGTACTTTTCGTCCGAGCAGGTCGAGTGACTGGATGCCTGTTGTGCCTTCATACAACGTAGAGATACGCCCATCTCTATAAAGCTGTTCAACACCCGATTCACGAACATAACCGTGCCCACCAAATACCTGTATCGCTAAACTGGAGGACTCAAGCCCTGTTTCAGTACAAAATGCCTTGGCTATGGGCGTCAGGAAGTTAAGGAGCTGCTTACTGTCTTCTGCTGATGGCAGTGTGCCACAGGTATCAGCAGATTTTTCATTGGCCTCTTCAGTCACATCCAGCAACTGAGCGCAAAAAAAACTTAGCGCCCTGCCCCCTTCAGCAAATGCACGTTGAGTCAAAAGCATGCGCCTGATATCTGCATGCACCAATAGAGAGTCCGCTTCCTGGTCTGGTTCTGCAATACCCTTCAAGCTTCTGCCTTGGCGACGTTCCGTTGCGTAGCTCAAACTATGTTGATAGCTTATTTCACTTAGCCCAATCCCTTGGGTGGCGGTTCCCATGCGCATTTCATTCATCATGATGAACATCGCTTTAATGCCTTTATGAGGCTCACCCACCAAAAAGCCTGTCGAATTTTCATAGCTCATCGTGCAGGTAGGATTACTGTGAATACCCATTTTTTCTTCAATGCCAATGCACGAGACATTGTTAAATTCCCGACTATTCGGCAAGTACGTGGGCACAATAAATAAAGACAATCCTTTCACCCCCTCAGGGGCACCTTTGATTCTTGCCAAAACCAAGTGGACTATATTTTCACACCCATCATGAGCACCAGCAGAGATAAATATCTTATTTCCTTTAATTCTATAACTATTGTCGTCAACCAACTCCGCCGATGTTCTGATTAAGCCAAGATCGGAGCCGCAATGGGCTTCAGTGAGCGCCATGCAGCCCAACCATTGGCCACTGATCATATTAGGTAAGTATTGTGATTTAAGCTCTTCAGAGCCGAATGTGAGCAAGGCCTTAATCGCTGACATATTAAGCGCCGGAATCATACTGAAGGCATGGTTCGCAGAGGTGAGCATTTCACCTGCGCAGGCAGCAAGTTGGCTCGACACCTGCTGTCCACCCCACTCTTCCGGCATGGACAACCCCATCCAGCCTGCCTCAGCATAGCGGGTATAGGCCTGTTTCATCGCATTGGGAAGGGAAACATTTCCATTATCAAAACGGCAACCCAGCTCATCACAAGCCCGGTTAATAGGCGCTAACTCATGTTCAACAAACTGAGCAGCCTGACTAAGAATAAAGGATGCCTCTTCACGATCAACGCTGGCCTGGCGGGAATTTTTTTCTGCAGGATGAATCCCTGCTTGGCAATCCAGCAAGAACTGCATATCTTCCAGTGGGGCTTTATAGCTGTGCATGGCATCCTCAAAATTAATCACTTAATTTTTGATTATCACGCCAAGCCCCAGCTGGAATCATTAACAAATGATAAGGCCTACAACGGTGAGCCCGATACCTCACTCATCATGCAACACCGTCATACGCTTTCTTAACTTCTTCCGCAATAATCGACAGGCCTTTCTTAACAACCTCGTCGTCCTGCGAGTACGTTATCCGAATACACTCTTGCTTGTGTTGCCAGTCATCATCAATACCCGGGAAAAAGTAATGACCAGATACCACTAGCACGCCCCTGGCCTTCAGTCGCTCATAAAGCGCCTGGTTGCTGATCGGCAAATCTTTCAACCACAGCCACAAGAACATGGCCCCTTCAGGTTTATGCAGCAGGTAGGGATACCCTTCCAGGCCTTGCCCTAAAAGTTTGACCGCTTTTTCTGCCTTGCTTTCGTAGTATGGGCAAACGATATCTTTACTCAGTGAAATAATATCGCCAGATGCCACCATATCGTTGGCTAACATACTGCCAAAACTACCCGTAGCCAGGTTAAGAATGGCATTAATACCAGACATTGCTGATATGACCTGCTCGTTTGCAATCACAATGCCTGTTCGGGCCGCGGGCAAGCCGAGTTTTGACAGGCTCAAACAAAGGATCGTATTGTCATTCCAGATTGGGGTCGCATCGGTGAAAATCAGGTGTGGAAACGGTGTTCCGTATGCGCCATCGATTATTAATGGGACATCGTTGGCTTTTGCAATACGGTCAAGGCGGGAAACCTCTTCGTCCGTTAATACATTGCCTGTGGGGTTGGTCGGGCGAGAAACACAGATTGCGCCGGTCTCTTCTGTGATATGCAGCTTGTCAAAATCAACATGGTATTTGAAGGTATGTTTGTCGAAGTACTCAAAACTTGGGCGTGCCGCCGTAAAAAAGTTACTGGTTAGCCCTGCATCAGCATAACCAATATACTCAGGGGCCAGCGGCAACTGAATTTTACGCTGCGAGCCATCATCGTAATCTCCGGCAAACATATTAAACAGCATAAAAAATGCCGCTTGGCTTCCGTTGGTAAGACCAATATTACGTTCAGTTAACTTCCACCCATAAAGCTTATTCAGCAATTTAACCAAGTGACTAATAAACTCTTTTTCACCCTGCGGTGGATCATAAATACCAATCAACCGTTTAAACTGACTCTCATCGGCCAAAATATCTTCTAAACGCTGGCGGAACTTTTCCTGCACCTGAGGAATATGCCCCGGATTTCCTCCCCCCATCATAATCATATCTGATCCTGACGAGAGGGCGTTCCCCAAGTCATCCATCAATGATGTAATACCGGACTGACTGGTAAACTTGTCTCCAAATGATGACAGCTTCATTTATGTGCCTCTTAAACCTTATAGATCTTTTTTACTGAATAAGCATGAACGGCTCGAATGTGAATTACCGCTTTCGTCCATCAGGCGAATAACCAGCCAGTAGACAAATAGCAAGTTTCGATCAACGCTTGGCTAGTCTTCATCTAGCGAAATACCAATATTGCTAACACCCTCGTCGGAAGCGAGTAACTTAAGCCCTGCCACCACATGTTTGTCAGGCACACTTTCTTTTCTCAAGCGGTCAACCAACTCTTCCTGAAACGCCATTTCCCGCTTGATTAAGGGGCTTTGATCAAATAGCTTGACCAACTCATCCTCAGAAAGCCCTTCCCCCTCGGTTGTTTCAATAAACTCCATGACACCTTCAAATGAGCCTTGAGCTGTTTCAGCCGCACGACGTTTCTCATTATTGACCTGCGTAAGCAGCCCCTGCTCTAATGTTTCACAAAAACTAACCGCGGGAATAGCACCATACATGTCATAATCAGCAAGATTAGGGACATTTTCTTCAAGCAGCTCCAGAAGCTCGATATAGCGATCTTCTTCGGCATTCTCGATCAACGCATCCCAGCCCTTTGCCAAACAGGTCGTCACCGCATTAAAACCAGAGAACGCTGTGACTTGAGAAAACAACGCAAAGTTAGGGTATGCCCGCTCTGCCAGAGCCAAAATAAAAGCGGTTTCCCTCCAGCCCTTCAGTTGAGCCAGATGCCGTTGAAACTGATTCGGTTTCACATTAACCCCTGTCTAATAGTCTTGGTAACCAAATAAGGTCGCTATTTTAGCGCTTATCAAACAGTTTAACGAACGCTTTTCATCATGGCCTTGTGATAAACACCCAGTAGTGCTGAAACAGCAGATGGCAGATCTGGGCCAAATGAAACAACGCCGTCGACATGCCCTTTCATAACAAATACAGGTTCGACAGCCTGGTCTAAAATACCCTTTGCGGTATCAACAACGGCGTCTGCCATATCTATCGTACCGTAGGGGATGCTTTGATCTGTCGCCGAAAGTTCCAGGACATCCGAAAGCCGCCATATAGTGGGCGAATGAACATGAACAACAGCCCCAATAGAAGGGAATTCATTGTACAAAACACCATGAGTCATCGACTCGGATGATGGTTTGCACGCCCCCTGCGCAGCGACATAGTTCTGCTTGGCATGACACTCAGTGACCAGAGCAAAGTGCTCTCGCATAAGATAACGCAAATGGCCGGTTTGACTCCCGGAGATTAAAAAAGGGTTATCAGAAACGCCAAATCGAGAAGGCGGCAGAGCTAACTCTGCAACTACGCGGCTGGATATATTGCCGAAGCCAAACCCACCGTAGCGTTTGGAGTCTTGACCAATTAATGCGAGATTAAAAAGTACATGCCGCCACTGATCAAGTTGCTCAATATTAATATTTGACGGAATGGCTTTGCGAGTAAACATGAGCTCATACTTGATAACGCCCTCTTTCTCACGCGGCTCAACAACTCCATTTTGGTACACGACTCTACTCCCTCTTACCTCATTGAGATTAATTATTATTTTGATGATCTCATTCTATTAATACTGACCAGGCCGACCATTGCAACCACCAGTAAAACCGCCACAAAACTGTTCCATCCTGCAGCCTCGTAAATCAAACCTGGCAACACTGAGCCTAGTACGCCACCTAAGTAGTAAAAGGTCAAGTACAGGGCATTAACCACGCGCCTTTTTTCGCCTGCGACCGTATTGACCCAAGCGGCGGCAATAGAGTGCACTAAAAACATCGCCCCGCAGAAAACAAATAAGGAAACAAACAACATTGCAATGTCGTTAATGGCGGTCATCGCTACAGCGGCCATATATACGGCAAAACCGACCATCAGTGCTCGGTAGTTCCCTCCGATGAGCATTGACAGCTTTGATGACAACAGCGACGTGACGACTCCCAGCAAGTATCCACTATACATCAAACTGATAAAAACACCTGATGCACCTGCGCTCAACTCTCCCACTCTAAATGGCAGAAAGTTCATCATCGCAGAAAAAATAAAGAATAGACAACTTACCGCCAAAAATACAAACCCTAAATCACGTTTAAACAACAAGTCTTTAATATCCTGCCAATGAATCAGGTCTTCGTGCGTCGAGTCAGGCTTATTAGACATAAACGGGAAGCAGGCCATCACTACTAACAGTATTGATAACAGGTAGAAGAAATACCGCCAATCACCGTAGTCAGCAAAAAATCCGCTGATTAAACGACCAAAAAGCCCACCCAGAATCGTTGCCGTGACATAAGCCGACATCGCTTTTTGGATTGAGTCTGGCCCTGCGCTTCTTGAGGTCAGAGTCATCACAGAGGTTAGTAAGACAGGCAACAACATGCCTTGGCAAAAACGAATGAGTAATAAAAGTGAAAAGTTGCCTGCGAGAACAAAGCCCACCGTTGTAACCGCCAGCAATACCAATGAAATACGCAGCAGTTTTTCTGGTGAATGCCTGGATAGTAACTGGCCAAATGTCAGCGGCGCAATAAACAGGGGTAACATAGTGGCCGTCGTCAGCAACCCGGTTTGAGTCTCACTCAGGTTTAGCGATGCGGACAAAATAGGAAACAGCGGCTGTGGTGCATAAAGGACAAAATAGGCCAGCACCGATGCCATTAAGAGTGGCAGTATTTGCATAAAATGCACTCTAAATACCTCAAGCCAATAGTTGTTGGGCACTTAGCCAGTGCGTTATAAACAAAAAAGGAGTCATGACTCATCACAACCCCTTCACAACCGCACAAACAGTGTGGCTTAAGCAGACCAATAAAGAAAACCTTATTACGTTCTTGGCAGTGTTACACCCGTTTGACCGTGATACTTGCCGCCACGGTCTTTATAGCTTGTTTCACATTGCTCATCAGACTCAAAAAACAGCATTTGTGCGACACCTTCATTGGCGTATATTTTGGCTGGCAGCGTTGTGGTGTTCGAAAACTCCAGTGTTACATGCCCTTCCCACTCTGGCTCAAGGGGCGTGACATTGACGATAATGCCACATCGAGCATACGTTGACTTGCCGAGGCAAACCGTTAATACATTTCGTGGAATACGAAAATACTCAACCGTACGCGCCAGAGCAAAGGAGTTCGGCGGAATAATACAAACGTCGCTCTGGACATCAACAAAGCTCTTTTCGTCAAAGTTCTTGGGGTCAACCGTCGCAGAGTGTACATTGGTAAATATCTTAAATTCATTACTGCAGCGAACATCGTAACCATAGCTCGATGTGCCGTAAGAGATAATACGACCCTGTTCGTCTTCACGCACCTGACCTTGTTCAAAAGGTTCGATCATGCCATTCTGCTCGGCCATTCTTCGAATCCATTTGTCAGACTTGATTGTCATCTTAATTCGTCTCGTTGGTTAAGTTCTTAGAATAATCTATTTTTATAGAGGAAATTGCACGATGTAATGAGTGAGTTCAGTGGTCGCGCATAGGCCTCTTATACAAAAAGTTGCTGGCAATCATACCCTGATCTGGTACTTTTAAAAAGGCAGTAATGAAGACCTTGCTCTCACTTGATGCTGAGGGCGATATAAAACAGTAGCCCACATGCAAAAATCCCCACTTAAAGAGCGGGGATTTGCTTCAAACAGCTAAAATAGCTTAACGCTTTTGGTTATCCGCTAGAATTAGCAGGCGCCCTTACCTTCAATGACTTTAAAAGGAGTGAGGAGAAGAATTTTAATATCAAGCCAAAAACTCTGTTTTTCAATATACTCTTTATCAAGGCTAACACGACCATCAAAGTCGATATTACTTCTACCCGATATCTGCCATAAGCCCGTCAGGCCAGGATAAACAGAGAGCCTGACTAGATGCTCAGCATTGTATGTGGTCGCATGGAATGAGGTTGGCCGAGGGCCTACCAGTCGCATATCCCCTACAAGAACACTAATCAGATTTGGCAGTTCATCTAAGCTATAACGGCGTAAAAAACCACCAACCCGTGTAATCCTTGGATCCTTTGCGATTTTAAAGTCCGGTGAATCTTCTCCATGGTGACTCATATGTCGTAATGACTGTTTTAGCTCTTCGGCATTATCAACCATAGTTCGAAATTTATATAATTTGAATCGCCTTCCCATAAACCCGGTTCTTTCCTGTAAGAAAAATACCGAGCCCTTACTATCCGACTTAATAGCGATGGCGATAAGGATCATCAACGGTGAAATGGCCAGTAGTATTAACAGCGCACCAATAACCGAGCAAACATGCTTGGTTCGCGATAACATCCAGCAACGTCCTCCCTGTCGTCCGGTTATCCACCCTTTGGTAGACCTTAACAGCGCCTTATCAATATTCTTTCTTAATTCACCTAGCTTACGCTTACAGTGAATATTTTCTTCCGCTGTGCTTTGAACCAATAGTTCACTCATTGATACCTAACTCCTACAAAATAACCAATTGTCATGCCTATCCTTAGGTGCAAGCCTGCTTAGCAACAAATAGAATTCGTATATTCCATTTGGAAATAAGGGCGAGACAGAAGTGAATTTTATTACATACAAATGAGTAGTTCTACTGTACCTAACAAAATTTTGCACTTTATTACAAATTCACTATAAGTACCGAACAAAAAAGACTGCCTTGCACGAACAAAAAAGACTGTCTTGCAAGCTTTAGCCTAAACGGTGTGGAGACCCCTTTCTATTGATAGCAAGGGAGCCCATCCATTGAGAACGCAGTGGGGGATGAAAGGTAATAAGACGGGTAAGCCGTAATGGTCACCTATCGTTTCTGCTTACGGTGATTTTAGGCGCTAATGGCCCGCTATTTACATTAAAGTTTAAATAGAAAACTGTCTCGGGCGTAATGGATAACTCATAAACTCGTTGGTTTTCAATAACAACACTAGCTAGGGGCTGGGTACGAACAGCTAACGATTGGTCAATTGTTCTGAGTGTACCGGATGGCTCTCCATCACAACTTAACAGTTTGCAATTTACACTTATCTTAGCCACATACTGTCGCTTTGACTTGTTCACACCCAGCATATTCACCTCACCAGTATCCGGCCGAGAAGTGGGTAGTAGCTCAAACTCAACCGATGGCTGCGAAAATTTCACATCCATTACCTTGGGAAGCCACATCTCGTTAATCATTGCCATGATATGGGCAACTGGCTTTAGTTTAAATTGCGCCCCTTCTATAGCGATAAGACCTTTATTCCAAACTCCGTCATCAGCTATCTTAAACCAATTGAGCTGGCTAAGTTGGCCCGATGAGCTTGCATTTGCAACAACTGAAGCCAACCATAGTCCCGCAAAAAAAGTATTTTGCTCATAATGGCTCAGGTTATTCCCGCTTGATATATTGGTCTGCGCGAGGATAAGCGGCCTGGGGAGACCACTCTTAGCCGGGTATTGCCTGTCTAGCTCCCTAGCCTTTAAAACAGTCGACTTATACTGCTCAGTCGCAACCAAATCCCTCACCAGCCACTGATGCCAGGAAATACTGTCAACCAGGTCAGGGTGACCTTGGAGAAGGCGTTCCGCCCAGTCTGCCCCGATTCGCTCATCAGAATCACTTCTTGTTGGCCCGTTCACAAAGCGCGAAGATTGAGGCACAGCCATCTGAATAGACGAAACCGAAGGCTCGGGGTGATTCTTTAGCGTGGATGCGATAGCAACAAAGTCTTTTTCAAACTGATTATAACTGCCATAGTTTAGATTAGGTTCGTCTGCAATGGCCAAATATGGAAAAGAAAAGCCATTTTCTCCTCGGTGGGACTTTAAATAACGGGTCAAAAAGTCGGCTGTATCGTCGGCGTCAGAAATAGTGCTACGTCGTCCGGTTTTAGCCAAAATTGAGATGTAATTATCCAGCCCCAATTTCTGTTCATAATATTCCAAAAACGAATTATCCTTGGCAATATCGCTACTCAAGATATCTTCATAAAAATAGTAATTCGCAGAACCAAGCTTAAGTTTATCGAATATAGCGTCTGCTGATGCAGGGGGGCGAGAAAAGTCCAGTGCAGCGCCAATCTTGGGCATGTCACCAGCAACAACACCTTCGATGCTAATATCAACCTGCCCCTCTTCCAAAGTAGGTACAAACAGCTCTTTTGGATCCAGCGCAAAAAGATTAGGGATGTGATCAAGCCAAAATGCAGCCTTACCTCCGCCTTTCAGTGTTAACTGCCAGATAGAGGCCTCAGGAGACGCTGCAACTTCAACTTGGTCATAAGATGAATAGAGCTGGCCATAATCCTTCAACGATAGGACTTTCTCTTCGTGACTTGTTAGATTAACGATTTCCAACCTGTCCACACCCCCATGGTCTTTTCCGGCGAGGATGAAGCGCTTATTCGCAGGCACCTGAAAGTATAGTTTTACAGTGTTGGGGACTTCTGCACTAAAATGCAGTTTTGCGGGTTCAAAAACGGATGGCAGTGTATTCGGTACGTTGACGACGTACTTTCTAAAACTGTAGCCCGGGATGTCTAATCGGTAATCCCCTTTAACTGCCGGTATTGTTAAGTTCGTACCACCGCTGGGCTGGCTAAAAGGTATTGCCACTCGCTGTAACAACATCCCCTTTGGTGAGCTCCAATACAGCGTCTCATTTTGAGCGTCGGCTATATTTGTTCCCTTCCAGCTGACAGGGATAGACCGCTCTTTACTTTGTTGTTGGCTGACGTGCAATACACCATCACGCAAGCTGCCCCAGTAGGCTGCTTCAACATGGGGAACCCATAGCAGTATCAACGCCACGATTGCACAGGTTGAACGTAAAAAGTCAGGTTTCATAATGAGTTACCGTTTTCAATGACCAAATGTCGACCTCTGATAATAATGACTAGCAACACTATCGCGACGCTGGTTTCACTATAGACAAAATGGTTTCAATATCAGATTTTCGAACCAAAAGAGTATGAAGTGGGCTTACGCCAGAATAACGCGTATATAATGTGTGCAGTAAGCTTGCCGCAAAAAAATAAGAGATACTTGAACTCACTGCCGCACCGGCATTTCCCCACAACGGTATAAGCGTCCAATTTAACAACAGATTCATTAACACTGCCATGCCGGCAATTATTGAGACTAAACCCGGTTTGTTTCTACCTAGAAGGTCCAGTCTAAGAACCCCGCATATGCTTAAGCATATCAAACCTGGTAATAGTAAAAGCATAGGCTCATACGCTGGTAAATAGTCTCGACCAAATAACAGTATTATTAACCAATCCCCTACAATGGCAAGCATAACAGCGGCACACAACATTGAGGTAAAAATAAATCTAAGTGCTAGTGGAGTGAGTTTATCCCTGGGTTGCTCATGACTTCTCATTAACCGGGACATCAGTGGAAACGCAATCGCCTCAGGGAACATCAACAAAAGCTCGGCAGCAGCACTCGCCATTGCATAGTAGCCTAGCTCCTCCGAACCAAGCATAGCACCGATAAACAGGAAATCAATGCGCAACAACATTGTCTGGAACAGTGCATCGAAGTGCCCCCTTGCGCCATAACTAATCATGGCCTTAAAAGTCGGCAGATGAAATCGTGGTGGCAAAGCACCTTCTTTCTTGTACCACGAGATAGCGGCAATCAATATAAGCACAAAGCTAATCAACCACGCGTATACGGCGGCTAATAAAGGTGCAATATCCAGAACAAGCCAAAAAACCAGAAACAATACTAACGGGCCCAATGACTCTGTCAACCGCAAGACATTAGCCTTACCTATAGAATCCCGGGCAACAAAAAAACTTTGGCTGTTAATTCTAAACAAATACAAAGGCACCATGACGGTAATAACACCGACAAAGGACAGGATCATCACTCCATAATTAGCCGAAAACCACTGCGAAGTTATAACGCCATACGCAATCAAACCAAGCGCACCACCGCCTGCAAAGCAAATCAGTGTAATAAAGCCGCCAATAGCGGGTAGTCTTGGCTCTCGTTGAGATGCATAATACGCAACTGACGACGATGCTCCCATATTGCCCATCGTGCTAATCATTTCGGGTAACGTCATTATCAGCGCAAAAGCTCCACGCTCTACCGGCCCTAAAACCCTCGCCAAGATCGCATTCCGAAGCAGGCGCACCGTTAACATGATCAACTTGGTTGCCAGGCTTTGTGACATTAAACGCAGAAGACGGCCTCTATTACCTTCTTTTGCTTTTACCTTTGTACTTTCACCCACAGTATTGTTTATCCATCATCAGTACTGATTTCATATTAATTCACTGGCAGGACTGTCTATTATCTATTCTTCTGTGGAGTCCACATGGTATAGCGTGTGCCAAATATAAACTTGGTGACGCCAACAGCAACGGCAAAGCTACTGAGCACAACAAATCCGACTAAATAAAAAACCTTGGGAAGGCGTCGCTGGACATCACAAATTCCAACAATGGCAACTAGATAAATCAATGCCTGCACGGCGAACGTGAATGCATAAAAAGATGATGTATCAAGTAAAAGTACATTGATAGGAAACAATAACAGCGCAAAAAAAGGTGCCAGTCGCCTTAATAGCTTATGACTGAATAGAGCAACCGCATAGGCTCCGGTCTTCAGAGGGTTCATTAGCCGCTTGCGCCGCCATAAACTCGTCATCCCTCTCACCGTTACCCGCACTCTCCTGTTATATTGTTTTTTAGCTTTTTCAACCCCTTCATCCCTTACAACGGCCTTAGGCTGGAATACGAGTTTATAGCCCTTATCAACCACCCCCGTGCTAATGTAAAAGTCATCGGTCACATCAAGAGGGACCGGAGTGAAAAGCTCGCGTTTAATAGCATAGGCTGCACCATCAACTGAAACAGCGCCAAATATTCTTGACTCCCCGCCTCGAACCAATCCTTCATACCAACGATAAAGTCTGTCCCCCATTCCGAGTTGGGCATTGTTGTTATCAACATCAATATGCCCGCCAACACCGCCCACTTTTTTATCTGAAAAAGGGGTGATAAGCTGGCGTAACGTGTCACTTTCCCAGCGATTATCTGCGTCAGTAAAGACAACAATATCACTCGTTGCCCGCTCAAGACTTTTATTAAGGGCTTCAGCTTTCCCTCCACGTGGCAATGCCAAATGAACAACGCCCTGGTCACTAAACTGCTCAATTTTCTCGCCTGTGGCATCACTTGAGCCATCGTTTGCTACAAGTATATTGAACTTATCATTAGGGTAATCCTGGTGTAATAGGGTATTTAATTTCTTACTTATATTTTCAGCTTCATTATAAGCAGAAATAATAATACTAACCGTTGGCCACTCCCCCTCAGCAAAACCTGAATATTCTCGCTTTGGATAAAGCTTTGATATCAGCGAAATTAATAAGGGGTAACCAACATAGCCATAGACAAACAAGCCAACTAACACCCAAAAAAAGCACTCGATCATGATGTGCTCTCCTGTTTCGCCCTGTTCTTCTGCAACAAATAAAGCGAACGCAAAACCGACAAACCTGCGACATGGAAGCGAAGCCAATATAGAAAACTAAATTGCATAATCGCAGTAACATTAGTTCTGCTTAACGGTTTAGCCAGGGTCATTACGAGCGCAGGCAAAAACCAGACTACTGCGACACCAGCTGCTTGAGATACATTTCCCTGTAATACACAAAGCAAAAACCATACTGCCAATAACCAGTGCAAAACACTGATTACTGGAAACCTCAAAAGCCTCAGTGAAAGCCCTTGCTTCCTCAATAGGTCGACGTGACTACTCTGGCGCCAAAACTCTTTACGCAAAAGTTCAGCGAGACTTCGCTCATATCCCCAATGATACATATTTTCATTGGGGATAGACCAAACTTGAGCGCCCGCGTCGCTCAAGCGCAAAACAAAATCTTTATCTTCACCGGTAGTTAATTCGGTATCAAACCCCTGAACCTTATCGAAATACGCCTTCCTTACACAGATATTCCGCCCTGGCAAGAAGTCTACTTTCATTGCATTATCCCGTCTTGCAGCCGTACGCTGAGACCATACGCGAGCAAACCAGCCTGCTTCTTCCGGAATTTTCTCTACAAACCCCAACGCATCAACATTTTTTTTATCAAAGTACTCTTCGATGAGCTGAAACCAGTTTTCCGGTACTTCCATGTCTGCATCAAGAAATAGAATAATCTCCCCCTTGGCATTCATTCCTCCCATATTGCGTAATGCCGAGATTTTGACCCTTTGCGCATCAACTACGTCAAGCCCCATTTCAACAGCAATAGCCCGGGTATTATCGGTAGACTGATTATCAACAAGCGTAATTTCTACATCACTTCGCTGCCCTTTGGCTCTATTTATCGAAGTTACCAGCCGCTTAATATTACTCGCTTCGTTGTACGCAGGTATTACAATCGAATACCTGATCTGCGGGTCCGTCACATTATTCACTTTGGGTTCCATATATAATCAAAAGAAAAGGTCATATTTAGCTGCTTCTGCCACTAAGCTTCAAGTCTGGATCAGAGCAACCTTCTCTGCTATTTGCCTTGAGTTGCTTTATGTCAGCATCGTTTCGTAACGCTTGTGAAATCGCCAGAAAAAACCATAGGTACTTGTGGTTTGGCGAACTTAGAAAGAGTAAAAATAGAGATAAGGCAACAAAAGCCAACAAAAAATGACTGACTAGCTGGTAGTTTCCATTATCCCCCAATTGCTTAAACCGGTTTTGAGCATATCTGAAATTGAACATGCCCCACACAACAATACCAACAAACAAACTGAAACCAACAATGCCTGTCTCGGACAGCACCTCTAAATACGTATTATGTGCCCGACGATAAATATTCGGTTTACCATCATCTAACGAAAATGCCGATGCAAACGGTGTTTTGGAATAATTGATCGGAAATGTGCCTGGCCCGGAACCCAGCACAGGGTTTTCTTTTAACGCCTTCATGCCCACAAAAATATAGGAGGTTCTCCTCCCTAGCGACCTATCCTGAGTTGTTTGTGTACCTTCCCCAATATTCACAAGTGACGCTATCCGGTCAACGTATTCAGCCGGAACAACCGATACCAGAACAGGCAACCCCATAGCCGCCAGTAATATTAAAAATCCCCAATACTTGGGTTTTTTTAGGTACACAAACAAGTGTCGATAGTGGAAACACCCGGCGATAAGCGTGACCAATAACACTAAAAAGGCAGAACGCGAGAAGGTTTTTACACTGGCTACAATCAGTACAACCAAACACACGGCAACTAACAACCGTACCAGAATATTCTTTTCAGTTTGTAGTAAATAGACTGCCAAAGGAGTCGACACAACAGCCAATAATGCAAAAAAGTTAGGGTCTTCCAAAAAGCCCGACGTTCTATTTTCAAGGCCTCCTGCCACCCCTTGCATTAACGACATCCCTGCGGTCATCGCAACACTCAGAACAATAAAGCGGATGACATTTGTATAACCTATATTTTTTACCAACAGCAAACCGAGCGCGAAGATTGAAATTGCGGTAATCAATTGTCTGGTGCTATTAAGCGATATCATCAGGTTAATGGATAAAGCAGAACTAATACCGTAAACAAGCACCAGAAAAATCATCGGCATCCACATCGGGGAGGCCAAATCCTTTCCTTTAAGGGAGCCTTGAAGAATCCTCAATATCACGATAAGAACAATGGCAATACCGATTAGTTTTGAAATGGTAAGAAACTTATATTTTGATAGAATTTCTTTATAAATTTCAAAAGGAATAAGGAAAATAACGATCATTAACCCTACTTCAGGGTGACGGTATAAGTAAAACCCTCCCACCAGCGCGAGTATTAGAAGCGGGGCAAGAAAGAAGTAAGGGGTCATATACAAAGCAGCCGAGCACAATACCAGCGCCAAACCGGAAACGATAAACCCTAAGGGTGTGTTGTGGTTATTAATTGCCACTATTTACAAACTCTTGATGGCATTTTGACAATTTAATTTCACCCCGCATATGCTCCTTCTTTTCGGTACAGACTCGCCAATAAACTACCTTGCCTGCAAATATTATAGTGTTCTGCTATACACTGACTGGCACTCTCTCCAAGCCTATCTCTCAAGCCTGCATCATTCATCAAGGACATAACATGTGATGCCAGCATATCGATGTCACCATCTGGTGCCAGCATCCCGTTCTGACCATGCTGAACGACGGCCGGAATCCCTCCCACAGAAAAAGCAGCTACTGAGACACGGAGAGCCATTGCTTCCAGTAACACCATCGGGGTTCCTTCCGTTCGAGAAGGCATAACCAGGATATCAAGGCATCTGATAATATCTTCTACATCCTCTCTAAAACCGCAGAATACGATTTTTTCCGATAGCCCGGCCTTGGTCACCCATGCTTCGAGTTCGCGGATTAATGGGCCTCCGCCTACCACAATCGCTTTAAAACGTGCTGTCTCCTTACTCAATTTAGATATCATTTCCAAGAAACGATCAGGCCCCTTTTCTGAGCTCAATCGGCCGATAAACCCGATGAGTAACTCATTTTCGCCTCTTTCAAAACTAAAGACATCTCCTTTCACACGCTCCGGTTCCGAGCTGGGCAAATGGATTGCATTCGGTAACAGCAACAGCCGTTGAGGATCAATTTTCTGGTCTTGGTAGTATTTAAGAATAGAGTCCGAGACACAGATAATCTTTTCAACTGCAAACAGCCTGCAACACCAGGTAGCCAGTTGGTTATACCATTTAATTTTACGGGTGCGGTTAGTAAAACCGTGCTGCGTTACGATAACACGCTTCTGAAACAGCAGCCCTGCAATGCAACCTAATATGGTTTCTTTATAACCATGACAGTGAATAACGTCGGGCCTAAGCGTGCAAATAGCATGTCTCAACGCTCTATAGGCATCAGCTGTACCGCCTTTTCCTTTTTCAAGTATGACGTCAATATTTAGTTTCGTTAATGCGGCAACAAAAGGATTCTTGTTGCCACTTTCTACACCAAGACATAAAACAGCAGCTTCAACGCCCGTATCGACTGAAAGCTGGTTAAGTAGCACTCGCTCTGCACCATACAAGCCACTTGAACTAATTATGTGCAATACTTGAGGGTTACTCACTCGAAAAATCCTTTTCTATTGCTTTCCATTATATTTAACTTTTATTTAGATCATTGTCGTTGATTGTCGCAATGACAGGAATGTCGAGGTATTTTATGATTTGATCCTGATGTTTAAAGCCATGATCAAAAAACTCACGAATATAGCCTAACGAGAGAGCCAAAAGCAGCCCCGTGACCAACCCAAGTGGAATCATAAGCTTAGGTCGAGGAAATGCAGGTTTAAGCGGTGGCGTTGCATGCTCCAGGACTTTAACATTCGAAACAATTCTGGCATTTTCATTTTCCTGGGTTCGAATATCTTCATACTTTCGACTATATGTAAAATAGGCTTCTCTTACGGCGTCAATTTCCGTACTCAACCGCACTAGCCGGGACTCAACCTCATTTAGTTCTGAAACCCGCTTATTTAGCAATTCCAACCGCTCATCAATGATTGATATCTGCGCTTTAAGCACCCTCAGTTCTTGAGTTTTCCTTTTTTCGGGAATCAGATCCCGTAATAAGTTACGTTTATTTTTTTCGTCAAATAGCTGATCCATAGTCAGGGTTAGTTCACGATCAGGGTCTGTCGCGCCGTAGTCATTCAGGAGCTTGGTTTTTTCCCGCTCAAGCTCTTCAAAACGAGCTTGGAAGCGATTCTTTTTATCGAGGAAAAAATCAATATTCGCCTCGTCCAAAAGCAGCTCTCGACGCTTTTCTAAATAATTATCCAAATGTTTATTCAGAAACATAACCCCCATATCAGGGTCTGTGAATTTAAATGTTATTAGAATCACGTTTGAACCAGGCAGTATTTCAGTCGTCAGCTCTTCACTGACGAACTCACTAAGCTCATCAATGGTTGAATCTTTTTCTTCCTCAGGTTCTTTGTCAAACAAGTCGTTAATCGTGGACGTTATTTGGTCCTTAATCGGCGCGATTGCAGTTTTAACAGGTTCAAGCACCCATGTATCTATCAAGCCGGGTTGCAAATAAAACTCCCCACTTGCATGTAGCTCACTCACTGTTTTTCTAATCAGCTCTTGTGACCGAAGAATATTACTTTCTGTTTCCAGGTCTTGTAGTTCTGGAGGCAAGTATCGCGCAGCTGGGGTGCCATACATAGACTCAGTTTCAGTTGACTGGCTTAGTTTTTTTGATAGTACAATAACCTGTCCCGATAACTCCCACCATTTTTGGGGCAGCAAAGAAACCAGCAGTGTAAAAATGGCAAACCCTACAAAAATTCTTCTAATTAACTTTCTATTGGCAAAAAATATGCGGACAAATTCCCGAATATAGTTATTTTCTACCGTATCCACTGAATTATTCATACATTCCTGCCAGTATTATTCGTTAAAGTCGTAACCAAACGTCACGCCTATCCCTCTAAAAAACAGTACATCTTTCATGAAGCGAGTCACTTCTGATGCTCTCGATAGGTCAGAACTTGGAATATAGACGATGTCATCCGGCTGAAGCATTGCAAGCGCTGTCTCCATCGAACGACCTTCTAGCGCAGCCTTGAGATCAAACCTTCTAGCGACCATTTTGTCTCCTACACGGTGCATCGCAATGGTATGTTCCAACTGGGCTCCCGGACGAATTCCGCCTGATAGTGCCAATGCCTGCAGCAGAGAGATGGGTTTGGATACAGAAAATGCACCTGGAGATAACACTTCACCTAATACGTATACGGTTTTGTCCGCATACTTGTTTAGAATGATATCCACCTCGAGGCCAGGCACCTCTTCGGCATAAAGTTGGTTCACCTTTTTACCCAAGTCCTTGATACCCATCTGCCTGACATCAATATCTCCGATGATAGGAAAGGTAACCACATAATCTGAACGAACCCTTAGCAATCTGCTCTGCCCTCTGATACGAGTTCCCAGCGCAGTTTTTAATTCATTGGTTCGTGCACCATGTTCTATCAGAGAAATATAAAGCTCCGGTTTTACCAAGGACTTTTCATACAGTTTTATTAGTTCTTCCTGTAAGGTTTCCACCGTTTTACCCGAAGCTTTTATTCCCCCCAGATAAGGCAGGGAAATCTTTCCGTCAGGTCTGATTCTTTGCTGGAAACTCAAATCAGGGGCCGCTATAAATGTCACCTCAACAACATCATCAGCTGCCAGTTTGTATTCCAACCCCTCAAACTCATCAAAGCGGAAGATCACATCAAGTTCATCTTCCGGCTGAAAATGTTGGGCAAAATGATCATTTTTTGACAGGTCACCGGCACCTTGATCAGAGACGATATTTAGCTCAAATTCTTCACCATTAAAATGTTTAGGCGTCGCGCACCCGGTCATCAGGATCACCGAGATAAACATAGCCAGGAACCGGTATTTCATACTCAATATTTCCTTCATATTATAATAAATTGTAAATCCACTTCGGCATGTAAAATTTGCGCCGATTAAATATCGCCCCAACAATATTAATACCTGCGCTAATTAACTTGTCTTTAGCCACAACCGCAACCTCCCATCGAGTCGCCTCGCTTTGCACGACCATAGCAGTTCCATCGCACGCGCGGGCTAAAACGATACTGTCAGGGTTTGAGTGTACTGCCCCTACATCAATCACCACATATTGATAAATAGCTGACAGTTCATTTAATAACCCCGGCCATGACTCTTCATTCCAGACATTTCTTTTCTCCGGTGTCTTGCCCCCCGCAGGCAACACATCAAACGCCAACGCCTTATCCGAATGTATTCTTTCAGAAAATTCATTAAAATTTCCATCCAGCAACTCGGCAACCCCGGGTCTATCTTGCAACTTGAAATGCTTACTAAGATCCGGGTTGGCCCAGTTCCCATCGACCAGAATCACTTTCCCTTGAACAAGAGTGGATAATGCGCCCGCCAATGAAATAGCTCCCGTTGTCACGCCTTCACCCCTATTCGCGGATGTGATACATAATGTTCGAACCGAAGATTTAAATATCGTCGATGTTAAGTTGAGCTCACTAGGCTCTAACAATTCCATAATCAACCTTCACTAAAAAAATGAGTGTATCGTTAACGTTGCCAACATGATTTATACGGTATCAAATATATCAATATCGGAATCACCGAGCGTTAAATACCAATTTTCTGACTTATAAAACAGGCTATTATCTACCTCTTCAAGGTTGTTAACACCTATAAACGCAGGCATACGGTTTTCATCAGGGTGAGCTTTAAAACCGCTCAAGCTAAACGCTTCTTTTATCGCACTATTCTCAGTACCAAGAGCGTGAACAATAAGAGCCCCCTGCTTTTTTTGCATTCTTACCGCGTTAGTTATCAAGTAATGCGCGGTTTCGACATCCCCATTCGCCATTAACATATCGACGATCCGGGATTTAGGTATGTCTTTGCCATAAATTCTCCGACAGACGATCCATCCCTTTATAACCCCGTCCTTGCGTGCGACATAACAGTCATAGCTTCGATCAGGGATATTTTTATAACGCCAGTTAAGGTATTCGCTATTCCTGCATCCGATATTACAATACCCGTCACGCACACGATCCCAGATCTCATCAAACGATGCATCAAACGTACTTACTATATCAAATGAGTAACCTTTTGCATTACATGCTTTATTTTTCAAATATAGAGGTAGCATCAGGTCAAAGATTTTGGCGAGCCCCCTCGTAAAAGCAGATAGCTTGAGCTTTTTTGCAAGCACAGCCTCTATACTTAGCGGCCTAACCATAACAGGAAGGTGAGCAGTATCGATAGGGCCTCGTTGAAGCAACCTGGTCCAATACTGGTTTAACTTGGGCGCCAACTGCCCAGACAAAAGATCGTAATGCCCACAGAAATCGAGCGCTAACAACTTCCCTGCACGAGCATTACCTACGCCCTCCATTGGGCGGGCCATGTGATCGGTTACCCAAACACCATCGCATCGCAGCCCATCAATGTAAAACCTTTGATGGATGCCGCACAGCAAGCCGAATATCTGCTTATCCTTTTCTACAACCCGTATAGCAGGAACACCGTTAGGATTGAAGGGGTTATCTTCATACTGCCACTGCCAGCGCCGCTGGCTCTCAACAGCACTTTTCTCATCATAAATGCCAGACATCAACTCAAAAACCATCTCTTTATCGCTAGAACGATAGTCTCTGATAATTACACCTGGAGGCAGGCTCAGGCTACCTGTTTCTCGGCCTTCACTCATATAGTCTGTTCTTCCTTGTAGCTTTTTGCCAAGACCACAAACGGCTATTTTGGCATTGAAGTCCCAATCGGCGTAATTATGCATAGTTAGGCTTTTATTAGCCACATATCAAAAGTAAAATTATATAAAATATATTTTTCTACATGGATGCCATAGAAAATGAATGCGAACTTAAAAAAGTTCTTAAAACGCACAGCCGTTAAGCTATTCCATTTAGGGTCTGCTGTGTTCTGGGGCTTTAATAGAGGGAATCTGATTATTCTGACCTATCACCGGGTGCTACCTGACAACAGCATAGAGTCTCGCGATGAGCAGCCTGGAATGATCGTAAACCCGGAAACCTTTGACATGCATCTGCGTGAACTTAACAAGCGCTTTGAAATAGTTGACCTCGAATACGCTATTAATAATTCAAAGTTGCTGGCCAAAACCGGTAAAAATTACTGCGCCATTACCTTTGATGACGGATGGAAGGATAATTTTGACTTTGCGTTTCCTCTCTTAAAGAAACACAACGTTCCCGCCACGATATTTCTAGTTTCTAGCTTTATTGAAACCAGCAACACTTTTTGGCCTGGGCGTCTGATAAAGATATTAAATAACCTTCAATCCGCTTCAAAAGACAGATCGACTCTGACAAGTACCCTTCCCGACTCGGAATCAAAAGCCTGGCTGACATCATGCTTGGATAGCACACTATCCGACCCCAAGTTATTCGTAGATGCAGCGATTTCAAACGCAAAGTCACTTTCTGATTCAGCAATTAATCAACACTTAGACAAAATAGAAGAGCAGCTAAAACTGACCAGATCCCCCTCAGACAGGGTAATACTCAACTGGGACGAAATCGATGAGCTAACGCAGTCAAAACTTATTAAGTTCGGATGCCACACAAAACACCATACTCGAATCAACCATATTAATAACAAACAATTACTCAAAGAGGAGTTGGTCGACTCAAAGCATGACCTGGAAAAGAAACTGAACACCTCGGTCAGTTTGTTTTGCTACCCCAACGGAGATCAATCTACCCAAGCAGAGCAGGTCATCTCAGAGCACTATTCTGCTGCCGTAACTACATGCAAAGGCCTTAACAAACTGAACAACCTGGCGCCATACACACTAAAAAGAATCACAATGCACCAGGGTGGCTCGTATGATGCGGCACGGTTTTCTGCAAAAATCACTGGACGCATGTAGCATCAATAGAGCTTATTTATGGTCGCGCTCCCGTTATTATCCATCCAGAACCTCTCATTACTGCACGTCGGCCCCATCAACCTCACCCTCTGTGCCCATCACTGTATTGGCCTTAGTGGGCCTTCGGGTTGTGGCAAATCCGTGCTGCTAAAAGCCATTGCCGATTTGCTGGAAAGCAATGGAGAGATGTCTCTTGAGGGCCAATCTCACAAGGCGATTACGGCACCAGACTGGAGAAAAAAAGTACAGTTAGTACCCGCTGAAAGCCTGTGGTGGCACAATACAGTTGGAAAGCACTTTGAATTCCCCATTAAACAAGCATGGTTAGCCAGGTTATCTTTAGATTCAGATATAGCGCAACAAGCGGTCAATCAGCTTTCCACAGGCCAAAAGCAGAGGCTGGCGCTTCTAAGATCACTAGAGAAAAAACCTAAGGTGCTGTTATTAGACGAGCCGACTGCCAGTTTGGACAACAGCAACACGGATAGCGTCGAGAAATTTATTAAAGAATACATCACTGACAACAACGCCGCCGCACTATGGATTAGCCACGACCCCAGCCAGCTTGAAAGAGTGGCAAACACCACGTTATATATGATCGACGGGGAACTTGAAGGGGCTGCCGCATGAATATGATCAGTCTAAGCATCTGGGATCTACTCGCGACCTCCTCTCTGATACTTATTTTGGCCGCAATCAGTTTTAAACAACAATTCAACCTCCACAAGCAACTGATTATTGCCGCAATAAGAGCAACCATCCAGCTTTTTTTGATCGGGTTTATTTTGCGTTGGCTGTTTGGCGATATAAATCCCGTTTGGCTGGTGGTCGTCGCAGGCATCATGTTACTGGCAGCAGGCCGTGAGGTAATAGGCCGTCAACAGCGGCCCTTTGCTGGTGGCTTTGGATACCTGTCCAGCGTTTTGTCGATGTTCCTCTCATCATTCATACTCGTCACTGCCACACTCTCTATTATCATTAAACCCGACCCCTGGTTCTCCCCTCAGTATGCAATCCCCCTACTAGGCATGCTACTCGGCAATACCATGAATGGTATTTCAATTTCGATGGACCGATTAACCTCAACTGCATGGCAACAACAGCAAGTGATTGAACAACGCTTGATGCTCGGGGAAAGCAGCGCTCAAGCACTTGCCGATATAAAAAAAGAGGCGATGCGTGCAGGCATGATCCCTTCTATTAATGGTATGGCGTCGGCAGGTATAGTGGCACTGCCCGGTATGATGACAGGCCAAATTCTAGCCGGTAGCCCTCCTTTAGAAGCGGTAAAGTATCAACTATTGATTCTATTTTTAATTTCTGCCGGGTCTGGCTTTGGTGTCTATGCTTCTCTTGAGCTTGGCAGCCGACGACTGTTCGATCAGCGCCACCGGTTGCGCCTTGAGCGCTTAAAAAGTGCCCCTTAACTCCACACGACAGGTCAACGGAGAATAAACATGATGAGCAGAACCCCCTTATATCGATTCGCGCTATCACTCGTTATATCAACACTTTTTTCCCCCTATCTCTATGCAGACCCTATCAGATACCAAGAGGTCTCCAGCCCCGAGAAACCGACATCCGATGATTGGATATATCTTACCGTCAATTTAGGCAGCCTCGACACCCAGGCTCAAGCTACGATCACCGACCCAGACACAGGGGAAAAAGCATATGCGGACGTGCCATCCATACCGTTTGGAGGCATACAGGCACAAATCCCGATGGCCCGCCAGTGGCTTGAGTACGGCTTTGAAACAGGCGCCCATATTGGTTGGAAAAACGACAGTTTTGTGTTCGTTGCAACCAACAATCAAGCTGCGCTGGCATTAAAGAATCAGTTTTTTCTCATGGAAATCCATGGCGGTGTTTTTGCCGCTATCGCACCCAACAGCCGATTTAGAATTTACGCAGGCACCGGGCCTCTGCTCGCCTACGGGCACATTAATAACACTGATGAGCAGCCAGAAAACCTCCCGGCAGCACAAAACGGAACCAATATCACGATTGACCTTGGCAAAAGCGAAAATGACGTTTCATTAGGTTTTTATGGGCGTGCTGGACTAGAGTACTTCACCCGTTCGGGGTTCAGCTTTGGCGCAGGCGTAAGAAGAGCCAAATATGATATGGATTTTGGCAACGTGGCAGGTGATATATCGTTTAACGACAATCTCTACTTCATCACACTGGGGCAGCGATTCAAGATTTATTAGCCTTGTATGGGCCTTGGGAACCTCCATCGAGTTTGCCAACAACAGCCTAAAACTAATGCGTTATAGTATAGGTTCTTGGAGAACCTGAATGGCGTTAAAAGCAACCTCTGTTAGGCTTGACGATGAAACGTTAAAGCGTGTTGGCCAAATGGCTGAAGCGATGGACCGGCCCCGTGCCTGGCTGATGGCGCAAGCAATAAAGCAAAGCGATAAGCTTATAATGGAGGTAAGCAGGCACAAACTTGAAGTTCATGCCTGCAATAGATTAATCCTGACTGACGATAATCTCAGGAAATAGATTAGTATAATTTTTGGCTCGTTGAGAAAGCTCTGCCGCCACTTTTCGTGCAATATCACGATACATCAGTGCAACTTCAGAATCAGGTTCTGCCACAACCGTTGGAGTGCCAGAATCAGTCTGTTCACGAATCGTTTTATGCAGCGGAAGCTGGCCCAGTAACTCCGTTTCATACTCTTGCGAGATTCGCTCTCCGCCCCCCTCGCCAAACAGCGGTTCATGGTGACCACAGTTGCTGCAGATATGCACGCTCATATTTTCGATCACACCCAGCACCGGTATATCGACTTTGCGGAACATTTCGATGCCTTTTTTACAGTCGAGCAACGCAATATCCTGAGGGGTTGTAACAATAACCGAACCCGCAACCGGCACTTTCTGGGAGAGCGTTAACTGAATATCACCTGTACCCGGCGGCATATCAACAATTAAGTAATCCAGATCATCCCATAGAGACTGGTTCAATAACTGCTGGACTGCGCCACTGACCATGGGGCCACGCCAAACCATCGGGGTTTTATCATTCACCAGAAATGCCATCGACATCGCTTGTATGCCATGTTTTTCAAGTGGTATAAAAAATTGATTATCTTGGGTTTTAGGGTGCGTTCCATCGGGGAATCCGAGCATTAAGCCGACACTTGGGCCATAGATATCAGCATCCAGTATGCCGACTTTTGCCCCTTCCTGACTCAGCGCCAATGCTAAGTTTATCGATGTGGTCGACTTCCCTACTCCGCCCTTGCCCGAGGCAACTGCGATAATATTCTTCACTTTATCCATATTTTTCATATGGTTCTGAACTTGGTGGGGAATAATGTCAGTGGTTACATTAATAGTAACCTTCTCAACCCCTTCAACATTCTCAATGGCCGACGTTAGAATCTGAGACATTCCTCCTTTGATCCCGTCACAAGGGTAACCCATCTGAATATCAACAGTTACATTACCTTGTTCGTCACTGGCAACATTTTGTATCGCCTTAAGCTCATAAAGGTTTTCATTAAGGTAAGGGTCTTGATAACACTTGATAGCAGACTCTAACTGCGTCGCATCGATTTGACTCATAAAATTATTCCACCGAGCATTTGCGTGTAAAACGATAGTTCGAAAAATGTTACAGAAGGGTAAAACCGAGTAAAATAGTCTACTACTTCTAACTCGAAGTTAAAATCCTAACGACTTGGCAATTCGCCAGAAGGCCATTTATTTTGCGTTTGCTCAATAATAACTCGCTAAGATCAGGAATTAGATGAAACTTTAAGCATCAAACGGTATCATAGCGCCCATTTTATATGCCGTCATTTCCAAGCACTATTTTTAATGCTCCAAGACCAAGCAGTTGATAAGCACTAAGAGACAACACTGGAATAAGTAACCATGACAAAGACCACAGCACGAAACATTCTGGTAACCAGCGCACTTCCCTATGCCAACGGACCTATTCATTTGGGGCATATGCTGGAATACATCCAGACTGATATTTGGGTACGCTTCCAGAAACTCCGTGGTGAGAAGTGTATTTACGTCTGTGCTGATGACGCTCATGGAACCGCAATTATGCTGAGAGCAGAGCGGGAAGGTATTACTCCAGAGCAGTTGATTGACCGAGTAAACAAAGAGCATAAGTCAGACTTTGATAATTTCCTAATTGAGTTCGACAACTACTACTCAACTCACTCGGAAGAGAACAAGTCTCTTTCAGAGTTGATCTATAACCGCTGTCTGGCAAAAGACCGAATCGCCTCTCGATCAATCACCCAAGCGTTTGATCCGGAAAAAGAACTGTTTTTGGCAGATCGATTTATCAAAGGCACCTGCCCCAAGTGTAAAGCCGAAGACCAGTATGGCGACAACTGTGAAGTATGCAGCGCAACATACACGCCAATGGAGCTTATTAACCCTCGCTCAGCCATTTCGGGTGCAACGCCAATAGAGAAAGATTCTGAACACTTTTTCTTTAAGCTGCCGGAGTTTACCGAATTTTTAAAAGAGTGGACTCGCAGCGGTACGTTACAACCACAAATTGCCAACAAACTTTCGGAGTGGCTGGATACCGGTCTGCAAGAGTGGGACATCAGCCGTGACGCGCCTTATTTTGGTTTTGAGATTCCAAACCAGCCCGGCAAGTATTTTTATGTTTGGTTGGATGCCCCCATCGGCTATATGGCCAGCTTTAAGAACCTTTGTGATCGCCGTGACGACCTGAATTTTGATGACTACTGGGGCAAAGATTCCACCGCTGAGCTATATCACTTCATTGGTAAAGACATCATTAATTTTCACGCCCTGTTCTGGCCTGCGATGCTTTCATGCGCTGATTTTAGAACGCCCACGGCAGTCAACGCGCACGGTTTTGTCACCGTCAATGGCAAGAAGATGTCTAAGTCGAGAGGGACATTCATTAAAGCCAGCACCTACCTGGAACAACTTGACCCTGAATACTTGCGCTACTATTTTGCAGCCAAACTAACCAGCCATGTTGATGACCTGGATCTCAATCTTGAAGACTTTGCACTGCGCGTTAACTCAGACCTAGTCGGTAAAGTGGTCAATATCGCCAGCCGTTGTGCCGGTTTTATTACTAAACGGTTTGAAGGCTTGCTGTCTACAGAGTGTGATGAACCTGAACTGTTAGCAAAGTTTGTGGATGCTGGCGACGAAATAGCCGAGCTGTACGAATCACGAGAGTTTGGTAAAGCAATTAGATTGATAATGGAACTGGCCGAACTGGCAAACCAGTATATTCACGACAAAGCGCCCTGGACGCTGGCTAAACAAGAAGGCCAGGAACAGGCGCTACAGAATATCTGCTCTAATGCCATCAACATGTTCAAACTGTTAGTCACCTATTTAGCGCCTGTACTGCCTGCCATGACTCAAAAGTCAGAAGACTTCCTGAACATCAAACTGAGCTGGCACGAGCGTAGCCAACTGCTAGTTGCGCACAGGATCAACAAGTTCAAGCCCATGATGACGCGCATTGAGATGAAGAAAATTGAAGCTATGATCGAAGCTTCAAAAGAGGATGCCATTGCCGAAGCCAAAGTGAGTGGAAATACAGCAACACCGCAAGCTTCAGAAAGTTCAGAGAGCCCTGCTATTGAACCATTTGCAGATGAAATCGAGTTTGACGATTTTGCCAAAGTTGATTTACGCGTAGCCCTGATTGCAAATGCAGAACACGTTGAAGGCGCAAAGAAGCTGCTGCGCCTTACTCTTGACCTGGGAGGCGAAACAAAGACCGTATTTTCAGGTATAAAGTCAGCCTATCAGCCAGAAGATTTGATAGGAAAGCTAACCGTAATGGTCGCCAACCTGAAACCGCGTAAAATGAAGTTTGGTTTATCAGAAGGCATGGTACTAGCTGCCGGGCCTGGCGGGAAAGAGATATGGCTCCTTGAGCCTCATGAGGGAGCAAAACCCGGCATGCGGATCATGTAATTGATTTGATTAGGATTAAATAACCTTATTCCAAATTCAACTAGATTTACCCTTCTTTAAATCTTGAATGGAATAACAAGCTTTCAGATAATAGCGACCCTATTTAATGGCCGGCCATCCCATTGGCTGGCTGATCGGAGTACACGATGACCGAATACATCCTTATTCTTGTCAGCACAATACTGGTCAACAACTTTGTGCTAGTGCAGTTTCTTGGCTTATGCCCATTTATGGGTGTTTCCAATAAGCTTGAAACCGCTATGGGAATGTCGCTGGCAACCACCTTCGTATTAACACTCTCATCAGTCTGTAGCTATCTGGCATTTGAATACCTGTTGTCTCCACTGGGTCTTGAATACCTGCAAACCATTACCTTTATTCTGGTAATTGCCGTTGTTGTTCAATTCACAGAGATTGTCGTTCGAAAAACCAGCCCTCTTTTGTACCGTGTTCTGGGAATATTTCTTCCGCTAATCACCACCAACTGCGCGGTACTCGGTGTCGCATTGCTCAATATCAAAAAGCAAAATGGCTTTGTTGAATCAATTATGTATGGGTTTGGTGCCGCCGTGGGTTTCTCTTTAGTGTTAGTTTTGTTTTCAGCAATGCGGGAACGCATTGCCGTGGCAGATGTTCCAGCACCGTTTAAAGGCTCTGCAATAGGTATGATTACCGCAGGCTTAATGTCTTTGGCTTTTTTAGGCTTCACCGGCTTAGTTAACATTTAGGAATCGGCTTAATCAATGAGTATTATTTTAAGCGCCATTCTCACCCTCCTCGCGTTAGCCGTCATATTTGGCGCTATCCTTGGCTTTGCGGCAATTAAATTCAAAGTCGAAGGCAACCCTATCGTTGATGAGATTGACAACCTTCTCCCTCAAACCCAGTGTGGACAGTGTGGCTTTCCTGGCTGCCGCCCATACGCAGAAGCAATCGCCAACGGAGAGGACATTAACAAGTGCCCACCCGGTGGTGAGGCGACCATTCAGTCACTGGCAGACCTGTTAGATGTAGAAGCAACACCGCTTGATGCTGAACACGGGGAAGAGAAAGGCAAACAAGTCGCGGTCATACGTGAGGATGAGTGCATCGGTTGCACAAAGTGCATACAGGCTTGCCCGGTGGATGCGATTTTAGGTGCCGCAAAACAGATGCACACAGTTATCGCAGATGAGTGTACGGGCTGCGACCTGTGTGTCGAGCCCTGCCCTGTCGACTGTATCGACATGGTGGCAGTGCCAGAGGATATCAAATCCTGGTCATGGGAAATCCCAAGTACCCTACCCCAACAGGACAGTAACATCATCGCGACCGATAAAGCCCCAGAGGTATCAGTGTAATGAAGCAAATTTGGGACTTTCACGGCGGCATTCATCCAAAAGAGAATAAAGAGCAATCCAACCAACGTGCTATCTCTGATGCGGGCATTCCTCCACAGCTGATATTGCCACTTCAGCAACATATTGGCCACCGTGCCGACCCCATAGTGCGGGTTGGCGACCGGGTTCTAAAAGGCCAGTTGCTGGCAGATGCCGTGGGTCCGATAAGTGTGGCACTCCACGCCCCAACGTCCGGCACCATCACCGCTATTCAAGATCACGCGGTTCCTCACCCGTCAGGTATGGCAGACCTCTGCATTTTTATAGAACCCGACGGGCTGGATCAGTGGTGCGAACGCACCTGCTGCGAAGACTACTCTACGCTGTCACCCGATGAACTACTGGTGAGAATCCGCAATGCAGGCATAGCAGGACTGGGCGGTGCAGGCTTCCCAACAGCGATCAAACTGCACCCTCCACGCCATGATAAAGTTAATACGCTAATACTAAACGGCGCAGAGTGTGAGCCCTACATCACATCAGATGACCGGTTAATGAGAGAGCGGGCAGAAGAGATTATTCTCGGCCTTGAGATAATGGCTTACATACTCCAGCCCGGTGAGTGCCTGATTGGTGTTGAAGATAACAAACCTGAGGCCATAGCAGCGCTTCGCGAGGCAGCTAAAGAGACCCAGGTTGAAGTGGTCAGCATTCCCACAAAATACCCGTCTGGCGGTGAAAAACAGATCATAAAAATCCTCACAGACAAAGAAGTTCCGCACGGGAAAATACCCGCGGATATTGGTGTCATGTGCCAGAATGTCGCGACGGCCGCTGCAGTTTATAGAGCCATTCGCCATGGCGAACCACTTATTTCCCGTGTGACCACCCTGACAGGGGACTGCATCGCCAGCAAAGGCAACTTTCAGGCCTTAATTGGCACCCCCATCGACTGGCTGCTGGAAAAAGCCGGCTACCTTAACCAGAAAGGCAGTCGCTTAGTCATGGGCGGCCCCATGATGGGCTTTACGCTTAACGACACTCAGTTGCCATTAGTAAAAACGACAAACTGCTTGCTAGCCGCTACAAACAAAGAACTGACGCCACCTCAACCCGCTCAAGCCTGCATCCGATGCGGCATGTGTTCTGAGGTGTGCCCGGCAGAGCTCCTGCCGCAACAGCTGTACTGGTTTGCCAAGGGTCAGGAGTTTGAAAAAGCCGAGCACCACAATTTATTTGACTGTATCGAGTGCGGTGCCTGCTCTTATGTCTGCCCAAGCACGATTCCTCTCGTGCAATACTATCGGTACGCAAAGGGCGAGCTGAGACAGATCAAAGCTGACCAGGAAAAGTCAAACCAGGCTCGCGAGCGATTCGAATTCAGACAAGAACGAATCGAACGAGAAAAAGCTGAAAAAGAGGCCAAACGCAAAGCACGTGCAGAGGCCGCTGCAAAAGCTCAGGCAGCCAAGAAAGAGGCGCAGGCAGCCCAGGATTCAACCGCTGCCCCATCAGCAGGACAACCGTCGACGACAGCTCAAGCGCCAAATGATAAAGCAGCAGCAATTCAAGCCGCAGTTCAACGCGTAGAAGCTAAGAAAAAAGGCCAGACAGCAGCGACAGTTTCCGCTCCCGACGTAACACTTGAGAGCCTGCAAAAGAAACTCATTAGTGCTGAAGACAAGTTCAGCAAAATGGAAGCGGCCTGGAAAGATGCTCAGCAAAACAACCCGGAACGCGCGGAGAAGCTTGCGACAGCAGTAGAAAGCAGCCAAAACAATGTAGACAAAATCAAAGCGCAAATTGCAGCCTTGAGTGAAGGTGGAGCCCCCGAGCAACCCGCAGGCCCATCTATTGAAGAACTGAAAAGCAATGTAGATAAGGCCAAAAACAAGTTGCAACTAATGCTGGACACGCTGGAGGATGCGAAACTTAACCACCCTGACCGGGTAGAGAAGTTGGAGCGTGCAATTGTAAAAAACAAAACTCGCGTCAGTCATGCTGAAACAGCACTCAACGAAGCAATAAGCTCAGAAAAAACAGCGTCTGAGAAAACAACCGAATCAACAGAGAGCAATGGTTAACTAAATGGGCTTAATGACAATAACTTCCCCCCACGCACACGGGCCCAGAAAAACGGCAAACTTGATGCGTGCAGTCGTGATAGCAACACTACCAGGGCTCTTTGCCCTTACATGGTTCTTTGGCTGGGGCAACCTCATCAATGTTATCTGGTGCTCGCTTATCGCTTTGCTGTCTGAGTCAGTCGTATTACTAATCAGAAAGCGTCCACTGGCGTTTTATTTAGGTGATTACAGTGCGCTGGTAACAGGTGTATTGCTTGGGTTAACCCTTCCCCCTCTGGCACCTTGGTGGGTTTCCTTTGTTGCCGTAACCTTTGCAATTATCGTCGCGAAACACCTATACGGGGGCATGGGGTACAACCCATTCAACCCGGCAATGGTTGGCTTTGCGCTGGTGCTAATATCCTTTCCTGTCGCCATGACAACAAGCTGGGCAGCCCCCGTCAGCCTGCTTGATAATCCGCTTGGTTTTCTGGACACACTAGCGACCATATTTGGGTTTGCTACTCAGAGCGTTGATGCGTTCACCATGGCAACACCACTCGATGTGTACAAGCACGAGATTGGGCATTCCATCGCAGAAGATGTTGTTAAAAACCCGGTATTTGGCAACTTCATTGCCCACGGGTGGGAGTGGGCTAATATCGCATTCCTGGCTGGTGGGTTATTCCTGATGAAAAAGGGCGTATTTACCTGGCATGCCCCTATCAGTATGCTGGCCGCATTGACTGCCATGTCACTGATCTTCGGGTGGGATGCCGATCAAACCACGCCTCCCCTGCTACATATCTTTGCCGGTGCGACAATGTTGGGAGCATTTTTCATCGCAACAGACCCTGTAACCTCAGCCGTAAGCCCTCAAGGAAAGCTAGTTTATGGCGCAGGAATTGGGATTCTGACGTACGTTATTAGAACCTATGGCAGCTACCCTGATGCAATCGCATTTTCAGTATTGCTGATGAACTTTGCTGCCCCGTTTATTGATCTATACACCCAGCCACGAACGTACGGTTATGCTAAAGCCAAGCGCGGCGGGAAGGAGCCACAATAATGGATTCAATAAAACAGTCAATTGTCAGGTCTGCCATTGGCCTTGCCATATTTGCAGTTATCACCTCTGGCCTTATCGCAGCGACTCAAACGCTGACAAAAGAGACCATCGAACAACAGATCAAAAAAGCCCAATCCAAAGCACTGTTGGAAATCGTGCCTGTCGAAGAGCATGACAACGAGCTGCTGGAAGACACATTTGAGCTGAACCCAGGCGGACTACTAAACCTGCCGAGAGAGAAAAGCGCTTACATTGCTCGAAAAAACCAGGCACCCGTGGCCGTTATTTTGCCTGTCATAGCAGAGAATGGTTATTCAGGCCCAATATCAATGATAGTGGGTGTTGATATTAGCGGTAATATTAAAGGCGTACGGGTTATTAATCACAAAGAAACGCCTGGACTAGGTGATAAAATAGAGATCAAAAAGTCTGACTGGATCACTCAGTTTGAAGGCACCTCCTTAACTCAACCGTTGCCTAAGCAGTGGAAAGTTAAAAAAGATGGGGGTAACTTTGATCAGCTAACTGGCGCGACCATCACTCCCAGGGCAGTCGTATCAGGCGTCAATAATGCGCTAATGTACTACCACAAAAATAAAGACAGACTATTGCAGACAAAATCAGCTCCGCAGGCATCGGCAGAAGGTGACGCGAATGGCCACTAGTAGCTACAAAGAGATTACACTTAACGGATTGTGGAAGAACAACCCTGCACTGGTTCAGCTGCTAGGACTATGCCCTCTTCTTGCCGTCACGGGTACAACCGTTAACGCCATAGGTCTTGGTCTTGCGACAACACTGGTTCTGCTCGGATCAAACATTTCAGTTTCTCTAATTCGAAATTTCGTACCTGAGACGGTTCGCCTGCCTGCGTTCGTCATGATTATTGCTTCTCTGGTGACCTGCGCCGAACTGCTCATGCAGGCTTACACTTACGAACTCTATGAAATTCTGGGGATATTTATCCCTCTTATTGTCACCAATTGCGCCATTTTGGGCAGAGCAGATGCGTTTGCCTCAAAGAACGCAATACTGCCCTCAGCGCTCGACGGCTTGATGATGGGCGTTGGCTTTACACTTGTGTTAATAATATTGGGGACACTTAGAGAACTCATCGGTCAGGGAACGCTTTTCAGCGGTATGGACTTACTCTTCGGAGAAGCAGCTAGCGACTGGCAAATAGATGTGTTTTCCAACTACCCTGACTTCCTGTTTGCCATCTTGCCTCCAGGCGCATTCGTCGGTATGGGAATTCTCATCGCACTTAAAAATATCATCGATGAGAACCTGAAAGCACGAGAGAAGAAAGACACAGCAGACGTTGTAGCGGGCAGCAAGCGAGTGCGAACAACAGGTACTATCTCATAATGAACAAGGATATTCGCACCGAAATTTTTAGACGCCTACAAGCGGATAACCCAAACCCGGAGACAGAGCTAAATTACAGTACGCCCTTTGAGTTGTTGATTGCCGTTATTTTATCTGCACAGGCGACTGACAAGGGAGTAAATAAAGCAACCGACAAACTCTACCCTGTTGCGAATACCCCGGAGAGCATATATGCACTGGGGCTTGAAGGGTTAAAAGAATATATAAAGACGATCGGCCTTTACAACAGTAAAGCTGCAAACATTATTAAGACCTGTGAAATTCTAATCACCGAACATAACTCCGAAATACCAAAGGATCGGGAAGCGCTTGAAGCCCTCCCGGGAGTTGGTAGAAAAACAGCGAATGTGGTGCTCAACACCGCTTTTGGAATGCCTGTCATGGCCGTTGATACCCATATATTCAGGGTCTCTAACCGGACAAAAATTGCGACAGGTAAAAACGTGGTTGAAGTAGAAAAAAGGCTGGTAAGGCTCGTGCCAAAAGAGTATCTGTTAGATGCACACCACTGGCTTATTCTTCATGGCCGATATGTATGTACCGCCAGAAAACCCAAATGCGGAGCCTGTATTATCGAAGATTTATGCGAATACAAAAGCAAAACCGAGTATTAACTCTCTCCTTGTTTGGCCGTGACGAGACATAACGCAGAACATCACGACAAAGCTTTAACACTTTTTTTACACTAAAGGCAGTAAGATGGAAAAGGTATACATCAGCGCTCAACAGCTTCTAGAAGACTCATTTCAGCTGGCGATAGACATTTATGAAAGTGGTTTTCGCCCAGACTATATCGTTGGTGTTTGGCGGGGTGGTGCTCCAGTTGGAATTGCGGTACAAGAACTGCTGCATGTATTTGGTGTAGAGTCAGATCATATTGCGATACGTACGTCGTCCTACACAGGGATTGGCGAGCGAAGTAAACATGTAAAAGTTCACGGCCTAACCTATCTAATCAAACGCCTTGAGAGTGAAGACAGTCTGCTCATTGTGGACGATGTACATGATAGTGGTTTAAGTATTCATCAAACTATTCTTGATATAAAAAAGGCGTGCAAAAAAAATACCCCGGAAATTCGTATTGCGACTCCCTATTACAAGCCGACCAACAACCAAACTGACAGAGTGCCTGATTATTACGTGCACGAAAGCAGTGATTGGTTAGTATTCCCTCATGAAATTGATGGCTTAACAACGGATGAAATTCGTAAGCATCGCCCAGAGTTAACCAATATTGCCGATAAAATTGATGAGATAAAAGGCCGATAGGTACTTTGCTGCTATAGGGTGCGCCATGCGCACCAGTGCCAGTAAGTAGATTATTAGCAGGGGCTTTACACGCATCTATTAGTTTACAGTTAGTCGTTTTAACCGCTTAAGGGAATTAATCAGAGCTTCCCCAACTATTTAGAATCACTCAGCAGCGCGATACTCTTTATTTGAGCATATACACTCTGGCCTGGCTGCAAATCAAGCAATGCGGCCGACTTGCGCGTAATACGGGAAAGCAGAGGTACGCCACCCGCATCTAACCTGACAATCACTTCAGGTTGCTGATCTACAATAACGTCTTCGACAGTGGCAGATAATATATTCAGAATGCTGGTTCCCGATTGACGCTGCAATGTCAGGCTAACATCTCGGGCAACCACCCTGAGCCTGACTAAGCAACCGACTGGCAATGAATTTCTTGCCACCGTAAAAGTTCCGCCACAAAACTCAAGATAGCTAACACTGTATGTGTCGTCGTGGCCGGTCACTTTAGCCTCAATGACTGCGGCCGCGTCCTCGCCATACGCTAGCGGCAAATCCAATCGGGTCAGTATCTCTCGAATGGGGCCATCAGCCCTTACACGCCCAGCTTCAAGCAGCACCAAGTGGTCTGCCAAACGTGCTACTTCATCCGGCGAGTGGCTAACGTAAATAATAGGAATATCCAGTTCTGTATGGAGCGATTCCAGGTAAGGCATAATGTCGCGCTTTAGCGTTTGATCTAGCGCTGACAGAGGCTCATCCATTAACAAAAGTTGTGGACTGACAGCCAGCGCACGGGCAATGGCCACACGCTGCTTTTCTCCACCTGATAACTGATGAGATTTTCGCTTAAGCAAGTGTTCAATCCCTAGCAGCTCTGTCGCTCGCTCAAGCGAGACTTTGCGCGCAACAGCCGGAACCCTTTTCACCCCGTACATAAGATTGTCTTTAACACTTAAATGAGGAAAAAGGCTGGCCTCCTGAAATACGTAGCCAACAGCTCGTTTATGGGCAGGGACAGACGAGGTAGCATCCTGCCATATCGCCTCTCTAACCTTTAAGTGCCCACGTTCGCATTGCTCCAGGCCAGCCATTAACCTGAGTAGCGTTGTCTTGCCGCAACCTGAAGGGCCGAATACAGCGGTGATCCCTCTGCCCGGAATGCTTAAATCAACATCAAACGTAAAGTCTTTCCTGGTCAAGCTAAATTTGGCTTCAATGCTCATGAGCGCCCCCAGCTGATGCGTCCATTAAGCGCATACACGGCCATCAACATAACAAATGAGAGTATTAAAAGCCCTCCTGAGAGCCAGTGTGCCTGCCCGTACTCCAGCGCTTCTACATGATCATAAATAGCAATAGACAGAACCTGGGTCTCACCAGGAATATTCCCGCCAATCATCAATACCACGCCGAATTCACCAATAGTATGGGCAAATCCCAGCACCACGGCAGTTAAAAAGCCTGGTCTTGCTAATGGCACTGCGACGGTAAAGAAACGATCTAACGGTGATGCCCCAAGCGTCGCTGCAACCTCCATCGGCCGTTGGCCAATCGCTGAAAATGCAGACTGAAGAGGCTGGACAACAAAAGGCATTGAGTAGAAAACAGAGCCAATGACCAATCCGGTGAATGTAAATGCAAGTGAGGAGACACCAAACCACTCCATCACACCGCCTATTGGGCCTTGTGGCCCCAATAATATAAGAAGGTAAAAACCCAATACGGTAGGCGGCAGCACCAGCGGAAGCGCAATAATACCCTCAATAACAAACTTATAGCGCCACTTGGACCTTGAAAGCCACCACGCTATAGGAGTTCCAATTAAAATAAGAATTAACGTCGTAAGCCCGGCTAGTTTGAGCGTTAAAAAAAGCGCGGCAATATCTGAATCACTCAAGATCATAATGAGCCGTACCCAAACGATTCGATCACTCGGCGCGATTCATCACTTTTTAAATAAAACAGGAATTCACGCGCAGCAGCACTATCTTTCAATAACACTGCCTGCTGTTCAATCGGCGTATATAGCGCCTGAGGGACAATCCAAAGAGAGCCTTTGTGGCTAGACCCTTCATTATTGCCAATATGATGTTTAACTTGCGAGTAGGCGACAAAACCCAATTCGGCATTACCACTTTTTACAAACTGATAGGTCTGTCCGATACTCTCCCCTTTTACCATTTTATGCCGTAATGATTTCCATAAGCCTCGTTTCTGTAAGACCTCTTGTGCCGCTTTCCCATAGGGTGCCAACTTGGGGTTGGCTATTGCTAGATGTTTGAAACGTCCCTCATTCAGCACCGTTAATTCATCATCAATCAACTCTGCTTGAGGGCTCCACAATACCACTTTTCCAATTGCGTAAGTAAAACGGCTGCTGCGCATAGCCACCCCCTCATCTTCCAGTCGCTTCGCTCTCGCGGCATCTGCGGCTAAAAACACGTCATAAGGAGCGCCATGTTTTATCTGCGCATAATGCTTACCCGTTGAGCCAACTATTAATACCGTTTTATGGCCACTCTGGCTCTCGAAACGTTTAGCCAGATATTTTATGGGGTTATTGAAATTACTGGCTACGGCTATTTTAATTTCGTCAGCATACACATCACCGCAAAGCATCAAAGAAATTAGCGCTATCGCAATGCTTACTCCTGCGGTCTTTGCTTTGGGGGCTTTTACTGCTGTTGTTTTTGCTGATGAAGCCAACTGAAACACTTGAGGGATTCTCATGCTCACTCTTCTGAACAACCAAGTCATGGTCGATAGTGTAATCAAAACCAATAAAAAAGGCCGCATAATATGCGACCTTTTTTGAACACAAATACTATGCGATTAGCTGCCTAGCATATCGTCTCTCAGGCTTTCCTGCGCAGGCTTATCAGACAACCAAATACCAAATAGCGCTTTTTTAAACTCAGCACCTTCAATAGTGTTGGCCAACTTACCATTTACATAAACTTCAACACCTTTTCCAGGAACATATACCATATCGTATACGTTGTTTTCAGTCGCCTCATCACCAAATACGGCCAAGAAGCTGTCGATTTCACCTTTGATGGTACCCGTGTTTCCGTTAGTTGCGTTCTCGAACCCTTCGCGAGTAGCATTTGCCATCTTCTCGCCCGATACATCACGCAACATGTGAAGTTTAATCGCCATAGGCTCATCTGCATTAATAACCTGGTTTGCATCAGAGGTTTTCTGGCCCAGGTACAGGCCGCCTACATACACATCAAACATCCACTTTTCACGCAAACCCGCCCCATTAAGTGCAAGGTCAGTGCTACCTGCTTTAATTGAATCCGGAATCTTTACGCCCGCTACTTCTTTAGCAAAAGCAACTTGAGTAAGCCCTAGAACTAATACCAATGCTGTGATTAATTGTTTCATTTTACCTTTCATCCCTAATTGTTTATTTTTAGTAGTCCTGAAAACCAGGCACCGCCCAACTCTTCTGCTTGGTACGCCACCAGCCGGACTCATGATAATCGTCCAGTACTGAACCCACTATCACGTGCCCATGTTATCAGCAACCAATCGATTATACTGTTCAATAGTTCTCATACAAATCCTAATTAGCAGAAATGCAATGTTAAAATCTAAGGAAGCTCTGATTAATTCCTTTAAGCGGTTAAAATGGCGAACTGCAAACCAATAGAGGCGTGGAAAGCCCCTGCATATAATCTACTTGCTGGCACTGGTGCGGGTGGCACACCCCATAGTCATGCTGCACTTATCGCCTCGTTTTTAGGATAGCCCTGCTGCTTGGTTCGGATAGCATATATATGTCGCACGCAGATATTGCGTATACAAAAAAACCACGTTTTTGTCAGTCATTTATAACTGACAAAAACGTGGTTCTACTATTGAGTTATTTTTGCAGGAATATGCCCGCTTCAAACACTATTTAAATAGTGTTTCGCCAGTTAACCCTTGTTTCTCAAGAATATCTCTAAGCCGTTTTAGTGCTTCCACCTGAATCTGTCTAACACGCTCGCGGGTCAAACCGATCTCTCTGCCAACCTCTTCCAGCGTGCTCATCTGGTAGCCTCGAAGCCCAAAACGGCGAGCCAATACTTCTTGCTGCTTGCCAGATAGCTGATCTAACCAGGTATCAATACTGCCTCTTAAATTGCTATCCTGAAGTAGCTCGGCAGGGTCTGATGCTGCTTCGTCAGCAACAGTGTCGAGCAAGCATTTATCGCCATTACCTCCAACAGGGGTATCGACAGATGTAATTCTCTCGTTAAGGCCCAACATGCGCTTAACGTCTTCAACTGGCTTGTCGAGCAAGTCTGCAATTTCTTCTGCGGTAGGCTCATGATCCAGTTTTTGAGTGAGCTCTCTTGCTGCCCTCAAATAGAGGTTCAGTTCTTTAACAACATGAATGGGGAGGCGAATCGTGCGGGTCTGGTTCATAATCGCACGTTCAATAGTCTGTCTTATCCACCAAGTCGCGTAGGTCGAAAAGCGGAACCCTCTTTCAGGGTCAAATTTTTCAACGGCACGAATCAATCCGAGATTACCTTCTTCGATTAAGTCAAGAAGTGTAAGCCCGCGGTTAACGTACCGGCGTGCGATCTTAACAACAAGGCGAAGATTGGATTCAATCATTCGCTTACGACCAGCCTCATCCCCTTTCTGGGCAAGTCGAGCGTAGTAAACTTCTTCTTCCGGTGTTAAGAGTGGTGAAAATCCGATTTCATTTAAGTAGATTTGAGTAGCGTCTAATTGACGGTAATTTTTAGATTCAGCGGTGTATTTTCCCGCTCTCTTTCGGTCAATAGGCGTTACAACACTGTCTTCATCACGCTTGGAAGCATGTGATGCTTTAGCATCATTCTCAAACGCTATATCTTCGATGTATTCTTCTCTTTCAGCTGACATAACACGGGCCCTGCTTTCGGTATTGTTTTTGTACACTTCACAACCTCTAGGGTTATGGTGCCGCAACAATCTAGTTGTTATTGGACTACCCCGTTTGGTCTTGATCGTAGACTACAAGATTCCCACCAAACATTATTTTATTTTTTGTTAACTTTCTTTGCGAACTTTTACCGTTTCGGTAAATAGTTCAATGGGTTAACCGGTTTTCCATCTCTTCTTATTTCGAAATGAAGCTTTGTCCGGTTAGTACCAGTATTCCCCATTTCAGCTATTTTCTGGCCTTGTTTTATCTTTTGACCTTCTTTTACGAGGATTTGATCGTTATGCGCGTAAGCACTCAGGTAATGCTGGTTATGATTTATAATTATCAACTTTCCATACCCAAGTAACCCACTTCCTGCATATACCACTTCACCTCTGGCAGCTGAAAATACTGAGTCACCCAAATTACCGGCAATATCGATACCTTTATTGTTATTCCCGGTAGAAGAGTATCTTGCAATAATTTGGCCAAGATGAGGCCAGTGCCAATTTACGCCCTTGACGGTCTTTGATTTTGTGCTAACACGAGTATTCTTTTTTGCTGTAACAGTAGGCTTACTTTTTGTAGGCTTTTTGCGGGGTGTGGTTTTTTTATGAGTAGCCACTCTACTTTTTTTCTTAGCCTTCGGAACAGAGCCTTTTAGATCAAGCCTAATACGCTGCCCAATGGCAATCACATAAGGTGGTGGAATTTTGTTAGCATCGGCTAATTCCTTATAATCTCTGCCGTAGCGCCATGCAATCGAATACATTGTGTCGCCTTTGGTAACCTTATGGGAGCCAAAATAAACAGGAGGATTAAAGTTTTTATCTTGATAAATTCCACTTGAATTACAAGCAGATAAAGAAATGGCAATGAAGAAATAAGACAAATACCGAAACGACAAAGCGGCTAATCGCTGAAAACCAGCCGCTAAAGGTGAGTAAATTTTAGTCGTTTCAAGTAAATACACAATAATTTAAAACTCTATAAACAACCTTAATTATTCCAAAACGATATATAAGAAGTTACTCAATATTAAGAACCTGCGCTAACCTATTATTCTAGCAAACTATTTCAATTCAACCAGAGTACCGATTTAGTTACCAAATCATTTAGTTGTTACCAAAGGAAACACCTTAAAGTAACAACCAGTTCACACTTTTAGTGTCGACTACGCCCCATCTGTTCCAATAGCAGAACAATCAAAATACCACATGCAGCAGAGGCCAACGCCCAGCCCAGCTCAGAAGATTGCCCAGTCAGTACTTCGTAGCTACCAGGCATAACATTGTTTTGAATAAGTGGCACTTGCTCACCATGACTGTTCAACCTGAAGCTGATAGTCTCTTTCCAAGGCCATACTTTATCCAATGCGCCAATCATAAAGCCCGTCAATACTAATAAGGTGTAGTCATGAAAACGCCTAAAGGCCCATGCCAGCATGTTGGCAATTGTTAGCAACCCAACGACACAACCACTGGCAAAGACCGCCAACACGGCAATATCCAGTGACTTAACCGCGCCCAAAATCACGCTATACATTCCCAGTAGCAATAATATAAAACTGCCCGATATACCCGGCAAAATCATTGCACAGATGGCTAAACAGCCAGAGAGAAATATATTCAGGGTTGTGGCTTCAATTTGTGCGGGTGCCGCGCTACTTAACCCCCAGGCAACCAGAATACCCAGCAGAATAGGCAGCGCATTAATCCAGCGCCACTCTTTGATTTGCTGACTCACATGCCAAACTGAGGCGACAACCAGCCCAAAGAAGAATGACCATAACATTTCAGGGTAGGCCACCAGTAAATAGCTTATGAGTTTTGCCAGCGTAAAAACACTAAACAATATTCCTGAAAATAGCGTGAGTAAAAACCAACCATTAATAGAGTTCCAGGCAGCCACAACCCCCTGCTCTTTTAATATCGAAACTGTTTTCCAGGAAACTGACTGAATAGAGTTGATTAGCTGTTCGTAGATACCGGTGATAAAGGCAATTGTTCCTCCTGACACCCCAGGAACAATATCCGCAGCTCCCATTGCCGCACCTTTAAAAAATAGAAGCACTTTAGATTGATTCAAAACTCATCCCTAACATCAACATATTAACAAACACAACACGCTTAAAAGTATGAAAACTAACGAATAACACCACCCAGAAGTGGAACAAAATAGACCGGTTCAATCACTTTATAATCGAAGCTATTCCCTTTGCGGGTGACGACAGTAAGCTCCTGTGTATCTCCGCCCACAGGAATCACCAATCTGCCACCATCTGCAAGCTGGCCCAGCAAGTCTTTAGGTATCTCACTTGGCGCCGCCGTCACAATAATTCCGTCGAATGGCGCTGAGCTTGGCCAACCCATCCCTCCATCAGCATGACGGGTATGCACGTTTCGTAGCCCCAGTTGCCTAAACCGCGCTTTTGCTTTCTCTTGAAGCGGCCTGATTCTTTCTACACTAAACACTTCATTTACCAACTGAGCCAATACCGCCGTCTGAAAACCTGACCCAGTACCCAACTCCAACACCCTTGAAGGTTTTGACTGCAACAAAACCTGTGTCATTCTGGCGACAATATAAGGTTGTGATAAGGTCTGGTTGTGACCTATCGGCAATGCGGTATCTTCGTATGCTCTATGGGCAAGCGCCTCATCAACGAAAATATGCCGTGGCGTATTGGCCATCACATCCAGAACATCTTCATCATCAATGCCTTCATCCCTAAGTCGTTGAACTAAGCGCATTCTCGTGCGCATAGAGGTCATGCCGATCCCCTGTAAATTTAGTGACTGATTCACTTCATCCCCTCAAGCCAGCGATTCACATCACTGATTGCATCATATCTTGTCATATCTATATGTATTGGTGTTATCGAGACATAACCGTTTGCGACCGCATGAAAATCCGTTCCTTCTCCAGCGTCATCGCCCTCCCCGGCCGCTGCGATCCAGTATCGATCCTTGCCTCTTGGGTCAACCATCATCTCTGGTTCACCGCCCCTTGCTCTGTGCCCTAAACGAGTAACCTGGAACCCTTTAATATCTTCATAAGGTCTATCCGGTACATTAATATTTAAAATGGTTCTCGGGCCCACTGACAAATGGTCAAGCTCGGTTAGCAGCGTAGAAATAACTTTGGCCGCAGAATCGTAATGGTGGTTTCCCGCATTAACCAACGACACCGCTATTGCAGGCTCAGCCAGAAAGCGTCCTTCTGTTGCTGCCGCAACTGTGCCTGAATAAATAACATCATCACCAAGGTTTGCATGGCTGTTAATGCCTGATACAACCCGTTCGAATTCAAGATCAAACAAACTTGTGACACCAAGATGAACGCAATCAGTGGGCGTTCCATCAATACAGGCAAATCCGTTTTCTAGAAAGGTGGGGCGCAATGGTCGATCCAGAGTCAACGAGTTACTCGCGCCACTATGATCCCGGTCGGGTGCAGAGACCCTGACCGTTGCAACCTGGCTTAGCTCCCTCGCAAGAGCAATAATACCAGGGGCATTTACGCCATCATCATTTGAAATTAATAAGTTCATTATTCTTCTTTTATAAACAGTGGGCTCAATAGTTCATGAGCCCTATTTTTTATGCTATTTTCATGCGCACTCAAAGCCAGCACTTCACTCCAACGTTCGTTTTATCAGAGTTATTTAGTTTTACCAACGTTAGTATGTTCGCTCAAAAACGCTGTAGTTTACTACTTCGGATAGCAATGATGTAGCAAATGAACCTGCTGGTAACAAAAAATCAAGTTCAAGAACATTTTCTAACAATCGCCACGCCATGTTTTCAGGAACAATTGAAAGGGGGCGTTCTTCCATTTTCAAGCGGTTTGCATACAAACCTTTAGTAAGCTCGGGATACTCTGCGAACACCGCCTGCTCTAACTTGCTACAACCGATGTAGTCACACTCTCCTTGGCCAACGTACTCTCGGGGCAACTCTCCATATAGAGGCCCATTCAAAGGCGCCTCCAGCCAACTATTATTCTTGACCCGTTCTGCCAGTACTTTATTGAATAAAAATGAACGAGCAGCAGACAAGTATAAGCCCCGTTTACTTTTTGTTGCTTTAATTCGCCGCTCAAACATAGAGGCAGCTTTTTCTACATTCCCTCCCCCTCTGCCAAACCGTTGTTCACCAAAGTAGTTTGGAAAGCCCCGCTGGCTAACCACCTGTAGCGACTGCTCAAGCCTTGCCAAGTCTCCCTGTAATTGGCGAATGCGCAAAGAAAAGCGGTTGGCATAATGCTGCCCTCTGCGCAGTTTATGGCTGTGCCTCTGATGAGATATAATCTGAAGGTTCTCATCATTCAATAGTCGCCAGTCAGGTTCAGAAAGATTGCCTAAATAAACACTAAACCATTGCCGGGTCACCGCATGTCGGTCTTTTAGCCCGCTTAAGCCAACATCCATCTCTCGAACACCAGCAAACTTGGCGATTTTACGGGCAATAAAGTCGCTATTTTCACCACGTTTTTCGGCAAATATCCAAACGTGCTCCCCTTCTCCCGTAAGGCTGAGGTTCATCATCTCTTCGACGAAAAAATCCTCATCGCGAGTTCTAATAATACCCTGGCAAGAGACATCGCTATTAGCCCTGGGGAACGAAAGATCAAACTTCACATTATATACCTTGAGTGGTGATTCTATATTGAGACGTATCTAGCTCAGATTCATGGTTTGACAATCAAACATGTCGCGAAACATGCAATGCCTTCTTTTCGACCTGTAAATCCCAGGTGCTCTGTGGTTGTAGCCTTAACACTTACCGCATCCATCTCGAGCAGTAAGTCGTCAGCGATATTTTCTCTCATCGCCTTAATATATGGTGCCATTTTGGGCGCTTGAGCTACAATCGTACAATCGACGTTAGAAATTTGATAAGGCTGCACGAGCTCTCGCACCGCTCGTAACAACACCCGGCTGTCTGCGCCAGACCACTGTTCATCCGTGTCCGGGAAGTGATGGCCGATATCTCCAAGCGCAACGGCCCCTAATAACGCATCACAAAGTGCGTGAAGCAATACATCTCCATCTGAGTGCGCCTTAAGCCCCTGAGAATAAGGGATAGTTTCCCCTCCAAGGATGATATAATCGCCATCTTCAAAGGCATGAACATCGTATCCTTGCCCGACTCTAATTACAGGTAAACTCATAGATTAACCATTACTTGTTGTCTGTTTTATTTTCACGAGACAGGTAGATCTCGGCCAGTTCAAGGTCTCCAGGCTGGGTAATTTTAATATTTTCAGCACTTCCCAATACCATTTCGGGTGCCACCCCCAAGGCCTCTATAGCAGATGCTTCATCGGTAATCTGAAGACCTTCTTTTAACCCTTTTTCAAGCGCGTTCAGTAACGTTTGATAACGGAACATTTGCGGCGTATAGGCACGCCATAAGCATGAGCGATCAACGGTATCAACAATGCAACCTCGCTCTACCCTCTTCACCGTATCGGCGACGGGAACCCCCAAAATACCCCCGGTCTCGCTATCATTGAGCTGCCTAATTAACCGATCAATATCTTCAATGGTGACACATGGGCGAGCAACATCATGAACCAGTACCCAGTCATCAGGCTCCGCTTTGCCCAAAATAGCGTAAAGCCCATTTAAGACAGTATCGACTCTTTCCCGTCCACCATCATAACGAATAATGCGATCGTTGCGGCTGACTGGCAATGCGTCCCAATAACAATCTTCAGGAGACAACCCAACCAGCAGTGTATCGAATTGCTTACAGGTAAGGAGCTTGTTCAAGGTATGTTCGATAACGGTTTTACCTGCCAAAGGCAGATATTGCTTAGGCCGATCAGCCATCATACGGCTACCAACGCCCGCAGCAGGAACAATAACCCAATACTTACGTTTGGGAGCGCTATCGAGAAGGTCGGTCATAGTCAGGAAAGTCGGTCATAGTCAGGAAAATTGGTCATAGCAGGGATTAGTGTATTTGGCTTAGCAATGCGGTGTGAAGCATCAGCTAATGAGTTAACGAATACGTTTTTACAAACTCATTTGTTGTCGATTAACAGGTAAAAGGTTTCACTCTTATGAATCATTCCCAGATGATTTCTTGCACGCTCTTCAATGGCTTCATTGCCCGACTTGAGATCCAGCACTTCGGCATCAAGAAGTGCATTCCTATCAGCTAAGACTTGATTACTGGCAATTTGCTCATCAATCTGCTTCTGCAATGCCCATACTTGTGCATAGCTCCCCTCTCCAACCCAAAGGCGGATCTGAAGTGCGACGATGAACACAGTCATTAAGAGCCAAAGCCATTTCATAGTTGATGCGTTAACAATATTTATTATTAGAGACCTTTGCACGACTACTGCGCTTACAAATACAGCGTTAAAAAATGACTCTAAATGCTCATATATTACATATATACTGCGCTTTTTCGTCATTTTTTGCCTTGTCTTTGCTTCGCTCATAACATCGTGCAAAGGTCTCTATTAGTTTATATTTCTAGCTTAAGCATACGCCCGAAACAGAGCATCTAACAGCATTATAAACCAAGAAAGGGCAGATATTACTCTGCCCTTTCAAGTGTAGATACAACAATACGCTGCTTATTGCCTAACCTTTCCGTTAATTTCAGTCAGCCCGTTATATGGCGCATTACTACCTAGCTGCTCTTCAATTCTCAGTAGTCGGTTGTACTTGGCAACACGATCTGATCGGCAAAGCGAGCCGGTCTTGATTTGGCCTGCACAGGTTCCTACAGCCAAGTCAGCAATAGTAGTGTCTTCTGTTTCCCCCGAGCGGTGAGAAATAACTGCGGTATATCCTGCATCTTTCGCCATCTTAATCGCATCAAGAGTTTCAGATAAACTGCCAATCTGGTTGAACTTAATGAGAATGGAGTTTGCAATATTTTTGTCGATACCTTCTTTTAGAATACGGGTATTGGTAACGAACAGATCATCACCAACAAGCTGAATAAACTCACCAGACTTTTTAGTTGCATATGCCCAGCCATCCCAGTCGCTTTCATCCAAGCCATCTTCAATTGAAACAATCGGGTATTTTTTAGTGAGGTCATCAAGGTAGTCAGAGAAACCTTCCGAGTCGAAGACTTTCCCTTCACCAGACAGATTATACTGGCCATTTTCGTAGAACTCGGAGGCTGCACAATCAAGTGCCAAAGTAATATCCTGACCTAATTCATAACCCGTTTCTGCAATGGCATCTTTGATAACAGCCAGTGCAGCTTCGTTCGATTCAAGGTTAGGTGCAAATCCACCTTCATCACCTACCGCTGTGTTGAGGCCTTTGCTCTTCAGAACCTTCTTAAGCGAGTGAAAAATTTCTGCCCCGGCACGCAATGCTTCTGCAAACGTTGGAGCAGCCACTGGCTGTACCATAAACTCTTGAATATCAACATTATTATCGGCGTGCTCACCGCCATTGAGGATATTCATCATCGGAACTGGCATAGAGTACTGTCCAGATGTGCCATTGATATCGGCGATATGAGCATAAAGCTCTACACCCTTGGCCTGTGCAGCCGCTTTTGCCGCAGCCAAAGAAACAGCAAGAATAGCGTTCGCACCAAGGGTTGCTTTGTTGTCTGTTCCGTCCAGTTCTAACATTTTATTGTCGAGCGCACGCTGGTCAACAGCATCCATTCCTAGCAGAGCATCACGGATAGTCGTATTGATGCCTTCAACCGCTTTTAGCACGCCTTTGCCAAGGTAACGAGACTTATCGCCGTCTCTTAATTCCAGTGCTTCACGGGAACCGGTTGATGCGCCAGAAGGTGCGCATGCAGTCGCCACTATTCCGCCTTCAAGAAACACATCAGCTTCTACAGTCGGGTTACCACGGGAATCCAGAACTTCACGTCCTTTGATATCAACGATTTTTGCCATTACTCTGTATCTCCAATTACGACACAATTACTATTTAAAAAATCTTCTTTCTGTCATTCCCAGCGATCTTTGTCATTCCCGCAAACAAGGTTAACTGCTCTGCAAGAGGAGCCCCTGGTGTGAATGGGAATTCAATCACTCAAAACCCAAAAACAATGGATCCCCGCGTTCGCGAGGATGACGTGCGTAGTATTCGCCTATTAAAATCCTTCGACTCTAACCTACTCAGTATCTAGTGGTTCAAAGCCTTTAACCAAGTCGTCAATTGCTTTGACCTGCTTGAGAAACGGCTCCAGTTTATCTAACCGGAGTGCGCTTGGGCCATCACATTTAGCATTATCAGGGTCTGGGTGTGCTTCGAGGAAAAGCCCGGCCAAGCCTGACGCCATACCCGCGCGAGCTAACTCAGCCACCTGCCCACGACGGCCACCAGACGCGGCACCCGATGGGTCTCGACACTGGAGTGCATGAGTCACATCAAAAATAAGTGGCAACCCGCCGGTGCACTGTTTCATGGTTCTGAAGCCAAGCATATCCACGACGAGATTATCATAACCAAAGCTGCTACCACGCTCACACAAGATCAGCTTGTCGTTACCCGCTTCTTTGAACTTCTCAACAATATTCCCCATCTGTGATGGGCTCAAGAATTGCGGTTTTTTAATATTTATGACCGCGCCTGTTTTAGCCATGGCCGTAACCAGATCCGTTTGGCGCGCAAGAAAAGCCGGTAGTTGAATAACATCACATACTTCCGCGACGGGTTCAGCTTGGTAAACCTCATGTACATCAGTAATAACCGGAACATTGAAGGTCGCTTTAACCTCTTCAAATATCTTGAGGCCCTCTTCCATTCCTGGCCCGCGATATGAGTGAATAGAAGAGCGATTTGCCTTATCGAATGACGCCTTGAAAACGTAGGGAATGCCAAGCTTCCGAGTCACTTCCACATATTGCTCTGCAATCTGCATCGCCAGGTCACGAGACTCCAATACATTCATTCCACCGAACAAAACAAACGGGCGATCATTAGCAACCGAAATATCCTGAACACTGATTACCTTAGACATATCTAACGTCCCTATTGCTTATCAAAGTTTTTTGTTGTCGAAGGCTGCCCGAACGAACCCTTCAAACAACCCGTGGCCATCGCGAGGGTTTGAAGTAAACTCAGGATGGAATTGGCAGGCCACAAACCAAGGGTGGTCAGGCGCTTCTACGATTTCAACCAGAGCACCATCCATAGAGCGGCCGGAAACAACCAGACCGGCTTCACTTAGCTTGGGCAACAAGTTGTTGTTAACTTCAAAACGGTGACGATGACGTTCAACAATGACGGGTTTACCATAGCTGTCAAACGCTTTGGTTCCTTGTTCCAGTCGGCACTCCTGACCGCCTAGACGCATCGTGCCACCCAGATCAGAGTCTTCATCACGGGTTTCTACTGTACCGCTGGCATCTTTCCACTCGGTAATCAGACCGACAACAGGGTATGGAGAGGTCTGTGTAAACTCGGTACTGTGTGCTCCATCCATGCCAGCCACATTACGCGCAAACTCGATAACAGCGACCTGCATCCCCAGGCAAATACCCAGATAAGGTACTTTATTCTCACGGGCATACTGTACTGTCTTAATTTTACCTTCAACGCCTCGCTCACCAAACCCACCGGGAACAAGAATGGCGTCAACACTATCCAGAACACCGGTTCCGTCTCGCTCTATATCTTCAGAGTCGATATACAGTGTTTTTATCTTGGTGCGGTTATGGATGCCCGCATGCTTAAGCGCTTCAATCAGCGACTTATATGCATCCAGCAACTCCATGTACTTTCCAACCATTGCAATGGTGACTTCTTTTGTCGGGCTGGCTTCTGCTTCAACCACTGCATCCCACTCTGAAAGGTCAGCAGGTTTCGCATCCAGATTAAAACGGTCAACAATAATATCGTCCAGGCCAGCCTGATGGAGCATGGAAGGAATCTTGTAAATGCTGTCAGCATCTTCCAAACCAATAACCGCACGTTCTTCAACATTGGTGAAAAGCGCTATTTTACGACGAGAAGAAGCGTCAATTTCATGGTCAGAACGACACACCAGTATATCCGGCTGTAAACCAATAGAGCGCATCTCTTTAACTGAGTGTTGGGTCGGCTTGGTTTTGGTCTCACCCGCAGTGGCGATATAAGGAACCAGCGTCAGGTGCATAAACAAACTGCGCGAACTGCCAACTTCAACTCTTAATTGACGAATCGCCTCGAGGAAAGGTTGTGATTCAATATCACCAACCGTTCCACCGATTTCAACCAATGCCACATCGACATCACCGGCGCCTTCAACCACTCTACGCTTAATTTCATCGGTAATATGAGGGATAACCTGAACAGTTCCCCCGAGGTAGTCGCCGCGTCTTTCTTTACGAATGACATCTTCGTATACACGGCCACTGGTAAAGTTGTTGCGTTTGGTCATCGTTCTACGAATGTAGCGTTCGTAGTGTCCTAAATCCAGATCCGTTTCAGCGCCGTCATCCGTAACAAATACTTCTCCATGTTGAAAAGGGCTCATGGTACCCGGATCAACATTAATATATGGATCAAGTTTTAATATGGTTACTTTTAATCCTCTGGATTCCAATATTGCAGCCAAAGAAGCTGAAGCAATACCTTTACCCAAAGAAGATACAACACCACCGGTGACGAATATATAGCGCGTCATGCAGATCCCGTAAGTCTATCGTTTATAAAAGCGTCTGTTTTATAAAACAGTCTGTTTATGAAACATTAATTAGTGAGGGGAGATTGTCATCTCAAGATGGGGTGTCAGGATACCAGAAGCTCAAATTCGACTCAACGAAAATCGTCTATCTGACGACGGTTGACAGTAATATTTTACAATTGATTATTGCTCTGTTTCTAACACCACTTTATTTCCAGACTCTCGCTCTCTCCCTGGGGTTGAAAACCTTCAGCAACCAATAATTGACCAACCGCTACCAAGCTATCATTGTAATATAGCAACGGGACAGAATCTCTCAACCATGGCGGCACATTATGATCATGAAAATGCTTTTTCAGTGGTCGATGATGAGCTTTACCGGCAGGTCTAAATAACTCGCCACCCTGCCGGAATTTAACCACAACCCGCTCACTCTCACTTGGCAACCGTGCCATTAAACAGCCATCTGCAAGCGGTGTATCATGCGTTGAGAGATAATCAACCTCAGGCCCACACTCAACGATGCGTAGAGAGTAACGCTGCCCTCCCAGGTTTTCATCAAACACAACAGTAGTGGGACGCTTGATGGTATTATGTTCAGCACCAGCGCCTCTTTGTTCGACGTCCTCAGCTTGTATAAAGCCGACCTCCCACTCCGATAACAAGAACCGAGCTTGCGACTCAATGGCTGTCTGCGGCAGTGCATAGAGTAAACCACTGTAACGCCTGATAACTCCCTGTGACCACTCGATCATTGGGTTTGCATCATCACGCGCAGGAAGCAACTCTGCCCAAATCCGCAGAAATCGTTTTTCGCCAGGGAATCCCATACCGAGTTGCCTTAACCAATAGCGGACAACATTGTGTTGCCGGCTCATCGACAACCGGGCTAACTTAGTTATCGACAGTGCAGAACCAAAACGTTCATACGTCATGTCTGCGATATCAATCTGCGCGAGCGCGTCTTCCAACTCAGAACTCTCTCTGCAATGGTTTGCCGACATTGCCAGTCGGCTCACTGCCCCTCTCCATCGAGACTCCAGCACGGGAATAACATCGTGCCGGACAAAGTTGCGATCGTACTCTCGACTGACATTACTGTCATCCTCTACCCAGCTCAGACCAAGCCCCTCAGCAACCTTAAGCAACAGCTCTTTAGAAACATCTAAAAAAGGGCGGTGGATACTGGCAGCATTCAAAGAGCGGGTTCGAGGTATCCCTGCCATGCCTGTCACACCGGCCCCTCGCATTAACCTCAACAACACTGTTTCCGCCTGGTCGTTCTGGTGGTGCCCCTGCAGGAGAACCCCGCCTTTTGGTAACACAGATTCAAACACACCATATCGAGCTGACCTGGCGGCCTCTTCAACACCTTTTTTGGGGCTTTTCAGTGACACCTGTTGCGCAATTAGCTCGATACCCAGACACTTACAAATATCTTCACAATGCTTCTGCCAGGAGTCAGCGTGCTGGCTAATGCCATGATGAACATGTATTGCCGTTAAGGATGCATGACGAAATTGAAGTAGATAACGATGCGCAAGCACCGCCAATAAAGAAGAGTCCAGCCCCCCACTCAATGCGACAAAATAGTGCTCTGAATCAGGAATGCTATTGAGTGCTTGTTTTAGAACGTCAGGAAGTGAGACAAACCAAGCGTCATTCAACTGATAACCCTCGGTGTTAGAGCTGGCGTTAGCAATAGAATCAGAATCAGGAGAAACGGTCATAAGATGTGAGGCGCTGGTATCGTGTTTCAAGCAACTCATCGGTCGACAGTTTTTTCAACTCGCTTAGCCCTTCAAGCAATGCAGCCTTAAGGTTTTCTGCCATATCGTCCAAATTTCGGTGTGCGGCACCCAGCGGCTCATCAATCAACCGGTCAACAAAACCCTGCTGTTGTAGTTTTGATGCAGTGATTCCCATAGCCTCAGCCGCTTCTGATGCATAGTCAGCGCTCTTCCAGAGGATAGACGCACACCCTTCCGGGGAAATAACCGCATACGTTGAATATTCCAGCATATATAGCTGATCGCAAACTCCGATAGCCAGCGCACCGCCAGATCCGCCTTCACCTATTACGGTAGAAATAATAGGCGTTTTAAGGCGCGACATCACAGCCAAATTGTGCGCAATGGCTTCACTCTGCCCACGCTCTTCAGCGCCAATACCAGGGTACGCGCCTGGCGTATCAATAAATGTAAGAATAGGCATGCTAAACCGCTCTGCCATCTCCATTAGCCTGCATGCCTTGCGATACCCTTCAGGTCTCGGCATCCCAAAATTTCGCCTGACCTTATCTTTTATTTCGCGCCCTTTCTGATGCCCAATAACCATAACCGGACTCCCTTCAAGCCTGGCTATTCCGCCTACAATGGAGGGGTCATCGGCGTATGCTCTATCACCATGAAGTTCGTCAAAGTCAGTAAAAATTCGGGAGATATAATCCAGTGTATAAGGGCGTTTAGGGTGACGGGCCAGCCGCGCGACATCCCAGGCAGAAAGGTCTGAAAAAATATTCTCTGTCAGCGTTACACTCTTACTTTTAAGGCGATTAATCTCTTCCGTGATATTTAAATCACTATCATTCCCTACCATTCTGAGCTCTTCGATTTTTTCTTCCAGCTCAGCGATAGGTTGTTCAAAGTCCAAATAATAAGCGTTCATATCGCCGTTTTCGTATCGCAATTAATGGGGTCGCCAACACCATAAAGGGGAGCAACACTAAAAGTATATTTCCCGACTTCGTTATCAATAACATTATCAATAACGCTGCCAGCCGATGGTCAGTAGTTTCTGCAATGCAACTATTAAACCACAAGGCTAGCGGGCAGGGAAACTCGCAACTTACTTAGTCTCGGTAACGCATTTTGACATTAGGCGCACCTAATACATATCTTAAGCCTTGAATCAGTTCATCTGTAGGCTTAACCTGCCATTCGTTTCCTAGTTCGATCATTGATCGCGCATCGCTTCGATGATAATCGATAGCCACTTTGCAACCTTCGCCTTTATAGGGCGTCAATGTTTGCTCAAGCTCATTGACAAAACCATTCACAAAAACAGCTTCATCTACCTTCAAATAGAGTGACCTGGCATGCCGCATGCGGGCGCTCAAAATATCATATGCCGAGTTCACTCTCATTTTTGTAGAGCCAGAGTAGTCGTCGATACTGACTTCACCCTCAACAACGAGAATCGTATCGCTTATTAACAACTCTCTATACTGTTCATAGTTATCTGAGAAAAATGCGATCTCTGTCCTGGCTGTCCGGTCATCAATGGTCACGAAGGCCATTGTATTGCCTTTTTTGTTTTTCATCGTTCGTACAGCAACGATTAGCCCGGCAATATTGATATTACCTTTCCCGGGCTGTATATCGGCTATCGGGGTTTTCGCAAACTGCCTGACTTCTCGTTCATATTCATCAAAAGGATGGCCGGTGAGGTAGAGCCCCAGAGTATCTTTTTCAAGTTTCAGACGCTCTTTCTCGCTCCACTCTCGAATATTGGCACTCTCGGCATACACATCTTCTGCTTCGTCGGAGATAACCTCGCCAAACATATCATCCATGCCCACACTCTGGTTGCGACTGTTTTGGTCTGCTCGTCGACCGGCCTCTTCGATGCTGGCCATGAGCCGGCCCCGGCTAGGCCCGATGTGATCCATAGCGCCTGACTTGATCAACGCTTCCAATGCCCGCTTATTGACCTTTTTCATGTCAACGCGATCACATAAATCAAATATACTGGTAAATGGCCCACCCGCTTTACGCGCTTCGATAATGCTTTCGATAGGCCCTTCACCAAGCCCTTTTATAGCCCCCAAGCCGTATACGACACGATCATTTTCATCAACGGTGAAAGTGTATTCACTGACATTAACATCAGGAAGAACCAGCTCAAGCTCCATGCGACGACACTCTTCAACCAATATCACCACTTTATCGGTGTTTTGCATATCCGCTGTCAGTACCGCTGCCATAAACTCAGCCGGGTAGTGCGTCTTTAACCAGAGTGTCTGGTAGGAAACAAGTGCATAAGCAGCAGAGTGAGATTTGTTAAACCCGTACCCCGCAAACTTTTCCACCAGATCAAATATCTTCATCGCAAGTACCGGGTCAATGCCCTGCCCCTTCGCCCCTTCTGCGAAGATCTCACGCTGCTTAGCCATCTCTTCAGGCTTTTTCTTACCCATTGCTCGCCGCAGCATATCTGCGCCGCCAAGTGTATAACCCGCCAAGGCCTGAGCAATCTGCATAACCTGCTCTTGATAGACAATAACACCGTAGGTCGGTTCAAGAATGGGTTTTAAGCACTCATGCTGGAAATCTACGTGAGGATAAGCAACATCCGCTTTACCGTGCTTACGTGCGATAAAGTCATCCACCATGCCCGATTCGAGCGGCCCCGGTCGGAACAATGCCACCAGTGCGATCATGTCTTCCAGATCATCGGGCTGCAACCGGCTCACCAGATCTTTCATACCACGAGATTCAAGCTGGAATACCGCGGTGGTCTCTGCTCTTTTAAGCAGCGCAAATGAAGGTGGATCATCCAGAGGGATTCGGTCAATATTGACAGGGTCATGCGCCATCTTTCGCGCATTGATCATTTTCAGCGCCCAATCAACAATGGTAAGGGTTCTTAAACCAAGAAAGTCAAACTTTACCAGTCCTGCTGATTCAACGTCATTTTTGTCGAACTGGGTCACCAGACCATCGCCCTGGTCATCACAATGCAATGGCGAAAAGTCGGTTAGTTTGGTTGGCGCTATAACCACCCCTCCAGCATGCTTACCGGTATTTCGGGTTAGACCTTCAAGCTTTAGCGCCATCTCCCAGATTTCCTGGGCGTCTTCGTCCTGATCGAGAAACTCTCTGAGCTGGGGCTCAACATCGACAGCCTTGGCCAATGTCATGCCGATTTCGAAAGGGATCATTTTTGACAGCCGATCTGCCAAGCCATAAGACTTCCCCTGTACTCGCGCCACATCGCGCACAACCGCCTTTGCGGCCATCGTACCAAAGGTAATGATTTGTGATACAGCATTTCGGCCATAGTTATCAGCCACATAGCTAATAACTCTATCTCGACCATCCATGCAGAAGTCGATATCAAAGTCAGGCATCGAAACCCGCTCAGGGTTTAGGAATCGCTCAAAGAGAAGGTCATATTGCAGCGGGTCAAGGTCTGTAATCTTAAGCACATAGGCCACTAACGAACCGGCACCTGAACCTCGCCCGGGGCCAACAGGAATATCGTTATTTTTTGACCACTGTATAAAGTCCATTACGATCAAAAAATAACCGGGAAACCCCATCTGGATGATAATGTCTAACTCAAATTTCAGGCGATCTAGATAGGGCTGTCGCTTCTCCTGATAGTTTTCATCATTTTTATCCAGTATTGTTTCGAGCCTTTCTTCCAAACCCTCTTCTGAGATTTTTCGAAAGAACTCATCCATCGTCATTCCCTCGGGAATGGGATAGTTAGGCAGAAAGTACTCACCCAGCTGAACTTCTACATTGCACCGCTTGGCAATTTCCAACGTATTTTCAAGCGCTTCCGGGATATCCGAAAACAGTTCCGCCATCTGCTCAGGGCTTTTCAGGTACTGTTCCGCGCTATAGAGTTTATTTCTTCGAGGGTCATCTATGGTGCAACTGTCATGAATACAGACCCTTGTTTCATGGGCTTCAAAATCCTCAGTGGCGAGAAAGTGAACATCATTGGTAGCCACAACGGGGCAGTTCATTTCGGCCGCCAGCTCAACGCTTAGATGAACACACTCTTCATCATTTACACGCCCGGTTCGTTGAAGCTCTAAATAAAAGCCTTCAGGAAATACCTCCATCCAGTAACGAAGGCGCTCTTTGGCCAGCTCTTTTTTGCCTGATAGCAGCGCACGCCCAATCTCGCCAATTTTGGCTCCAGAGAGAGCAATAACGCCTTCGGATGCTTCTTCTATCCACGCTTTCTCGATAATCGCCTTTTCATGCCGCTGGCCTTCTGTAAAACCTCTGGACACAAGCTCTGTAATATTCCTATAACCCACATCATTTCGAGCATAGAGCGTTATTCGGCTCGGATTTTCATCTTCTTCAGGATTACTCAGCCATAAGTCAACACCAATGATGGGTTTAATCCCCGCCCCCATGGTTCCATTGTAGAACTTTACCAACGCACACATGTTTGACTGATCAGTCAAGGCCACTGCGGGCATATTGTATTCGGCCACTTTTTTAATTAGCGGTTTAAGCCTAACGGCACCATCTACAAGGGAGAACTCGGAGTGAATTCTTAGGTGTACAAAAGGGACAGACATAAATACTTCTATTTAACTAATAAATTAAACGCCAATATTCAGCGACCGTTAGCTTAACAGGTCATCTTCGGCAAACTGTAACAGATCATCATATCGATCAATTTCAAAGTCTTCATCATTTTGGGCAACCCCATGATAAACGGCAACCCCAATTCTGAACTCAACCCACTCTTGCAGCTCCCGCTCATCAAGATACCGTTCAATTTTAGCTTTAATGCGAGCAGCCAATATTTCAGAGCCTACACCATTGGTATGGGGTAATAACGCCACAATGCGCTTTTCACTATAACGTGCGGCCTGATCAGAGTTGCGTAACACGCCTTGAACCACCTGAGCGACATCCGCCAATACGTTAACAAATGCTTCAACAGGGAGCTCTGGAAGGCTTTCATGGTGAGTGGCCAGATCAATCAGGACTATTGACAGATCCTGCTGATAACGCTTGCTACGATTAAACTCGCTGCTCAGCCAGGACTCCCAGTAAGCGCGACTGCTAAGGCCTGTCACCTCATCTCGCAAGCTATTTTGTTCTAGCTCCAGTTCGAGTTCATTGCCACGAATTTCATGTCGAATTAGGGCAGATATGTTCTTAAGGCAGATCGCTACACACTTTTCAGGCTCTCCTTCACCTTCACCTTCACCTTCACCTTCACCTTCACCTTCACCTTCACCTTCACCGCCATAGCTTAAAGGCCGTGCCTGTAGACTGAAGTGCCGCTCAACCTCCTGAGCGTCAGTGATAATCAAATGGTCACTTAACCAATGAGGATCATCCCCTTTAAATGTTGCATCAACCAAGCTGGATAGTTTGTCCGCAAAAGATGCAGTAAATGCGGAACTCAAGTCAACACCTAACAAACCGGAGTTTGCGTTTGATAATTGACTTTTAGTCATATTTTGAAATGTATGATTACTGTAGCGAATGGTGAATTTCCTATCCACAAGCATCACGCCATCTTGCCAGCTATCAACCAATTGGCTGCATAGCCCATTTAATTCAGGTTCAGAGAACATATTCGGCATTCATTCCTTAAAAAATACACTCAGAGAACATAACAAGGCCGCGTCACTGAACCCTGAGAGGTCTTAGTTATTATTATTGCTTAACCATAGTTGGTCACAAAAAGGTGATATTACCATGCCGCAGAAAACAACACAGTACGAATAATCGCATTATCTAGCTAATTATTTAATTCATATGAGACCTTTGCACGATGTTATGAGCGAAGCAAAGACAAGGCAAAAAATGACGAAAAAGCGCAGTTTATGAGTAATAAATGAGCATTTTGAGTCATTTTTTAACGCTGTATTTGTAAGCGCAGTAGTCGTGAAAAGGTCTCCATATAACTATTCTTCAAGCTGTACAGCAAAACACCTCCCCTCCTCCACTATAAGCGTTCACGTTAATGGCCTGTTAGACAACCGTTTTCTTATTGGGATAGTTTCGTGATAAATCGTTCCTATACTTTTAATCATAGGTGTTCAGGCTGACAGCCGCACAATTATCTATGCATCACTTGGCATAGCAGTGCAATCGTTGCAGGTGGACATATACGCCGTTTTTGGAGGACAAAAGATGATACAGCAAAAGTCTCAGCACAACGTAATATCAGCGCTGCTATTGGTTTGCGCCTTAACGCTGACACAGTCAGCCCTTGCCGCCCCCCCCATTTATACATCCTTTTTTAGTGACGTTGCAGTATCTGGCTATGACGTGGTCGCATACTTTACCGAGCACTCTCCAGTTAAGGGTAATCCTGAGCTCTCTACTGAATACAAGGGGGCCGAGTGGCATTTCAGCAGCCAGGAAAACCTTGATGCCTTTAAGTCAAACCCTGAAAAATACGCCCCTCAATACGGAGGGTACTGTGCATGGGCAGTTGCCTATAACAAAACAGCCAAAGGAGACCCCAAACAGTGGGCGATTCACGATGGCAAGTTATATCTGAATTACGATGCCAACATTAAGGCCAAGTGGACAGCTGACCGGGAAAACCTCATTAAGAAAGCCGATTTATATTGGCCGCAACTAATCCAATAACCCATTAGCCCATTAGCCCATTAGCCCGAGTAAACGCTATCGAGCCAGTTAGCAGCAGCCATTTTGACTTAACAGGCGCAGACCGCGCCGAACGATTGATACTAAACTAAAGAGCCAGAAAATGAGAAAACAGATATCCAATATTATTAGCTGGTTAATCGTGCTATGGATTGCAAAGGTATTCCTGCTCTCCCTGCCTTATAAGTTCAGCGGGCACCCGGACACGCAACATATCTTTGGCACAATTGGCTTATGGATGAAAGAGACCTTAGGCCACAGTATAGGGAATGGCTTTATTCAATACGGTGCCTATACCGTTGGAACGGTAGAACTGATTATCTCATTAATACTGCTGGCCCCTGCATTAATCTGGCTGATTCAAAAAAACAGTACACATATTAAGCTTCCATCACAGCATACTTTGCATGGTTTGGGCGGGCTGATGGCAGCAGGTGTTATGTGTGGCGCAGTATTTTTTCATCTGGCAACGCCACTCGGTATCGAAGTGCTTCACAAAGGTAAAAGTGACAACGGCTCTCTGTTTTATGCCGCCGTTTCCATCATATTTTTAGGTGCAACACTGTCATTCATAAGCTACTCCCGCTGGACAGCATCGAGCGTCTCTCAAAGCAGCGTTCAGCTTGAGTAATTAACAGGTAAACGCATACCAGAGCAGCGCATTTTAAAGCAAATTATTAAATTTTAAACAAAGCCATTGGGTTGGAACTCAACGATTGTTTCGGTGTCTGTAGCATGATGATTCGCTTATTGCTTATAACAACGTATATAGTTTTTTGCCTCGTGCAGAGAGTCATGCCGAGCAGATACTTTCAGCTGAATGCCTCATATTTTAATGAGCAAAGAGGCATTTTTTCAAAGCTGGATATGGATCGGTTAATTCCTGATGCCTGGCGACTGCAACAGTTTCTGGATATCGGCAACAAATATCCATCACACTACCCCGTTTTTGTAAAACCCGAATGGGGGCAAAACTCTCACGGCATTCAGCGTGCAGACTCCGCAGCAGACCTGGATGCAATACGAAAAGCACGAAAAGATGATTCATTAAATTATCTAATACAAAGTGCGGCAAACGGAGAGAGGGAGTTTGAAGTGTTTATTATCCCCTCCTCGTCATCAGCAATAGAGGGTAACAAATCGACAGTACCTGCGGTTATATCAATTACTGAAACAGTTAATAACCAACAACAGCACTACCCAATCAACGGGATTTACAACCCATCGACCCGTTACCAAGATATTACCAGTAAGGTAGATCCGCGGGACTTGCAGGCGCTTAGCCAGAAGCTACAGAAGGTTGGCCATTTTCGTATCTCGCGCTTTGGCCTAAGAGCCAACTCAATTAAATCGCTAATCAATGGAAAATTTCAAATCATTGAAATAAACCTGTTTTTGCCCATGCCATTAACATTACTGGCAAGCAATGTTGGCACTAAGGAAAAATGGGCCTTCTGCATCAGAAGCATGTGGCATTTAGCCAAAGCAACTAAGAGCATCCCCCAGACACAACCGCATAAAGCGGTATTTTTTAAAAAACTCAGACTATCTCGGTCGCTTAAACTGACCACTAAAGTGAGACCTTACGATGAACGCGCTTAAAAAAATAATATACCAGTGGATCAGCCGAAAATTTATGAATGGCTGCAGCAGCTACAACAGCTTGGAGGTCAGAAAAAGCTGCCGATCCAAACAACAAGCGCGTGCCGTGTTTGCTACAGGCAATGTTCCGCACGCCAAGGGCGAAATATTTCTTAACCCTTTTGCCGCGATCAGGTTTGCCCGTGAGCATGGTTTCCCGTTAGTGATTAAACCCAATGTCAGCGGTTTTTCCAGAGGCAGCCACTTCCCTATCAATAGCTTTAAGGAGCTATGGAAGGCGATCTTTTTCGCCAAACTATGGTGGCCAACAACCGTAGTTGAGCAGTACCTGGAAGGAAGAAACTATCGGGTGGTTGTCGCTCAAGGCAAAATCATGTCGGTACTGCAGCGGTATGCCCCCTTTGTTGAAGGCAATGGGCACGATTCTATCAGCACCTTAATAGATGCTGAGAACAGTGTGCGAGAGCAAATGGGGCTCTACCCATGCATACACCCGCTACAGAAGGGTTCAGTAACGCAACATTTTCTCAAAAAGAAAAACTACACGCTCGATACCGTGCCAGCCAAAGGTGAAGTGGTCAACCTGTTCTACCGTATATCTCTCGCCCCAGGCGGGGTTGTTCGCACAATCGAAAAACAGACCATCCCCACAGTAAATCAAACACTGTTCAAAGATGTTCTGGAACTGTTTGATGCCAATATTCTTGGCATAGACGTTATTTTTGAAAAAGGCATCGAGTTTGATTACCGAGATCAAAAGTGCATTTTCTTGGAAGTCAATTCTCGCCCGTATCTGAAAATGCACGACTTTCCACGATATGGAAAGAAAGAAGATTTGTCCGGCTATTTTGAAGAGCTAGACCAACTTAACATTACACAGACAGAAATATTCTAATGATATTTACTAGCCGACAGTTTTATTTATTTTCCGGTTACCACTCGCTACTCATTGGGCTGCTCCCCTTTTTTCTGCCCATACTGCTGTGGGAGAGCGGCGCATCACTGTCAATCATCTCTGGCTTTATTGCACTAACCGCTGTCAGTTTTATCGCCACATTATGGTGCTGGGATCGATTGAGATATAGCGGCATGTGGCGCTCGATTATCCTGCTCTCATTTCTGCTAGAGATGCTCATGGTCATTGTCCTTACTGTGGCAGAAGGGCTATTAACATTTGCTTGTTTGGCTTGGCTAAATGGTGCCTATAGCTGTTTTTATTGGTCTACACACCGGGTCATGTTTAGTGAGGCCACCTCTCAGGAAAATACCGGAAAAACCTTTGGCAATATGCAGATAATTGTCGTTGTACTGCTTAAACTGGGCATTATTGCAGGGGCATACTTGCTGGAAAATCAGGGCATGAGTGCAATAGTGCTGAGTTCTGCGGCCATAGCATCACTGGCTCTGTTAAACCTTATATCTATAAATCACTGGAACTTGCGCTCTGCCACCTCAGAAAAACAGACGCGCCCTCTTACCATTAATAACGTTAAATCGTTTAATGACTCAAATAACTCTAAATTTATATTTTTGCTTGATGGACCGTTTCTATTTCTGGAAAGCTATTTCTGGATTCTTTCGCTCTATCTAATATCAGGTAGTAGTTATCTAACGCTGGGCATTATCGTTGTGTCACTGACCGCTCTGCTATCTATGCTGTTTTTCTTCATTAAAAATAGAATTGATCAAGCAAACTCCCAACGAATTTTTGCGGGCGCCGTATTGCTTTACGCGCTATCTTGGTTGTTGCGCGGAAACATTGACATCGGAGGTTCAGGCGTTGCGCTCTATGCAATGGTTTTGGTCATCGCGTTCATGACGACATTTTTCCGCCTTGCGTTCAACAAGCGTTTTTTCGACATCGCCAAAAGTTACACATCGCATGAGTATATTATTTTAAAGAGTTATTACTCCCAGTTTGGTATTGCGGTCTGCTTTGGTATCGCATCGCTGCTTTTTGCCTTTGTGATTTCAGCAGATAGCAAACAATTGCTTACAGCCATGTACTGGCTGGCCTGCCCTATTGCTCTTGCCTATGGGGTTTATGCGCACCGTTTATTTAGCACGCTAAGCCTCTCTCCCTCCTCCACCAGGCATTCTGTAGACGATAACGCTACAGGTGAAGACTGGGCCGGGCACAACAACAGGGCTATTAATCGATCACTACAATTGCAGGACAGCAGGTAAAAATATGAACAGCTCTATTTCAGGCAGCCTAGAGACGATTGACCAGATGATCAGCTTTATCGAGGGACTCTCAGATAAAGAGTATCAGTATATTGCCAAACCATTATTCGACAGTTCCATTGGTCAGCATTTGAGACATATAGTAGATCTCTACCTCGCGTTGATGAGCAGCGCGCAGCTCGGCCGCATCAACTCAGCTAAAACGATCCGTTCTGCAAGCACGGCCAGCCCGGTTAGCACGATTAACTACGATATTAGACGCCGAGGCGCGTTAATCGAAACTGAAAAACAGACCGGCCTTTCTGAGTTGGCAGATATTCGTGCATGGCTTATACAAAATAGCCACACAAACATGACGCAGGAAGTATGGATCAGCACTGAAGTATCGTTATCGTCTCAGACAACTGAACTGTTTAAGTCCTCTCTAGGTCGAGAACTCTGCTTCGCCTCAAGTCATTTAACCCATCACTTAGCCATTATGGCCGCCATTGCCAAAGTATCAGGAAAGGACGTAGATTCTAGCATCGGCCTGGCGCCAACAACCGCAACATTTACACGAGAACAAACTCAATGCACCGGAGGCAGTCAAACAGATAGCGCAACAAGGAATCAACTATGTGCACATTGAGTTGGGCCGCATCAGGGTCAAGCTATCAGTTGTTCTTCAATCGTGACGAACAGAGAACCAGGCAACCGGCGCTACCTCCTGAAATCATTACTCATGATGGCGTTTCGGCCCTGATGCCCGTAGACCCCCAAGGGGGTGGCAGCTGGATATCGGTTAATGAATACGGCCTAGGCCTGTGCCTGCTTAACTTTTATCAGGGCAGAACACCATCAGGCTCACTAACGAGCCGGGGACAATTGCTGCGCTCTCTCGCCTGCTTACCCACAATCAGTGAAGTCAGTGGGCATATTTATAATACACGTCTGACAAATTATGCGCCGTTCACCCTGGTAGTGTTTCAGCCAGTCTTCTCGAAAACAAGCCCTGCTACAGCCATTACCTACTTTCAATGGGACGGGCAGAGCCTCAGCAAAGGCAAGCCCAATAGCCCACTAACATCATCCTCTGTAGATTTTAACGTGGTTTCAGGTTGTCGCTATAACCGCTATACCGAACAGGTTGTACACCACACACCGTTGGAGCTTGTTGATTATCATCGAAGCCATGACGGGGAGAAAAACCACCGTTCTGTGTGTATGCATAGAGACGATGCCAAGACGGTAAGCCTGAGCCATATAACACTTTCAGGCCAAACGGCCAGTTTCCATTATCAACCCGGATCGCCCTGCGAAAACATGCCGGGTGAGACCTCTTCGATCACAGTAAGGCGTTACGATTCGTCATCAAGCGAGTTCAGTTTTTCAGAAATAGAATCAACCGTTTGAGGCCCAAAAAGAACCTCTCTTGTCTTACCTGATCGATCAATAAGTACTGTCGCAGGTAAGACAGCAGGCCGTTCTATCTTTATACTTTTTGACGGGTCATTGATAATCATACCGTAATTAATGCCCAGCGCCTCAGCTTCGCGCGCTAACTCTTCACCTAGCAGGCCATCAAAGTTAACGCCCAGAACCGCAATATCTGCTTTTTTATTCAGGAGGTTTAACTGGGGAATCTCTTCAATGCAGGGCTTACACCATGACGCCCAATAATTTATGACGAGCCAGTTATTTTTGAACTCATTCAACGGCTTCTGCTCACCATTGGACAGCGTGAACTCTACCTGCCCGCAGCCAGATATCATCACACTAATAATTAGCATCACCATACGAACAGAACCAACCATTACACCCTCGCAAAACAATAAGATAATGTGCCAATAATGATACGCTAACAGAAATCTTATAGAATAGCGGCATTCGATTCAGCAAAGTAGGAATAACCATGACAACTAACGCAACGATCTATCATAACCCTCGATGCTCAAAGTCACGTCAAACCCTGGCGCTATTAGAAGAAAAGGGGGTTAACCCCGAGATTGTTCTGTACCTGGAGACGCCGCCATCAGCAGAGCAGTTAAAAGACATTTTAGCCAAGCTATCTATGCAGCCCAGACAGCTAATGCGCACGAAAGAGGCGCTATACAAAGAAAACGGTTTGGCTGATACCTCTTTGTCTGACGACCAGCTTATTGATGCCATGGTCAAGTTCCCCAAATTGATTGAGCGCCCCATTGTGATTGCAAATAACAAAGCGGCTTTGGGCCGCCCTCCTGAAGACGTGCTTGAGATTTTATAAGCGCGTCAATCGTGAACTCATGCATCTGCATAAATTCACCCGGGCTGAAACCTAAAGCCATTAGATCTAAACACTCCATCTAATGGCTTTTCAAACAGAGACCTTGTTATGAGTACCGAAAACCGTTATGTACTGGTGCTTTACTATAGCCGACATGGCGCAACAAAAGAGATGGCGATGCATATTGCACGGGGCGTCGAGCAAGTAAAAGGTATTCGGTCAATGATTCGAACCGTTCCCGCCATATCGGCAACCTGTGAGGCGGTTGATGAAGAAATTCCCTCAGAGGGCGCTCTTTACTGCACTAACGACGAGCTGAAAAATTGCGCTGGTCTGGTGTTAGGTAGCCCGACCCGGTTCGGCAATATGGCTGCACCATTAAAATACTTTCTTGATGGCACATCAGATATATGGCTGAGTGGCGCGTTAAAAGATAAACCCGCCGGAGTATTTACTTCGACCGGCAGCCTTCATGGGGGGCAAGAGTCTACACTGCTGACGATGATGTTACCGTTACTCCACCATGGCATGGTTATTTCAGGTATACCCTATTCAGCACCGGAGCTTAATACCACCACCGATGGCGGAACACCCTATGGTGCCAGCCATTGGGCAAGCGACAAAAAAAGAAGCACGTTATCAAACACAGAGCAAACCTTATGCCTGACGCAAGGCAGACGGGTTGCCGAATTAGCATCCAGACTTAGCCGCTAACGACGAAAAACCAATAGAGATAAAGCAACATGACACTGAACCAAAAAGTTAAATATTCCCAAGCCATCGCACTACTATCTTATCTGTTGCTGCTGGTTCTAATGGTCATATCGACTATTTTTTCTACACTCCCGCCAGAAGCATCCAGAGGTTTTATGCTGGCGATTAAAGTGGTTCCACTGATCATTTTTTTACCTGGGCTACTAAAAGGCAATCTTAGAGCCCATATTTGGTTATGCTTCGTCGTACTATTCTATTTTACGCGATCTGTTGTAGATGCGTTCCTGACAGAAGGCGCTATATTGGAAGCCATCACAACAGCGACGACTGTGGTTTTATTTCTTGCGTCGATGATGAATGTCTACTGGCAAAAGCGCACCGGAGTTCAACTGTAATCTCTGTGCACATCAGATAACGATAATCCCTGCGGGCCTCAGGCATAAAGCTAAACAACCGTTATACTTAATATGCAATCAAGCACCACCAGTAGTACTAGCGGCTATTTTTCTGGTTAACTTAGACGGACTGTATCATTAAAATGAATAATGTTGTTTCGCAAAAAATAAAAAAAACATTGGCTCTATCCGACGTTGTTAATCAGCTAGTGGCTGATGGAATCATTAACCAGGAAGACTCAGATCAACTCGTCAATCAATCGAAGTCAAGACAACAACTGTCTCTCCATCCACTGGAAATAGTCGCAGAAGCTAACCTTAAAAATCGTTTGACTGATGAAATCCTTACACTGGATGCGCTGAGCCAATGGCTCGCCGACTGGGCCGAACAACCTCTATTCCATATTGACCCGCTTAAGGTCGATGCAAGCGGTATTGCCAATGCCATGTCATTTGCCTTTGCACAACGACATGGCATTCTAGCGGTGAGCATTTCCCCCACTCAAGTAGTCGTGGCAAGCGCACAGCCATTTGTTGATGACTGGGTAGAGAACCTGCAGCATGTACTGCGCAAAAGCATCAAACATGTGGTCGCCAACCCATCTGACTTAAAACGTTTTACCATTGAATTCTACCAGCTCGCCAACTCCGTCAATAAAGCCACAGGTCAATCTCAAAGCAGTATTCAAAACTTTGAACAAATGCTTCAGCTTGGCAGCGATGCAAACCCCGATGCCAACGACCAGCACATCGTCAATATTGTCGACTGGCTTCTTCAGTATGCATTTGAACAACGGGCCAGTGACATTCACATTGAGCCTCGTCGCGAGATTTCCCAGGTTCGATTTCGTATTGATGGCGTATTGCATAATGTATACGAACTCCCCGCTCAGGTGGGTGTAGCCGTCATTAGCCGGCTGAAAATTCTAGGGCGACTTAACGTTGCGGAAAAGCGTAAACCACAGGATGGGCGTATCAAAACCAAAGGCGAAAACGATAAAGAGATCGAGCTTCGCCTTTCAACCTTGCCAACGGCCTTTGGCGAGAAAATGGTTATGCGGATATTCGACCCTGATGTACTGCTTCGTTCGTTCCCTGACTTGGGGTTCTCAGCTGAAGATAGCCGCCGCTGGGAACATATGGCGACACAGCCGAACGGTATTATTCTGGTAACGGGACCGACAGGTTCAGGAAAAACAACCACCCTTTACTCAACACTGAGACAACTGGCAACCACAGAAGTGAATGTCTGCACCATAGAAGACCCCATTGAGATGGTAGAGCCGTTGTTTAACCAGATGCAGGTTCAACCCAATATCGACCTCTCGTTTTCGAGTGGCATTAAAGCTCTGATGAGACAAGACCCGGACATCATCATGATTGGTGAAATCCGAGACCTTGAAACGGCAGAAATGGCCACACAAGCCGCGCTCACGGGTCATTTGGTGCTTTCCACACTGCATACCAACGATGCCCCAAGCACAATCACCCGACTCATAGAATTAGGTGTTCCCTCTTATATCATTAAAGCAACGGTGCTCGGCGTAATGGCACAACGGCTGGTTCGAACCTTATGCCCCAAGTGCAAAGAACAGCACCCTATTGATGAAGAGGCCTGGAAGAGCATAACCGCCCCTTGGCGCGCCCCGGTGCCTCAAAATACCTGTCGCCCTGTTGGTTGCCTCGAATGCAGAGATACCGGATACAAAGGTCGAGCCGGGGTTTATGAAATTATGCCGATCAGCAACACCATAAAGCCTATTATCAGCGACAACTGCGATCTGGAGTCGCTGAGAAAGCAAGCGATTAAAGAGGGCATGCATAGTCTAAGGCTCAGCGGCGCCAATAAAGTGGGGGCAGGCCTCACGACAATCGAAGAAGTGCTAAGAGTGACGCCCCAAAGTATGCGCTAGAGATTCTAGTGCTTGCTCTCGCCTCACAGCCTTTCAGGTGAATTCAGCTCACCTATACCAACATATAATTCGTTTGCAAACAGCCCTATTCTCAGTTTAGTCTAATCTTCTGACCTTCGGTCAATTACCCTTTTACACTGTATACACGCAATCGTGATTTGGATAGCCAGATGATAGATAAATTCAATAATTGGGTCATCAACCACTTTTTCATTACCACACTCATCGTACTAGCTGTTGTAGGTCTTACGGCTACGAACCTCCCCAACATTAAGTTCGACTCAGACTACCGGATATTTTTCAGCGAAGATAATCCACAGCTACAGGCATTTGAAGCGCTACAGGGTAACTACACCAAAAACGATAGTGTGATGTTTGTGGTTGCCCCCAAAGATGGCAATGCATTTTCAGCGAAGACATTATCATTAGTAGAAGATCTGACAGAACAAGCCTGGAAGTTGCCCTACTCTCAACGCGTAGACTCTATCACCAACTATCAGCATACCGAGGCAGAAGATGACGACCTGATCGTCGAAGATTTGGTAAGCAATGCACCGGCAAAAACATCGGAGGAGCTGAACGCTGCACAACAGGTTGCGCTTAACGAGCCCTCTCTGGTCAAAAGGCTCATCGCAGAAGACAGCCGCGTGACTGCAGTTAATGTGACGGTAGAAATTCCTGGCATTAACAACACGAAAGAGCTTCCCGTTGTCATTGATGCTGCTCGCAATTTAAGGCAACAATTTCTGGAAAAATATGACGATGTCGATATCTATCTTACAGGCCGCGTAATCAACAACTATGCGTTTAAAGAAGCAAGTTTGTTTGACCTGTCGCATATTGTTCCCCTGGCATTTCTAATCGCAATGCTTTGTATCTCAGCGTATATGTTCGCTGCCAGTGGAAGCCTCATTACAATGGTAAGTGGCACCATAGCGACATTAGCCGTGATCATTACCTCAATCCTTTTTGCCCAGGGTATCGCCATAGGGTCAGGCATACATATGTCACCACCGGCAGCAAATGCGCCAACCATGATACTGACATTGGCTATCGCAGACAGCATTCATATATTGGTGACATTTTTCCATCATATGCGCCTGGGCGAAGACAAAAAAACAGCGATTCGAGAAAGTTTGCGGATTAACCATCAACCGGTGTTTCTGACCAGTATCACGACGCTGGTGGGCTTTCTTTCGTTGAATTTCAGTGATGCACCGCCATTTAGAGACCTCGGAAACATTGTCGCAATCGGGGTATTTGGCGCTTGGCTGTTTTCTATTACGCTTCTTCCAGCGTTAATGATGATGCTCCCTGTAAAAGTCAAAAAGGCTCATGAAGAGAATGTCGGCTGGACAGGCCGTTTAGCAGATGGGTTAATTAAGCACTATCGGAAAGTGCTGACAGCCAGCATTGTGGCGATTCTAAGCTGCGGGGCTTTCCTGCCTGCTAACGAACTTAATGATGTCTGGTCAGAGTACTTTCATGAAAGCATGCCCCAACGGCAGGCCAGTGATTTTACCAGAACGAACCTTACGGGCTTAAACAACATCTCATACGCCATTGAGTCGGGCGAAGTAGGCGGTATCAGTGAACCAGCCTATCTGACCCAGCTAGACAAGATAACAAAATGGTTCAGACAGCAGCCGGAAGTAATCCATGTTAATACCTTTACCGATGTCATCAAACGACTCAATAAGAATATGCATGGCGATGACCCTGAGTGGTATTCACTGCCAGACAACCGTGAGCTGGCCGCTCAATATTTGCTGCTGTACGAAATGTCATTGCCCTTTGGCCTCGACTTGAACAATCAGATCAATGTCGACAAATCGGCTACGCGACTCACGGTAACGGTTAAAAACCTGTCAACCAATCAACTGCTAGATTTACAGTCACGGGCCAACAGCTGGCTTAGCGAAAACGCAGAAGGCGTGACTATAGGAGAAGGCTCAAGCAGTGACGTCATGTTTGCTCATATTGGTTATCGCAATGTCCGCACCATGCTGGAAGGAACCTTTTTGGCACTGCTACTCATTTCTGCAATGCTTGCAGTAAGCCTTCGATCTTTCAGATACGGGTTAATCAGTCTGCTGCCTAACCTTCTACCCGCGTTCGTAGCATTCGGTTTATGGGGAATGTTTGTCGGCCGCGTCGGCTTGGGGCTTTCGGTCGTAGCAGGCATGACTCTCGGCATCGTAGTGGATTACTCAGTACACTTTCTAAGTAAGTTTCTGCGCGCCAAGCGTGAATCGGGGTTGAGCACCGAAGATGCTATCAGGTATGCTTTCAGCACCGTAGGCGTTGCTTTATTTGTAACGACCATTATTTTGTTTGCCAACTTCTCGGTACTTGCGCTATCTGATTTTGGCCTTAACTCACAAATGGGATTACTCACAGCAGTGACCATCGTTGTCGCGCTACTCATTGATTTTTTCTTTCTACCCCCGTTACTATTGTTTTTGAATAGTAAGGGACACTTAGGTCAAAAGATTGGCCAAAAGAGACAGACTGATAACAAGGCGCAACAAAACTCACAAGCGTCAACCACACCGATAATCGAAGATCCAGCCACTGCCCCGCTGGCTAAATAGCGTGTTTAAGGAGAACAGCTAAAAATGAACAAAACCATATCATCATTACTTATGGGTGCTGCTCTTATTGCACCTGTAACCACCTTTGCTGAAACCCCGGAAGAGAAAGGATATGCAATCGCTGTAGAAGCAGACAACCGAAACCTGGGCTGGAAAGACTCTACTGCGGATATGACCATGGTGCTTCGCAACAAACGTGGCGACGAGAGTGTCCGAACGCTGAGAGTTAAGTCTTTAGAAGTTCAGGATGATGGAGACAAAAGCCTTACTATCTTTGATGAACCAAAAGACGTGCGAGGAACAGCCCTGCTCACCTTCACCCACAAGGTAGAACCGGATGACCAATGGCTCTACCTGCCAGCACTAAAGCGTGTAAAGCGAATTGCATCCCGAAACAAGTCAGGCCCATTTATGGGTAGTGAATTTGCGTTCGAAGATATGAGCTCGCAGGAAATAGAAAAGTACGACTACAAATACCTGAAAGACGAGCCGTGCGGAGAGTTAACCTGCTTTGTCGTAGAACGTTTCCCTAAAGATGAAAACTCAGGCTACACCCGCCAGATTGCATGGATAGACCAAGCCGAATACCGAGTGCAAAAGGTAGATTACTATGATCGTAAAGAGTCTTTACTCAAAACCCTGACGGTATCAAAGTATAACCAGTACCTTGCTAAATACTGGCGTCCATCCGAGAGTTTGATGGTGAATCATCAGACTAAGAAAAGCACAACCTTGACTTGGGAGAACTATCAGTTTCAAACCGGCCTATCTGATAGCGATTTCACAAAAAACAGTTTGAAACGGGCACGGTAGAGCGAAAGAATCCAAGGCCCTTATCGTCTGAAATTGATATCTGTGGATACGCTATTACATATCCACAGATAAAGCGTTTTTGATTAAAAACGTATATTGTTCACATTAAAGCTATGGCGCTGGAGGTGCTTGGCCATTCCACTCTGTTTGCGGAAGCCAATTATTAAGAGGAACCACCTTAAAGCTACCGTCATTAGCCACGACAAACTCAAATACTTCCCAAGCGATATTAGGAGCAGTCGCCAAAGGGTATGTATTCCAGTTTACATTACTACCCACCTCTCCTTTAGGAGGATAAAACATGGTAATCTTTCCATTAATATTCAACTCTACACGAGAATCTGACACCTTCCTTACACTAGGGTAAAATCCTCCAATAATTTCACCAGGAACATCAGGAAAGTAATCACTTAATTCATTTCTTACAACATAGCGGTACGTTCCTGGTTGAGGAAACTGAACAATAATTAAAAGCACCTCCCCAGAGCTAACTCCATCATTAGTGTACATTTCCATAAAGGGAAAACTAAGTAAATCTCCACTACCTCCTTGACCATTAGGAGTCACGAGTCCATCCCAATATGAACTCTCATCTTCATATATAGGAGCATTCAATTCGGCATAAAGAGAGTCAGACTGATCCACAATAGAAGAGTAAAGCCCTGAGTAACGGTCAGCAGGAGTTACCCAACTCATCTTAACGGTAATACCACCACCCGAACTCACCAAACACTGACCTAACTGCTCATCCGTTTTACCGGTCGTTGTATAGAGATTGCTAGTTTGTACCCCTAATTGAAACCCAAATACAGTCACCGATGCATTGGCTTTTGCCGCTACAGAGAAGTTACCCTGTGTATCCGTAACCGTGTTGGCAGAACCGGAATAGTCAACTCCATTGGCAATAACATTTATATTTGGCAATCGGTTGCCTTTAACATCTTCTACACATCCAGTTATTAGTATTTGCTCATACAAATCATCAGCATTCCATGTAGAGAAGTGGCTTACCTCGCCTTCATAATACATTTCTTTGCCGTCCTTCACCAAAACAGCAGAACCCTCCGCAACCCAATATCCAGTCGTTTTATTGTAGTAATACAAAGGAATGGTTGATGGCGGATTACCTGACTTGTCAGATAACGGAATACGGATAGTAGAAACAGTGCCTTCTTTTAAATTTAAGGCGTTACCGGAACTGTCTTCAAAGGTGGCCGTAATAGCACCAAAACTTTCTATTAATCCAGGCGTAGTCGCTGCCCCAGCATTCACGTCAACCATTTCACCTGGCATTAAATTAATATCTTGTGCGGCGTCTATTACCGTAAGATTAAGTGTAACTTCACCGTCAGGGGTACTTCCATCAGCTTTTACCAGCCCTCCCGCAGGCAAAATTACACTGGCCGGAGAGTTGTCGTCGTTGAGAGTCTGTTGCAAACTCGAGTCAAACCGGACAGACAGATCAACGGGTAACATGCTCACATTTAAAATATTATTAACCGACTCCTTATCGAGATAGATAACGTCAGCATGCCCTGCATAGCCAGCCCCTTCAAAGTTGATCAGCAATCTGCCTGCTGGCGGAGTACCGGACAAAGAGTAGCGGCCATCATTATCTGTAATAGTCGAATGCTCACCTGCCGACACCTGAATATTCTGGAGGCCAACACCGGTATCGTAGTTAGTTGCCCAACCTGATACATAGCTCTCAGTAGTAGTTTCTTCAGCATTAGCCTCAAGCACTGTTGTGTCTAACGCACTGGCAGCGGTTGGTGACGTATCTGAGCTACCTCCTCCGCCACAAGCGCTTAAAACCAGACTGGTAATGAATATTGCACTGTATTTTTTGTACATTTTAAATCCTTTTAATAATAATGAGATCAGCCATTCCTTTGACTTCAGTCGTACCTCCTTTCATCACGGCTACGAGGTGCTTACTGTGACAGAGTTTTTGTATCCTTGATGAAGCGGAATCAGGATTTCTGGACACTGACCGATAGAACCAAGCCTTGCATTTTCTCTAAGATGAAAAAAAATGGTGCCTGCCAAGGCTTAACATATACGTTGATTATTCATCATCGTCATTACCGCACCTTTTCTCCATAGCTTCAGTAATACCTGCTGACTCAACGGCTTTTCTCCATTTCGGGTATAAACACTGGTTATACGCCAAGTCGCCCCCCATACCTTCACCTGTGTTTTTTATTGGATGATTAACCAGGCAGTAACGCAAGCTTTCCTCCATACCGTCTAAATAACTTTCAATCGCCGCATCAGACAACCCATAACAAGCCACAGCTTGTTTAAATTCAGCTGACTGTCTTATTTCGCTCATTTCCTTTTCTACAGCACCCTCTACACTGCCTGTCGATGCATTGGCTGAAAGGCTTATTATTGCTAAAGCGACCAATTGAAATATTTTAAGTGTGTATCGTTTCATTTATATAATCCCTTGTTTTTTTTGTGTTCTATTAGCTACCAACAGACACCCAGTCCGCGCAATTTTTTTTAATTTCGGCCTTAAAATTTGGGTCAGAATAAAATGCAGGCATATCGTAATACCAATCAACACCTTCGCCTGATAAATGCTTGCATCCCCCAAAAATTTTTTTCCCTCTAGAACTAACTGATGGGCACGCTCCCTTTGAGTAAATATCAGCTGCATCAGGTATCATGTTATACATCTGTCTTGTCATAGTTGTTTCCAAACATGCAGCCTCCATTTCTTTATGAAGCACGACCCCTTGATCAGCCACGCCGGTTAACGCAAACAAACTTAATGACATGAGGCTAACAAACGATAAGCAGCGATTAGTGTTGAGGTGTTTCCGAAAAGTATTCATTTAATAATCCTTATAACGCATTTATTTAAAACCCAGATCCCATGGGCACGCATTTTGTTTAACTAAGACCGAGAACAAACCAATATTGAAGCATGCCCTCTTTCATAGAAGGTTAATCACAACCGTTGAACCAACTCCACTCGACGGTTGAGTTTCTTTCCTTTATCGGAAGTGTTTGTCGATTCTGGCGCGTAAGGCCCTACACCTACGGCGATAAGCCTTGAAGATTCTATGTTGTATTTCTCGACCAATTGCTTAACAACCGCTTGAGCGCGTTGCTCTGATAACTCAGTGTTATGGTTTAACAGCCCTGAATCATCCGTATGCCCGACCACATAGAGTGACAACTGTTTGCGTGTTTTTAGCAGCTCTGCCACCGCATCCATTGAAGGCTTTGACTCTTGCTTTACAATTGATTTATCCGTATCAAAGTACACACCATATAACAGTGCTTTCCCTCGTTGTTCTAACTGCTGGCTTAGAAAATCAGGGCTTACTTCTACAAGGTCTGCCTCAAGAGCTTCTTCCTCTACAATACTTTGTAACACCCAAGTATTCTGCCGATTTGAAATAATCAACACGGCTAAATAAACATCCCCGTCTTCAGCTGCTTTTTTATAAACCAAATAATAAGGGTCATACTGGTAGTCATAAATCGAGTATTCAAGGGATATCTCTTCAGCCATTGCAGTAAGATGATCACCCGTACCACAGTCTGATAATTGACACTGATAAATCTTGTTGAAGCCTGCTTGGTGAATATGTCACCGACAATGTAAAACTGACCCACTAACGACAATTTAAAATTGACCCACCTGAGGCACAATTACCGCTTTTTGTTAGCGAAAAGGCGGTGTCGATGAAATGTTGACTCAGGAGAAATTAGTGGAAATACACGTTTTACACCGACAAGGCATGAGCATTCGCAAAATCGCTAAAGAACTCAATGTATCCCGAAATACGGTACGAAAGTATTTACGCGATGTTGCTCGAACACCTACGTATAACCAGCGCGAACCTAGCCCCTCGAAATTGGATGCCTTCAAGCCGTATTTAAAAGAACGTATCGACGCGGCAAAACCGAACTGGATTCCGGCGACGGTTCTGTGCAGAGAAATCCAGGCCATGGGTTATCAGGGCAAAGAAGGTATTCTGAAAAACTATATTCGACAATTTAAGCCCAAAGTCGACGACCCGGTTGTCCGCTTTGAAACCGCATCTGGTCAACAGATGCAGGTGGACTTCACCACGATATGTCGAGGGCGAACCAAGCTTAAGGCCTTCGTGGCAACACTCGGTTATAGTCGTGCCAGTTATGTACGGTTCAGCGAATACGAGCGACAAGAAGACTGGTTAGCAGGGATCGAAGGTGCACTGCATTACTTCGGTGGTGTACCACAGGAAATGCTGTTCGATAATGCCAAATGCATCATGATCGAACGGGATGCCTTCGGGGAGGGCCAACATCGGTGGAATGCCAGTCTGTTGGTTATGGCGCGAGACTATGGATTTAGACTTCGTGCCTGTCGTCCGTATCGAGCCAAAACCAAAGGTAAAGTGGAGCGTTTTAACGGCTACCTGAAAAACAGTTTTATCACGCCACTTGCGGCGTCATTGAAACAAGCAGGACTAACACTGGATATCGATATTGCTAATGCGCAAGTGGGTCCATGGCTGGCTGACATTGCGCATCAGCGCATTCATGGTACTACGGGAGAAAAGCCTCAAGTATTACTTGATACAGAGCGACTTAGTCTAATGCCACTGCCGTCACTTCCCGAGTCTGCGAGTGAAATCAAACCGCATGATAATGTGCAGGCCATCCCAGTCGAAAGCCTTCAGCATCCACTCAGCACCTATGACCAGTTGTTGGGAGTGGCTTTATGAACCTACAGATGGACAGAATACAGCAGGCTTGTGAAACCCTTAAACTGAATGCTGTCGCCCTGGAGTGGTCGGCCATCGCAGATAAAGCTTCTGGGGATGAATCATCACTGGCAGACTTCCTTGAGCGACTGTTACAAGTTGAGTTGGACGCTAGAATGCAACGGACCCGAGAAACCTTACTGAAGTTCGCCGGACTCCCGAGCATTAAGCGCTTTGAAGACTATGACTTCAAGTTTGCTACCGGCGCTCCCCGTAAGCAGCTACAGGAATTAACCAGCTTAGCCTTTATCGAACGTGCCGAGAATATCGTTCTACTAGGACCAAGTGGAGTTGGCAAAAGCCACTTAGCAATTAGCCTGGCATACAAGGCCGTTATGAACGGCATAAAAATCCGCTTCATTACTGCTGCCGATCTCATGTTGCAGTTAGCGACAGCCAAAAAGCAAGATCGATTAGAGGCATATCTCAAACGCAGCATACTGGCACCTAAACTTCTCATCATTGACGAAATCGGCTATTTGCCATTTGGCCGAGAAGAGGCCAACTTGTTCTTTAATGTGATTGCCAAACGCTATGAACAAGGAAGTGTCATTGTGACGAGCAATCTACCGTTCTCACAGTGGTCAACGGCCTTCGCTGATGATCAGACTTTAACTGCAGCCTTGCTTGATAGGCTACTGCATCATGCGCACATCGCTCAGATATCGGGAAACAGCTATCGACTAAAAGGCAAGAAAGCGGCAGGCATAGTGCCAGTTACTGACCAGCAAGTGAGAAAATAAACGAAAAGAAAACGCTAAGGGTGGGTCAATTTTAAATTGCCGTTTTACAGGCAAAGTGGGTCAAAATTAGATTGCCGTTGACAATAGCATTTTGGTAGTTTTTGAATACTTTAAAAGAGGACGTGTTTTCGATTGAATAACTGTGTTTAGTCACATCTCCGGTTATTAATATCTTTTTATATTGATATGGAGAGGTGCCAGAAAGTGGACTAATAGGTAGGCTTAATGTTGAATAGTCCACTTTTGAGGTATTACGTATAACCGCATTAGGATAACGGCTTATTAGTTTGTGATCTTTTTCCCTTTCAGTGTCACTTATTGAATTAACAGCTGTCGACTTAGGCGGTTGAGTCAGATACTTAGCATTAACCTTCACCAATCCCAACTCCAACGCCTTTTCTTCAATCACATTCTGAAACACCCAAGTGTTAGTAAGATTTGAAACAACCATTATTGCAATATATATGGCCCCGTTTTTACCGGTTTTTTTAGCCACCATATAATATGGATTTTTATCATAGTCATATAGTGTCGCTTCCAGCGAAACCAGGCTCGCAAGCTCATTTAGCTGTTGTACTGAACCACAATCAGTTAGCTCACACTGGAATTCAAAGGAGAACCCCGATTGGCTTAACGCATCATGATAGTTCTTGAACACTTTTAACGAAGACGTTTGCTCAATGGAATAAGTATGTCTAGTGATATCACCCGTCAAAGAAAGCATCTTATTTTGAGAAGAGTCTTCATGGCGAATTTTACTAATGGGAATGGAGATCGTTGAGTAATCAACAAAGCTTGAGGCTCTCACGCTGGCATTTTCATACTTGCTTAGTAGAGAGTGATCGGGGATATTTGCATGAGCAATGCTGGAAAGCAGCATTAAAATAAAGACTGATTTGGTAATTAAATCCATAGGGTTCCTTGTGAGCATCCATAACGCCAAGTTAATTCATCCATGTTTAAACCACTGAGGGTCGACGTATACTACCAGCTGGAAAGATATTCGCAATGGACTTTAAAATCAGCGGCGTGGACGGCTCTACTTCGTAACAATATTATGATTTTGTGTTGATTAATTATTTGTTAGAATAGCCGCCCAAGCCTCTTAATGGATTAAGAGAAAGATGTCTATAAGCGAAGGACTCGCAACATGTTACGCCACTTCTTACTTACGTTAACCCCCTTCTCTAACTCGTTCTCATTGTGCACACGCAACAGTCGAGCAAAAGGTGCCATATATATTACACTGCTAATTTCTGGGCTAACGGCCTGCTCCAGCAATGTAAAATTTGACGACTCAGAATACCGTGCAGTAGGGCAAACAGCCCCTCAGAATGGAAAAATATCTAACCCCAAACAAGCAAACTATAGTTCGGCCGAGCAACTTCAATATGACGCAGACGGTTATAACGCATCATCGAACGGCCATACCCAGTTATCGCGTCGATATGGGCACGACCTAACCATTCGAAAGATTATTCAAACTATTCGAATACACTGTGTAGCGCAACCACTAACGACAACCTCATCAGGCTCTGAACCGCTACAGTTCTGCCACTATCAATTCCCCAACACCTGCGGGTCACACCGCTTTTCGCTGATAGAGAATTCAACTCAAACAGCACTGGTCTACCATGACCGAAAAACGCAACGGAATATCCTGGATCAGGTGCAAGACAGCGAGTATGCACATCCCGGATTATGGGATTTCGCTGACCAAATCAGTGTTAGCTCCCCGTACCCTGAGCAACAACTCTACTACCAGTTTTCAGGAAAATCGGCACAGGCATGGGTGGTTGGTTTGAATGATAAAGATCGAAATGAATTCGGAACGCTATATGCCAGGGCGGTGAATGAAACGTTGGCTTGTTTTTAGTGTTTAAAACACAAAAAAAAGAGGTTCCCAACATGACCCTCTTTTTTTAGTTTGCTATCAATATCTGTGACGTTTTATGGTTGATAAAGCTCATTCCGGTCAATGCGAATAGATCTTGTATCTTTCTCAATCCATTTTTTAATCGCCTTCAGCTTATCCAGATATGCTTTTTCTTTAGCCTCCTCTCCTTTAATACCTGCTTGTTTCAGTATAGAGTCTTTAGGGTTATCAGGTTCTTTCATCCACGGGGCATCGCCGTCATACTGACCGGGAACACTAAACCGAAACTCATAAGGTATGTTGTTATTCGGCGTGACATATAGAGACGCTTTTTCACAACTAAACCCTGTTTTACCTGGCGTTTTAAAGTCTCCAAACTGAAAACGAAATGGGTCCGAGCTGTCTGCTTTTAACTGCGGCGGTTTTGTATCAATAACCTCGACACGCCCATCTCCAAAGGGTCTAATCCCTTTCACAACATGGCCCGTAGGCGACTCATAATCAGGCACATAGTGAGACACAAACAGATGTCGTTTATTGGATTCTTGCTCACTGACACCAAACCAACCGGCTAGGGCTTCCATTTTTTCTTTCCATTTAGGTGCAGAGCGATCTTCAAACAATGTCAACAACTGTTTATATGCAGGGTTCTTTTTAAAATGCGCGCTGTCATCTGCTTTAAAAATAATGGGCGCAGGGTTATCAGGCCGATAATATCCACGCACAACCTGATTCATCTCTCCCAGGTAGTGCATTGTTTTAGTCAGTTTTGGACCTTGGCTATTCTTGAATACAAAATTGAACTCTTCCAACTCAAACTCAAGATTGAGGTGCTTCCATACATTGCCCAAACTTTCGTATCGATCTTTTTTAACGTTCGAAGCCATTACCACGATCATAAATTCAACCGGTGACGCCCAGTCATAATGCTCAAACGAAATGGCCCTATTTCCCTCAAGGGTGACAGGAGCGCTCAAATTCATGGCAACCTGTTTGATTTCGTCCGAGAAACTGGCATGCGGTAGAATCCACTGACCTTGCCCCTTTTCATCGGGGATGCGAACTAACACAGCAACATTTTGATAGTCGCCTTGATTAAAAAGTGGCGGATACTGCGTCGTTGCGGCTCGATCAAGTAAAAAGTTTTTGTCGATCATTAACGACTCGTGAGGGCGTTTTTTATCTACTTGAATACGAAATGACTCGCGATAATCCACATCTTCAGATTGTTGAGTCCAGTATTTTGAGTGCCCTGTCGCGCCCTCTTCCCACTCACAACCTTTATCTCCATCAGACACCGAAAACCGAACGGGGCACTCTAGCTCATCTTGTTTACCGACGCATACATTGAAGGCAATATCCATGTCCAGGTTACCCCACTGATAGTAGCGGTCAGCACTCATAACATTTAGTCCGATGAAGCTTCCCAAGGGTTTTGCTCCAAATAGGGTTGACTTCCCAAGCTTGTAGAATGGATAGAATATACAACCCCGTTTACCGACAAATTGCTGCTCATCAGCCAGCAATTCCTCAGCCTTCAGCTCCCGGGTGATATCCGTATAAACAGGCCCTTTAACATCCGGCACAGTATCTTGTCGGCATAACTGCAAGCGAATGGGGTAAACAGCTTCAGCATACTCTTCTTTTAATACCACCAATATACGCAGTGGCTGGGATGGACTTAGCGGCTTTTCACTCACATAGTTTGAGTAAGGGTCATCAACAAAGCGCTCAGCAATAGGACGCCATTCATTCTGCGGGCCGGTATTACTATTTTTATAATGAATATTGGTATGCAATAGGTATTGAGTACCTAGCTCAGGGTATTCCGTTTTGAACACTTGGCAGAATTGACTGATATCTGACGAGGCTAAATGATGAACAGGGAAGCATCGGTGGAAATCTGCCCGAGTGTGCCCCGGCAAATCAACATTTAGTTGTGAGTAAAAATGGCTGATATCTCTTACAAGTTCATCTGATCCATGGCGCGCAATATTTACAATGTTTGCATCATCAAGCACCTCACCTACCCCAGACAATACCTCATCCATTAGCCTACCGGCCTTTTCTAAAAAGGAATCTCCATCGGGGTCTTCTCCATCCCTGAGTCGATACGGGTTTGTTTCATATACCCAATAGCTGTCTATCGTCATAGGTGCAATCGGTTTCAACGGGAATGTCCATTGATCATTAAGGATCATCTTCTGAACGTACTCTTCAACACGGTACTTTTTGAGCTTCAACTTAAATAGAATCTCCCTCCCCTTAGCTGAGTCAGCATCATTGTCCCAGTCAATTCCCTTTAGCTCATCCAGGCGCTTGTCACCTGAGTCAGGATAGTTCGCCGAAACCAGTGCACGGGTAATAATTAACATTAACCCCGTCAGTGCTTCAGAGCGTATTCGATACTGCAAGTGTAAATAGTGAGCAGGCGTATCCGGTTGGTTTAATGCCGTTAGCGCTTGTGGCACCGCACGACTCGTTGACGGGGCGGACGTAAAAGGAATATCACGAATCAACTGCTGATTAACCAGGGAGTGTGCTTCCAGGTTTTTAACCAGCCCCTTACTATCTTTAAATTGCTTCAGATAGCGAGAGCCCAATTGCTGATCAAGCACGTCTGAGGCGCTGGATAGGAGTGAAGCACTTTCTTTTCCCGCTATCAATACGAGTGCAGCGAGCGATGTAGCAGGCACACAGGTCGCAACCCCCAATGCCATATCAATTAAGCTGTTTAAGCCTTGATCAATACGTTCACTTTGTTGGATTAGCATGTCGTTAGACAGGTTGCGTAAACGCTCAATATTGCCAACCGCCTCGCGACAATACGAGTAAGACGCTAACGCTTCCCCTTGCTGTATCATCGCCTCAACACGACGATTCTCTGCGCGCCCCTCGTCAGTCTGATTCGAGGCCACCGGGTCTGCTTCACCGTTAGCCACTATAAATAGCCGCTTACCCTCTACACCCTGCTCGATCAAATAATCACGAACCGCTCTCGCACGGTCTTTAGAGAGGTAATAATTAAACTCATCAGTACCTATGCTATCGGTATAGCCCTGCAAAGCCACACTCAATGTTTCATCTTCTTTTAAACGTTCTGTGAAGGCTGTTAGCGCTGAATGATATTTGTGTTTGATGTTTGACTTGTTAAGGTCAAATAATAACTTAATCTCTGTTGTTTGAGGTGCTTGCGCCTCATCATTCAATTCATGACGCCCGATTTTTTCATGGAACTGCTGAAACAAGTCATCCAGTTTTTCAGCCGTCATGTCAGCATCCTCATTGAGCTGCTGATAACTCATTCCGTTACTCAAAAGCCCATAGCCTGAATGGGCAATATCAAATGGCGTTGCAAACTTGTCGATTAGCTTAATGAGGTTGGCACTACCATTAATTCGGTAGGCCAGCGTGTTTTCAAAATCATCAATCGTCTCAGACAAGTTTTGATAGGCGCTTAATGAAAACCAGTTTTCTTTGATTAGCTGAGAAAGCGGTACGGCAATATTAGCGCGTGAAGCTGCTTCTGTGAGCGACTCTCGAACCTCTTTCCAGGCATACCAGGTGCTGGCACCGCCGAAAGACATCTCGGCCAGCGCTTTAATTTCATCACTTTGATACTCACTTGAAAGGCGGTCTATAACTTGGGCAATTGCAGTGCCAGTTTTGAGGCCCTCAGGAGATAGCATTGCTCCTGTTGCCAGGTGGGTGTAGTTACGCGCTGCATCTAACTGCTGAGCATAAGGGATTAACCCGTCTGTCGGCTGTTTCTTTTCATTTTCATTTTCGGCCAAAACTGAGTGTGGCTCTTGCGAGTTGAGTTTTTTTGCGGCTTCAAGCAGGTGTGAAAACTGTTTAGGGAATTGAGTGATCATCAACTCTTCAACCGTTACGGGCTCACAGTTGACTATTTCGAACTCACCTAATGGGTTGGTTATGTTGAAGTGGAAGGGTTTTGATAGCTCATAATAATAATCGTCAAAGCCTGCTTCTTCACTCACTAGCTTACCTTGCCAATGATTATTTAACTCCTCTGCTTTAAGGTTAACTCTTATATGGTAGAGGGCCGAACGTTTAAGTAAGTCATCTGCACCGATAAATGAAGCGATGTACTTGTCTGTTCCTTCAACTTTCCTTACAGTTACCCGCTTTGGATTAAGAGGATCTCCGCCCCAAGGGTAAAATTGAACCGTTGCGTTTAAAAAACTTGCTGATGAGAATATAAAAAAAACAGCCCTGAATTTTGGAATAACGAAACCAGATATATCAGCACCTTCTAACTTATGATACCAGTCTGAATATAACTGTTCCTGCTTACGGCTTGCCTCAATAGCTGAGTATTTTTTTACCGGGGGCCTAATACGATCAAATGAAATACGCTCCCTTTTTGTTTTTAACACCCCCCCTTTATAATTTTTTAAGAGTTCTGCCAATGCATCAGCCCAAGACTCGCCGTACAATGTATTCACATAAGAGAGTATATCTGCAGGTGGAATTACTATTTCTTGCTCTAAAGAAAGGGCTCTAATTAATTTACCAGAACCCAAGTCTGCTTTAGACCAGGCCAACCTTCCATACTGATCAGTTCTAATTGGTTGAAAATCATTTTTATCGCGAGTACACAATCCCCCTTTAATTGCGATAGATGCATTAGGTATAACATCTACCCAGTTTTTTGTTTCACTATCGCTCAAATAGCTAGACGCCAAATAAACTTGGCCTAACTCTGCATTACATTCCATGTAAATAGCCTATCTTAATAGTTAATTAACGATACCCCTGAAATAGACCCAAACCCATCAGGAGAGCTGTATAGCTTACTCGGCTCACCCGTTGGAACATCCAACGTCGCAATAAACCCTCCATGGCGAAAATATATTTGTTTACCATTCTTTGAAAATGAACCTAAATCCCCCCTTAGTTTCGTATCCAAAATAATATCTGATGGGTAAGCTGTCTTTATAACGTACGACTTTATACCTCGCTTTTGGTTGTAAACAAACAACTCCCCATCTGCTGATAACTGGTGCCACTCTTTTAGCCCCCATTTCGTATTTAGAACTACTTTTCTGATCGATTTGCCCTTTCGATCAAACAGTTCAAAACCATCTTTCTGCACCACAAAAAACTGATCTTTATCGCGTAGATAGTACGTCCCCTGATAACCAATTTTAACTTCCTTTGTCATCGTCTTCTGCTCAACATGATAACGCCAAAGGTTTTTATCCATATGAAAAAATATTTCATTACTGTCTGCATTCCATTGAAATAACGGAATCCCGCCCCCTTCTGCAAACGTAATTTTGGTATTGGTTTTCAAGTCTATTAGCTGTTTTTCAATAAACTCCACCCCTCGTGCAACGGACAACACTATATATCGGTTATCCGGCGACCTTACCGGTGGGTGAATAAAGCCTCCGCTGCCATCGCCATATAACAACTCATAATCAACCGCCTGCCTTAAATCTGTTCCATCGGTTTTTATTGACCAAATAGTGTCTCGATTCTCACCGGGTGCTGACATCGCAAACTGAATACGAGGCCCATCAAAAATATCAGGGTCGCCGTATATTTCTGGCTTAATAACAAACGGTTGTTCTTCTGATGAACCGTCTTGTGCTTGCGAACTGTTGAATTCAGAACCGCTTTCATTACAGCCCGCCAAAAGCACGAGAAAGAGTAGTAAAAAAAACTTAAATGAGGCATTAACAACCATCGTTTTGAATTGCCTGTTCTTAACGTTTACCAAATAGACTTGACCTAATTCTGCATTACATTCCATATAAATAGCCTATATTAATAATTGAATAACGTTATTTCAGAAATAGACCCAAACCCATCAGGAGAGCTGTATAGCTTACTCGGCTCACCCGTTGGAACATCCAACGTCGCAATAAACCCTCCATGGCGAAAATATATTTGTTTACCATTCTTTGAAAATGAACCTAAATCCCCCCTGAATTTCGTATCCAAAATAATATCTGATGGGTAAGCTGTCTTTATAACGTACGACTTTATACCTCGCTTTTGGTTGTAAACAAACAACTCCCCGTCTGCTGATAACTGGTGCCACTCTTTTAGCCCCCACTTCGTATTCAACACTACCTTTTTTATCGACTCACCTTGTCGATCAAACCATTCAAAGCCATCTTTCTGCACCACAAAAAACTGATCTTTGTCCCGTAGGTAATAGGTGCCTTGATAGCCAATTTTAACCTCCTTTGTCATCGTTTTTCGGTCAACATGGTAACGCCATAGGTTTTGGTCCATGTGAAAAAAAACTTCCTTGCTATCACTTGTCCATTGAAATAATGGAATACCGCCCCCTTTGGCAAAGGTGATTTTGGTATTGCTTTTCAAATCTATGAGCTGTTTTTCTAACCCTTCACTAGTCATCATTGAAATGGCAATGTAACGATTATCTGGAGATCGTACTGGAGGATGATTAAAAACCGCGTCTGTCTCTCCTCTTAATCGTTGATTATTTACAGCCTGCCTTAAATCTGTTCCATCGGTTTTAATCGACCAAATAGTGTCTCGTTTTTCACCGGGTGCAGACATCGCAAACTGAATACGAGGTCCATCAAAAATATAAGGGTCTCCGTATATTTCTGGCTTAATAACAAAAGGCTTTTCTTCTGAAACTTCGTCTTGTACTTGCGCACTGTTGGATTCAGAACCGCTTTCATTACAGCCCGCCAAAAGAACGAGAAAGAGTAGTAAAAAAAACTTTAATGAGGCATTAACAACCATCGTTTTGAATTGCCTGTTCTTAACGTTTACCAAATAAACTTGACCTAATTTTGCATTACAATCCATGTAATACTCCTTATTACGAATCCGTATTTATTAAGGTGTAAAAGGCCGTTCCACCCAACCCTCTCACTGAATCGTATATCTTTATCGTTTCGCCAGTATCAATATTCAAGCGTGCAATTCCACCCCAACTTCTAACGAATAAGAACTCTCCCGTTTTTGAGAAGGTAGATGCATCATAAACTCCGTCGTTGCGCTTATAGATAATCTTATATGGAGCCTCAGTATCAACTATATACCAGTACTCATCGCGAGATTGAGTATATAGGAACCTTCTTCCACTCAGTGACAGTTGATGCCACTTTCTCAACCCCCACTTCGTATTTAGAACTACTTTTCTGATCGACTCACCTTGTCGATCAAACCATTCAAAGCCATCCTCCTGCACCACAAAAAACTGATCTTTGTCCCGTAGGTAATAGGTGCCTTGATAGCCAATTTTAACCTCCTTTGTCATCGTTTTTCGGTCAACATGGTAACGCCATAGGTTTTGGTCCATGTGAAAAAAAACTTCCTTGCTATCACTTGTCCATTGAAATAATGGAATACCGCCCCCTTTGGCAAAGGTGATTTTGGTATTGCTTTTCAAATCTATGAGCTGTTTTTCTAACCCTTCACTAGTCATCATTGAAATGGCAATGTAACGATTATCTGGAGATCGTACTGGAGGATGATTAAAAACCGCGTCTGTCTCTCCTCTTAATCGTTGATTATTTACAGCCTGCCTTAAATCTGTTCCATCAGTTTTAATCGACCAAATAGTCCGCCTATTTTCGCCCGGCGCCTTCATCGCAAACTGAATGCGAGGCCCATCAAAAATATCAGGGTCGCCGTATATTTCTGGCTTAATAACAAACGGTTGTTCTTCTGATGAACCGTCTTGTGCTTGCGAACTGCTGGACTCAGAACGGTCTTCAAAACAACCACTTAAATTGAGCAGCATGAGTAATACGCTTAGAAGTAATCCCTGCTGGCTGGCTCGTCTTAACATTTATAGTATCCTTATCTGTCGTTCGCTTGAGCGTCGTCTAAGTAATCATCTTCCGGGTGGGTGTTGGCACTTTCAGTCAACTCTATAACCTGTTGGTAGGTTAAGTTCTGAAACAGATAAAAGGCCGGTTCCCCATCATTAGGGTCTTGAATCATACTGAGCAAACTGGCTTTTGGCATGCCACTGTACTCAAGTATTGCCCAGTTTGGTTTATGCATTCGGGCATCTTGCACCTGAATAGTCTGACGCCAACTTTTGTCGGCTGTTTGGAGAGTTATTAAGTCATCACGATCATCACTATCAAACGGGTCTAGCTCGAATAAAAAGTTAAGTGTATTGGCTGCTGCATTCAGAAAAATGACAGGTATTTTCTGTTTTCGTTCTTCATCAACGATGCTTTGGTCTGTGCTTTTTACTGTGTGTAATATAGTGTTAATTGAACTCATATCACCGTCTAGTAATTCAAACGATTGAGTTTTTGAGTACTGTTCAACCGCATCAACAGACGCTGTTTTGCTTAAAAGTTGATCGGTATTTGACTCTATCTCCTTGATCTTTCCCCATGACCACTGGGTTTCACTAAACGCGACTCGAACGCCTTTTCGCTTGAGCTGGTAATCATTATCCAGTTTGTAGGGCACCCATATATTCGTTAACCAATGTCCTTCTGCCTCACGCGCTTCATCTGATTTATGAAAGCCAAATCCGTACTGGCTTCGATACCATTCCACCCGCACATCTCGTAATGCACTATTTTCTTTTACCTCTAGCTCTCGCCATAAACGCCCCTGCCAAAACACATACAGCCAGCCACCCCTTAATAGACCCGCGTTATTTTTATCACTTTGTGTTGAGAAATACCGCATTGGTTTTATAGGAATCAGTATGTTATCCCACTCTTTTTTTGCGATGGTGCCTTTGCAAGGTAACGCATGCTTATTCAGTGGCAACACCATTGGCGAAGGCTCTCCAGCCATTGCAATGGCCACACCAAATGAACGGTTACATTGCGTTAGATTATTAAATGTCACCAGACTGCGATGTGAATATTTATGATCATTGACTGAGTATTGCCGCTGAGAGGTACCTTCTTTACATTTATTCAAGACGATAGACTGTTTATTTGATAAGTCACGGCCTGCAACTTCTATAACCAGTTTATGGTTTAGTCGCTCTTTAGTTTCTGTTGAGTCTTTGTATTGTGGTTTAGAAAATACGGGGGGGTGAGTTTTTAGAGCTGCCGCTGCGCTCATTCGACTATCGGCAAATGATGGATTGCTTCGAGACAAGGTTTGATGGTAATCGCTAGGGGCTTTTAACCAACTATACCCTGCTTCACCAGGCCGTTTACTTTCGTTATCTCCAGGCTGTATGACGATAAGTTGACCGCATTCCAATTGCTTTTGAATATCTGCTATTTGGTCGCGCCTATGAAAACAGTGCGACAATTGGTTGGCTTCAGCGGGATTATAGTTAACCAACGCTTCTGCAAATAGGGCTATTTGGTATGTATTATCAGCAAAACTTATAAACTTACCGGCCTGTGTTAAATCATACCCAGGAGAATAAATATCGTAGTCCTGCCCTCGAACCGTTACACGGGTTTTCACAACCAGCCTCCTGCCGAGATTATTGCACGTAATACCTTACCGCATTTCTCCATAGCGTATTTTACCAAATTTAACTCACAGCCAAGCATTTATATCGTACGTAATTGAAAAAGGGCACGATAATCGTGCCCTGGTAATCAACAGATCACACTTTCAATGAACGCCAGTCATCAAATGAAGACGTATTTGAAACTTCGTGAGTCCAGGTTATTTTACGGTAGGTGAAAGACACGTCTTCCAGGTGCGTAAAATGTGCCTGCGAAGGGTCTTGGCAGTTCGGCATGTGCGATTTGATATCAACCAAGATCGCATCTTCTAACTTAATAGTGAAATAGTGCTCTTGAAGCCCTGTAGAAGAGGTTCTGTACCACTTAATTTCACATTCAGGTAGACGCTCACCACTGGTTAATGCCTGAAATAGCAGTGGAGATGACTTATCAAACACCTTAGTGATGACAAGCGGCTGATGCACTCTCTGGCCTGTGGGTTGGCCGCTTTGAGGATCCCGCGGCAGAACAACATCATGTTGAAATGCCTCAACTAAGATCTCATTTTCATGGCCTTCCTGAAAGATATTCCCAACCGATGGCTCGGTGAAGTTTCCTTCAGTAATAAAACCCTGTTTTTCTCCCTTAATGGTCATATACGCTGGAGTTGGCATACTGCTTCCTTTCTTTAAAAATTATCGTTTAGCCACATCGTGGCTCGTTAGTGCGAAGATAAATCCCTATCTTCATTTATTAAACAAGCACTTAAAGTGCCTGTTCAATCCGTCATGCCCCAATGTAAATTAGGCATTAAATTACTATGCGCTGGTTTTATATTAAGCAGGTATTGATATTAGTGTTGCTTCATAGACTTTATAGTCTCAACCGGGCTGATAATATTTCCTCAACTACCTGATACGCCTCTTCATCGCGTTTCCACTTTGACAGTTCGCGAGCGTAGTCAAGGTCAGATTGAGCGACCAACCGTTCCCATTCATACTCATTACCTCCGAGTGAAACGTATCTGGCATGCTGATCTGTCAAAATGTCTCGATAAACAGGGTTTATATCTAACTGATTGGCGGATGCAGCTTTTATTTTTTTTAGTAAATAAGCCAGCATAGGTTGGTGCACCAAAGAAATATCAACCTTACTGACTGAAACCGAATCAGAAAACAGCGGTTCTTTGTCATTTCCAAAGTTTGGGGTTTCTCCGCTGGATAGCCTGGCGCTTAGCATGTTTTCTGCGGCACCCCACTCACCTTTATTTGGAAATAGTGACTTCGCAAGTTGCAGTTTTTCGCCCAATGGAAAATACCTTCCCGCACGCCAATCATCAGCCATCTCATGGTAAAGCAGTGAGCTAAGCCTGGTATCTTCCTCAATAATGCTCGGGTCTCCAGTAACCAACTTAAGCAACATAGCGCTGTTATACAACGCAATAAAATCCAGCGTTGAGTTAGGTTGTAGAGCGGTCAAGTAAGTTACCAATCGGGATTCGTAGCCGATGAGCGCCCTGACACTATAATCTGCCTGGAATTTTATCAGTTGGTTTCTGGCCTTTACGAACGCCAGATTGCTGGATAAATAAGGGGTCAAATTATCTGCAACCTCAAGACTCTGCAACAGTGCTGTGGCTGTCCGCTTCTGCTCTTCCAAAGGCTCGTCCATCAGATTGGGAGGTGCTGACCACAGTCTTCGCCATTCTAGAATTAGTTTGGGTAGCAGAATTGTCTCTAGCGCCTGCAACCTTGAAGCAGAGTCATCAGTCATATAACTCATTATTTGCTGAGCACGGTTTTCACTATCAGAATAACGAATTTTCCAGACGGGTAAATCATCGCTAAGCCATTGACTGGCAGGAACCACTGATGCACATAAAAGAGCAAAGGCCGCAACTGCGGAAGCTTTACGCCGGTGCCGTATTCGCTTTCTGCTCACCTGACAAAAAGCTAAAGAAAGCTCTTTCATAATTTCACTTTCTGCCGCTATGTTCGGATCCAATGCTCGCTGCAGGATGCGCCACTGTTTCTTGCTTAACTGAACAGGGCGCAAGGGTTTAATCCCTTGCTTGAGTGCTTTTTCGGCAGTCATTCGCTGATAAGGATGCCGCCCGGTTAGTACAAGGTATATGACACAAGCTAATGCATAAGCATCATCTATTCTTACTGGCTGACGACCTTGTAGTCGTGCATTGGTTGCATAGGAGGGCGTAATGGCATCACAAAGAGAGCGGTGGCGCCATTGGGAGTCAACGTCCGAACCTCCCGAGTCGAGGTTCATGTTCATCAGGCTCATTACCCTGGCCAAGCCAAAGTCCATCACCTTAACCCCTCCACCAGGGAGTACTTTAATATTCGACGGCTTAATGTCTGCGTGAACAACACCTTGCCGGTGAGCAAATGTAATGGCATCTATCAGCAGGCTAATAAGCCTAAATGATTTTGCTACCGGTAAGCCATCCGGGTATTCAGAAATAATAATCTGATCCAGTGTATACCCTTCAATAAGCTCCATCACAATATACGCATGGGATTCATCCCGGTTGTAATCATAGACTGCTGCAATGCCGCTATGCTGAAGCCTTTGAGCGATGACCGCTTCGCGCTGAAGCGCAATGCCCGCCCCAGTGACTTGCCGCACCTTCTCATTTAATAACTTAATCGCAACATAAGGGTTTGGGTCTTGAACTTCCTCCCTTCTTAAATCCAGCGCCTTATAGACAGATCCCATGCCCCCCTCACCTAACAGCTCTTCAAGCAAAAATCTATTGCTCAATATGGAACCGGCTTGAATGGCGGCTGCCGGGTAACCAGATTGTATTCCAGATACGTTATCGTTTGACTGTTGTCTGGCTTCCTGCATGATGCAACCCCGTTTAATCCTTTACTCTTAGCTTGGTTAATCTTGAACTAACAAGTTGCTAACAGATATAACTTGTAGTGTTAGTATTCAGGTGCATAAGATGCGTTAATAACGCAACCCGTTAAATTATCCGTTGCATCAGTCTGAAGCACTTTTTCAATGAGCACTCTGCAACTGTTACTACTTCCCTCAATAGATAACGCTTCTGATATGTCGTTTGAGTCCAGTTCATTGTATAGCCCATCACTGCACAACAAATAACGATCACCTTCACGGGCTGCAAATGTTTTTTTCTCAAACTCAACATGCTCTGCCGCCCCCAATGCCCTCGTTACGATGTGCGACTGAGGGTGATTTTCAGAGTCGCTCTTTGAAATAACGCCCCTGGCTAGCAAGTCATTGACAACAGTATGATCATCCGTGATTTGGTATAAGTTATCTTCTCTCAGCAAATATAGCCGACTGTCGCCAGCCCAAAGACATGTGCTGTATAAGCCATCACTAATGAGGATGACAAAGGTACAGCCAATTATTTGCCTCTTGCCATTATGATCGGAAATGACATCCCGCCCCTTGGCATATAAGGCCTGATTAAGTCTTAATATACGCTGTTGAATCTCTTTTACCCTTTGTTCAAGAGAGCCATATATCGGTGCATCAGCGATCGTCTCCACCAGCAGCAAGCTAGCCAGACCTCCTTGCTCATGACCTCCCATACCATCAGCCACACACCAAGTGCCGGATCTGGGATCACTAAAAACAGCATCTTCGTTTATTTTTCTGCTATGTCCAGGATGACTATAGTCACTACTATTCCAAATCATCCTGTTTGCACTCTTTGCGTTGCTCATAAACTAAACCAACTTAAGTCCACTAACATGTATTCGATCAACTTAGGGGCGTAGACGGAATTCGATACTTACTTAGTTCGCCCAACAAATCAGGGGTTAGAGTGCGTCCTGATATTTTATATACAGCACGCTGTCCATTAACCTCAAAGCTCATGCGAAAACGATGTTGGTTAGGCTCTGCCTCTTTTCCGTACTGTTCGATCATACGAAAAAGTGACCATTCGCCCGAAATGTCATCGGTTACCAGATTTCCGTTATAGTCTTCGAACCTCATTGATATATCATCTTCGTTCAACGAGGCAGGCCATGATATTTTTGATGTTTTCTGGGGGCCGTGGCGATAGCTCAAACGCTCCCCCATTAGGTTGAGCTCAAACCGGCTTATGTTTGCATCAAGATAAATGGGTTGTAGTTGCAGCTCTGCATGTAGCTCGTGTCGCTTATTAAACAGCGCATTGCGAATTTTGTCTGCGCGCTGTAACTGTGAGAGGTAACCCCTTTTAAGCCCAATAGACAGCCCGTCTACCGTTCTTTCGCTCCAACGTTTCTTACCCGTTCTAATGAACGGTTTAATATAATGGTTCAGGAAGCTCTGCTCGTAGCCTTCGGGCTTAAAGAATTCTGAAAACTGGTCCACATCAGTGTCATTTTTAGAGAGCGTATGGAAAGGGTATTTTTGGTTTAGGTTGTCGCGATAAAAGACATACACCTCATTCTGATATGCATCCTGAATATAACGTTTCGTATGAGCAACCATCTGCCCCCAGGCTTGGGTAGAAACAGAACCAACCCACTTATTTAAGGGCTCGGGCAGCAGTTTTGATGTTCTTTTCAGTTGAGAAATCGCATCCTTTCTAGACCCTTTTGCTCTTTTAACCGTCGCATCAAATACTGAAGAGAGATTGCTCATCTGATTCGTTGAGCTATCAAAGTCGGCTAGATACTCTTCCAACTGAAGCATTTGCTTATCAACTTCATCTATTGCGGACGACTTGTTTTCACTGTTGTTGATAACCGAATTAAGTCGTTCAAAGTGCCGTGACACCCGGCTCATCGGGTGAACTGGTAAAGAATTCTTAGATGATAGATACCCTGCTGCACCTTTTAACCCATTCCTGACCCGGTGCGTTGGCGCTAAGGTACTTGCTGGAGCTGCACTTTCAACACGCTCAACAACGCCTTTAACGTCAACCGCAGCAAGCGCTTGATAAGACCCTGTATTGTCGTAGACATAGTTGAGAACCCGACGGATAGCCCCCTCATTGCCTGAGGCATTTTTTATCAGAGTGCTTAATTGGCCAAAAGAGTTTGTTTTTGAAATAGCTAACTGACTAAGAAATTGCTCCCATTCGGCCATATAGTCAGCGATATAAAGGTCATAAATCGCGCTCTCCAGCAGATCTATGTCACTCTTGGTATTTTCGACACTCTCTCCTGATGGCTCTGCCAACACCCACTCATCAGCATTTGCTTTCTCTACCACCTGGCTCACTTTAGGTAAAAACAACGTCTGATATCCCAGCAAGGTATAAAAAGTCGGTACGGCCTCAGACGCGTTATTAAACACACCTGCCTGACGGTAACCAATAATTTCTTTTAGCCCACTGGCTGAGGGTTGCTGGCTATTAGCCAATTGTTTTATCTCAAAGTACATACGTTTGGCTAAAGGGGTTGCTAGCATTTTAGCTCTGGCAACCGAAACGGCTTCATGATCAATTTGCGCGTCTATCTCCTGACCATTTAGAAAGGCAGACAAATGTCGGGCAAGTTTCTGCCTGCGGTCAGGAGAGTATTGGTAGACTTCGTGCCAACGACGACCAAACCACCACATAAGGTATTCTGCGCGTTTCTCTCGGTCTTGATGAAATAGCAGGTAGCTTTTTAAAGCAGGGTACAATGTCTCAAAGTCATTACTGCTCTTTAATACGGTTAACAACTCCGTGTTCAGCATTTGTCCAAACTGCTGGTTCACGATGTTTTCTGATATATCTACCAGAATATCCTGCTGCCGATGCAGTGCATCAAAGGTGAATAGCGATGGCCAATGAACATTCTCAGATGCCTCATTTAACTGATTATGGTGTAGCTCAACACCTGTCAACTCTGCCAGCACCTGCTCAAACCCTGAGCGCCCATCAACGGTAGAAGACAGCCCCTGAGAATGGCCTTCAAGTAGCGTATTGCCATCAGGAGTCACCCGCAGTCGTTGCTCGCTAAACTGGCTAACAGCCTGCTCTGCCTTGGCATAGTCTCGCCACATTAGCCCTCCCCAGAGCGCACCAAACAGCATCACCGCAGCTGAGCAAGCCAGAGCCGTTTTACGCGCCACCTGTGTATTCGATTCGCTGCTGCCACACCCTCGATCTTTAATCAGAATATGGCTAAACCGCTGCCACCAGTGATGAGAGCCAAACCCTTTCCCACTATTAGAATCCATCGCCAGCCGACTCATGGCACCAGCACCTTGGGGGGCAACAAAAGCAGCCCGAATCCAGGGTACGGTATGTTGTTCAGAAAAATTCCATTGGTGATTCAAATGCTCTGATACGCGTTTGAGCTGGTTCAAGCTTTGCTCAATCGCCTTTAACTCGGAAAAAGCTCGTTTACGGGCCTCAACATTGTGAACATACTGAACATCTTTAAGCGTCTTTCTCAACAATCTTTTAGTTAATTCTACTTTTGCCTGGGAATACCACTGACTAAAATTGTCAGACAACACCGTTTTATGGTCTCGAAACATCCCCACAGGCGTCGCCAATAAGCTGGCATGGTCATTACTACTTGCCACTTGGTCAGAAACCCCCATTCCTTCAAGAACAAGGTAAACAGGAATATTTTCGTGAGTCTTTGACGCAACTTGCGCAACAAACGACGCCATTTTATTCAACCAGGCGGGCGTGGATTCAGACAGCAAGTCATGCCGATGAACATAAATGAGTAAGCCGCCTAAATAGCGGCCTGCGTTACCAGGTTTCAACTTTGCAACCAAAGGAGGGATAAGATCTTCAAACGAGTGGCCAGAAGAAAATACTTCATCTTCAAAATGAATTTTCATCAATAGCGATGATGCATCAACATGCCAAGAGGGCAAGATATAACCGTTTTCCTGATCGTATGCGGTTTTAAGACTGCCGCTAGAAGGGGTTACCGAGCCTTTTCCCCGGTAAGAGATGTTTGCAAGTGAATTGCCGCTTAACTCTGTTAAACTCGCGTGCGGAGATTCTAATACCAGGTATACCGTTTTTTTATAAAACAGCTTTCTGGCCAGACGCTCTACTTTACGTTCACCCAATGCATTGCTTACATCGATAAGCTGTTGCCTGAAAAGCGACTGATATACCTTTGATGAGGTCTCGCGGCTATTGTCGTTTTTGGCTAATTTATCTGCTCGTTTTCTAGTAAAAAAACGATTGTTTTTCCAGTTCATGCGCTCAATTCCATTTGATCCGCCAACTAATACGTTCCTAGTTGTTCCGCGATACTGTTACCATTAAATAGGGATACCTTGATAACAGTGGTGCTTAATTCTTTGACTTTATGCTGCTCAACACGTAATCAGACACGCTATCCATACGCACGTCGATCTGATTCGAGAACATCAGATATCCCACACTATTCCCTACCAACACTGTCAAGGTAGTTACCAATACCAGCCACCACAGAGCTTTCTTTTGAGGCTTTTGAACGGTAACTTCACCGACGACTAAGCCTCTATTTTCTGGTGCCTGATATTTAGAGATAATCGTCATCATCTCCTCTCGCATGGCTTCAAGTTTGGTTTTTCCGTCTCGATCAACACGGTAACGCCCAGAAAACCCCAACGATAGACATACGTACATAAGCTCTAACAAATCCAGGTACTGTTGTGGCTGCTGTTTGGCGCGTTCAAGAAGGGTGAAAAATCCATCGCCACCATAAGTCTCGTTATGGAAATAACTCAATAGACTCTCCGCCCCCCAGCGATGGGAAAGCCCCCAAGGTGTTGTCGCAACAATTTCATCAATAAATGAGCACAACAGATAGCGCGCAGCTATTACATGTCGTTGGTCACTCACGCATTGTTCTGCCTGATTCTGAAAACGACCAATAGCTGAAATGAGTCTAGCGCGCACATCGTGCATGTCAGCTGAGTCATCTAGAGAACACAGCCCCATAGCATCATGAATTAAAGGCATCGCACTACTCACCAGCAAGTTTTCGTTAACAATCCTGCGTTGAATATCCGAATGATGCTGAAGATTCCCGTTGCTACCTGACTCTGCTCTTGCATAGTTTTCTGGTTGCGCCTCCCCTCTGCTCATGTGTTTAGCCGAAGCCTGGAAGGGTTCACACGCATCGTGGCTTAACCCAGAGACTAGCGTCTCACCTTCTTGTTGAGAGTGGCCAAAATCACTGTTTCTCACCCCGCTTATTACAATCGTTTTTTCATCTGGCAACAGAGGACTATCGTCAGACAGAGGGCTACCGTCTGACAGAGGCATTATCTGGGAAGGTGCCAAAGCGTCCTGCGGTTGATTCCGGCTATCATAATCAACATCAACAATCGTTTTCTCCGATAAAATCTCCAGCGTTGCACCGCTGTCTCGCCCTGCGATTGGAGATATGCGATTGCTTCTTGCATTATGAGTTAAACCGCCGTCACCGACCGCTCTATCTATAGTTTCCATCTTGTACACTCTTCAGTCTCATTCCTTGGATACTGATACATGATTTGGGGGGCATTAAAGGCCAAAACTGCCGTAGCAGCACATTATTAAGCACGATTCCTGACTAGTCCGAAGAGACAACCCAGAGCTCAAACTCCAACCCTGGTACATCACCTGATATGTGTATCCCAATGCCACTAGAACGCTTAATGCTCGCCTTCATATCTTCGTCAGGTAACAACCGGAAATAGGTCATTCCAGTATGGTAAGGAATTTGGCGAGGAGTCACAGGTAGCCGCTCTTTAGTACAACCTGGTAGCTGCAAGTTCACCAAGTCTTTAATGTTATCGATACTACCTACTTTTAGCTTATTGCCGACGAGCTTACGAATATGCTCTGAGGATAAGTCCGCTTTAATTGCCAGGATAAAGTCGTCATCAACCATCGACTCTGTGGGCAGACCAACAATACTGATACCAAACTTTCTGCGTTGTATCGGCAAAGAAGTCGCCTTGCTTTTTGATGCGGTTGAGACCAGCACACGCGCACTTTCAACTAGCTTGAGTAACTGCTGGGCAGATTCTATGTGATTATAGTTGCAATCAATTTCTGCAATTCTATCGGTTCGGGTAAAGGTACTGACTTCGGCAATAAATGCAGATAGGTGTTTAAATAATTCGTAAGGGTGAAGTGGGTTTTGCTTGATCAGAATACTAAGCTCGGCAACCCAACAATTCAAAGACTTCAGCATCAGCAAGTCTACAACGGTTCCCGCGCCATTACCGACACCACTTTCAATCGAGGCAGCCAGTTGTTTTGCTTTGTCCTTCATTAGCAAGATCAAATCTGCAACACCTGTAGTGCAGGTTCTATTAATTGATATATCTAATGTGGGTACACCGAATAGAGGGTCGAGCACCAGCGAGCCGTCATCATTAATCGAGGAAACTCGGGCAATAGGCAGCGATATCAGTTGATCTTCCAGGTGGTCTTCGGTTACCAGGGTCGCATTTAGCACGCCTGTAGAGATGGGATAAACCCGTTCGTTATTAACGCCATGGCTGTCCCTGATATCTGTTTGTTCCTGGCGATATCGCACGCCACGACTTAACGCTGAATCATCGCTATCAACAGCGCCTTTAATCTGTGGAGGAATGGCAATATATACGACTTGCTCTTCTTGCCCTTTATGAAGCTGAACCGCCAAAGGAAACTCAGGGTCATAACTCACGCTAAACATACTGCCATCAGGGAAAACCCCTTCTGCAGAGGCAACAGCAATTTTGCCAAGCAAGAGTAACGAAGCGTCAAGTTCCAGCTTGGTCACCCCCCAGAAATATGGCGTTAAGTACCGTTGGCGAGAAACAGCCTGATACTCTATAAAACGCTCAAATTGCTGAAAATGCTGAGGGCGAAGAAACATTCCCTCACTCCATATCACCTTATCCATGGCGAAATCCCTAATTCCAATTAACCTGCCCCTTCAGGGGATACTGCAAGCAAGATCTTAACCAGCCAACAAACTGGAAGAGCTTACCCCTTCATTTTGACCCACTTCAAACATTACTCGAGCACATCGATACTGCTGCCGGCAAACACAATATTCTTTTTGTTTTTATTCTTAACAGAAACTGGAAACACTCGCCGCCAATTCGCTTTATTCATATCGCGGTAAGCACCTAAAATAGCGATATAATTAGTCCCTTCTTGAAGCGCGAGCTTCATATCTAACTGTTCGCCAGGCTTAAGCGTCAACTCTTCCATTGCAACAAAGTCCGGCCCCAATGTCTCATTGCCATAGTCGTATAGACTATAAAAATCAGCATTTTCGAATATAGAAGGGGCCTTCAATTCATACATACGAACCACCAGCGGAGAGGGTCTTCCAGAAATATCAGGGTTTAGGTCGCCAGACGCTGTAAAGCGTATATCCAGCTTGGTAATGTCAGACTCAACCCAACTCGCACACCCAGTCAATACACTAATCAACAGCAGCGATACTAAATACTTAAACACGTGGCTCTCCATCTTAAACAGCTCTCTATTCCGTTAATTAATAACCTTAAACTCATTACCCATCCTGCTTTTCAGCTTCAGAGGTTGCTCTATCGGGGTTTTGGTAATAGTAAGAAAAGCGTGGGGAGAAGAACTCATCAGAGTAGTAGTCGGGGTCTTTCAGCAACGTTGTTTTATGCTTGAGTGCTTTTATTTGCTTCCGGTACTGCCAAGGTCTGGCGGATAGACCAGAAGCAGATTTCGACTTGTGTATTATCGCCGGTGGAGTTTCCCCGTTGTTACTTGAGACGCCGAGATACTCAACGAGTGAAGATAGTGTTCCCTGATATGCTTTTTCTACTCGCCAGTAATGATCCCGTATATCTGCCATAGCCGACTCTACGGCACGCCCTCCGGAAAGGTTCTCAGGCTGAGGAGATATAACGATTTCTCTTAATGCCTGGGCTTCATTAACACAGTATTTCAAAGGGTTATTATGTTCTGGTGCGATTAGTGTCATATCCAGCCGACACTGGTTTTTGTAGCTACTTCGCTCACCCATTAGCTTCATAAGCTCACCTGTGTAGCACTTCAGCAATCCACCAAAGTTAAACATGAGCTGGTTAATATCAGAACGTGAAAGTAAACCTTCATCTAAACCAGCCCCTCTTAGGAACGCCATAACGGCAAGGTGATCAGCCTCCTTGTCTTCTGTCGTTGAAGTACCGCTATCACGGCTAATCGGAGGCGCTGTATTCGGTGCTTCACGGGTGGTGTTAAGCGAGCTTGAAGGCTGGCTATGTTCTCGGGACGAGTTGCGACAACCAGAGGATTTTATCGGGTTCTCAGTCTTATCCTTAAGCGGAGTGGGCAGTTCAATAATATCATCAAGACCGAGTTGGTTAGCATGTATCAGGTGCTCATGCTCAACTAATGATATTTCGTCTGGCTCAAGATCACGACGGGTTGATATTGAGCGATCATCGTGCGAGAGAATACTGTCCAGCGTTCTAGCAGTCTGCTCATCACCATGAAGCGCATTAACACCTGCATTCTCAACGCCGTTTTCGGGTAACGTTTCAGCAGACATATCTGCGTTTGCCAGGTCTTCCCCTGACAAACCTGTTTCAGCTATATTCTCTGTGGCCTCTCGAACATTAGCTGAGATAGTGTATGGCCCCATTGTCAGCTGATCACCAGGTTGAATAAGATGACTATTACCCTTCCCGAGAGGGCTGCGACTACTGTTCACAAACAGCCCATTAGTACTTAAGTCGGTAATAAAAAATTGCTGATTTTCGAATGAGATTGCGGCATGTTTGCCTGAAAGGCGACGGTCGGGATCGGCCAATACCCAGTCACATTCTGCAGACCTGCCAATAAGCCCACCTAAAGGAGAAAATGAAAAATAATACCCTTGGGAGGGAGCTTGATTCGAACTGCCCAGACTATGGGTGTCGCTATGCGGGGTTTCTTCGGATTGAACAGACTCAACCCGGAATAACAATTCCATGTTTTGCTACCTACATCCATGTGGGTTAATTGTGTGTGCTGCTTTCGCAATTTAACAAGCAACTTACGTTAAGCGTAAGCCGCTTTCTCGAATTCCTTTCGAGTCAAACAATGGCGGCAGGTTACCAAACTATTTAACCGATTACCACATCAATTACTCTGCCTTTGACCTTTCTCGCAAATTTTGAGTCATGATTTTCATAAGATCTCTAATAAAAGAGTCTTTATTGCCGCGTCATTCCGAGACAAATTTGTGCCACTTTTCTTTAATAATCAACAACTCAAATCATCAATTGCTCCCACCCTGGTACCCTGTTGGCAAGATCACTTCCGGTAAACTCGGCAACCCACCCTTTAGGGTTGGTAAATAATCGAATGCAGGTAAACGATGGAGCAGGTCCCATATCAAACCAGTGTGTGATGCCATTCGGAATGCTGATCAAATCATTTTTCTGGCAAAGCACTACATATATTTTGTTCTCGATATTGAGAAAAAATAGCCCTTGGCCTTCCACGAAAAACCTGACTTCATCTTCAATGTGAATATGTTCTGATAGAAATTTTTTCCGAAACAGATCTTTTTGGAGGTTATCAGGTGTTAGCTTTACAACATCAACGGTCGTATAACCGCACTCTCTTTTCAACCTTGAGATATCGTTGTCATAGGCTGCCAAAATCGCATCCTGCTCTGCATTTGCAAACAGTTTTTGAGCAGGCCAGTGTTCAAACCTAACGCCTTTATCATTGAGAATATCAGCAATTTCAGCGCTATCGTCCGTTATAAGCGCCGGGGTCGATAAATCCTGGCCGTCATAAATAGTTAATTTGCTCATTAACACAACCTTTTTATTTCTTATTCACTCATCGTCTGTTAAACATAGTTCATTCTCACACTTCATCCAATACAAGGGAAGTGTAACAATCTCTTGCATAGGTAAGACTCACCTCTTTGCTTCAGAATATCGCCCTGTATCGGGCATATCGCATGACAATTAAGCTAGATGGAGAGTCAAGTTACAGATGATGAGATTAAACTAGTACCGGGCATATCGCATGACCATTAAGCTAAATGGAGAGTCAAGTTACAGATGATGAGATTAAACTATTTAGTTATTCATGACGGTTCGCTAATAAGAACAAAAATGCTCTTTTTGGGAAGATGAAAAAGATTCGCATCTACTTTGTATATTGCTTAATCACGCACTAGACTGAAAGTAGTTACCTTCGATTGTAATCCACTTTTATCCGTAATATTAGGCATATTGAGGGCGGGAGAAAAACAACTATGGACCGTGCCCCTCTTTCAAGGCAGCAAAGCAGTTCGCCAGCCCTGGCACAGCTGTTTGCCGACTATTTTTTGTTGCAGCAGGTATGCACTCCCGATCAGTACGATGAAATCTATAAAATGCGTTACCAAACCTACTGCGAAGAGTTTGGTTACGATATCTACCATCACAAGCTACGAGAACGTGATGAGTATGATCGGTTTTCGTTGCAGTGTTTGCTTTCTCTGCAAGCAACCCAACAAGCTGCTGGCAGCATCAGGCTGATCATCCCCCCTTCACACAAACGGGGAATGTTACTCCCATTTGAGCGCAATTATAGCAAGGCGTTTTATCGTAATCTGATAAACCCGGACACCCTACCCTACGGCTGCTACTGTGAAATATCACGGATGGTGGTACCTAAGGCATTTAGACAACGGCATGGCGAGCAGCTCACTCCAAGAGGCGTTATTAACGACCTCTCAACAGAAGTTAGCGACCAACAAAGAAGGTTCCCATTTATCACGGTAGGGCTTTATCTGGCCGCGCTATCGCTGTTCATTCAAAGTCAGCTGAGTATCGTTTTTTTAGCGATGGAACCTAAGCTAGTCAGGCGACTGGATCAATTTGGAATATATCTGACCCAGGCCAGCGAAGTGATTGATCACCATGGGCAGAGGGCGATCTACTTCGCGACACGAGATAGCCTGTTAATGGATATTTCACACTTTCGAGAAGACTATCGAGGTTTTTACTATTTTATTAATGACTGCCTCAGAACCTATCCATAGCGTAAACGCTTATTAACAGAACTCAATTTAGCTACTGCTAACGCAAGCCGTGGCGCTCTCTATTGGCTTGACGGTCATTCTCACTTTTTCTTAGCAGCACATAAACCGCCCCCGTCCCGCCGTGATGCTTCTGCGCTGAGTGAAACGCCATGACATCATCCATATCCGGCAGCCATTTTGCCAGATGACTCTTTAGCAAGGCTTTTTTGTCAGGGTTTCGATCTCCTTTCCCATGCAGAATAATCACGGTACGAAGGTCATATTTCATGCAGTCACGGATAAACCGAAAGACCTCTTTTCTCGCCTCTTCGACTGTCATTCGGTGTAAATCTAATCGGGCTTCTACCGGATATCGCCCCATTCTCAGTTTTTTATACACACCGTGCTGTATGCCCGCCTGTTTGTATTCAAGCACATCATTGGAGGAGAGCATTTCAATGTGATCAGTTGATGTCAGGTGGTTATCATCAACAACCTTTTCCGTCACCGCTGAAGCCCTTCTAACTATATGGCCAGGGGTAATCTCTTGCTGCACCGTCAAGTTTGCTTTATCTTTGCTCTTCAAAGGCTTTACGTCGCCCATTTCTTCAAAGAACAGATCAGAGTCTTTGTCAGCCATCGCTATCTTCAATTGTGTCAGTATTTAATCTAATCGCCTGTTGAGAGAAAGTTATCATTTTCTTCGATTTTCTCCAAATAGTTATCCGTTACCAGATACCTTTCCACGACGTTATGAGCGAAGCAAAGACAAGGCAAAAAATGATGAAAAGGCGCAGTTTATATGTAATAAATGACCATTTTGAGTCCTTTTTAACGCCGTATTTGTGAGCGCAATAGTCGTGTAAGGGTCTCTATTAGACCTAGGTATTAGATCAAAGTACCCCACTCTAAACTAAACTAATAAAGCAACGGAACGCTTGGAAGCCACTACTTCATATACGTCCATCTAACAGCACTTGGCGAGCAAGAGGCAATATGAACCAGGAAGAAACCGGAAAGTCTGCCGTACAACAAAACATACGCGCTTTGATGGCGTTTTTGGGCCAATATCCGCCTTTTAGTCAGATGGAGTCCGCCCACACCGCGTCATTGCTTGAACACGCGGTACTCACATTCTACGCAGATGGCGATATCATCCTGAGCCCCGAACTTGGAATCGTTGATCATTTTTACATCGTAAAACAGGGAAACGTGCGCGGTGAGCGTAAATCTATTAAAAACAGGTCTCTGGTAAATGGCACCACATCCGCTATACCCGGTAACGGCATACCAGACAATAGAGCTGTCCCTGACCAATCATCCACACAAAACACCTCAGGTAACATCAATCAGTCGACAGATGCAGAATCAACCCCTCCTTCAAATACAACATTTGAAATTTCTCCCGGTGAATGCTTCCCTATCGCTGCACTGGTTGGAGAACGGGCAACCCGAACCGTGCACCGCGCATCGGGTGATACATTTTGCTTAAAAATATCACGCAACCACTTTGTTAATATCTTCACTCAAAGTGCAGTTTTCAGAGATTTCTGTTTGCGCGGGGTCAGCAGTCTACTCGATCAGGTAAACAGAAAAATACAGTCGAAAGCCGTAGAAACGCTTGGCAATCAGCACTCTCTTGACCAACCCATAGCTGAACTGGCCATTCGCAACCCTATAGTATGTACGCCAGACCTGCCAATACAGAAAGCCATTGCGGTTATGCACAGCAAGAACGTAGGGAGTATTATCATCACGGATGACAGTCGCCAGCCGAAAGGGATATTCACCCTGCGAGATGTCAGGCGCGTGATAGCAGAAGGCCCCTGTGATTTTGATGCCCCAATCTCCAGTGTGATGACCCATAACCCGAAGTCACTCCCTTATTCAGCGTCCGCCTTTGAAGCAGCATTATTAATGGCAAAGCACCATTTTGCTCATGTCTGCGTTATAGATGAAGATAAAAAGCTCACCGGAGTAGTTTCGGAGCGAGACCTGTTTTCGTTGCAACGTGTTGATCTTGTTCATTTAGCGAGAGCCATTGCCAGTGCTCCTAGCATGGTGACACTGCTTAGCATTCGCAAAGACATTACCAAACTGATTGATACCATGATCGCATACGGCGCGGCATCTCAGCAGCTTAACCACATTATTACACTGCTGAACGACTATACCGTAGTACGAGTGATAGAACTCACTGTAAAAACCTTTGGAGACCCCGGTATTCCATTTACCTGGCTGGTATTCGGCAGCGAAGGACGCAAAGAACAAACATTGGTCACCGATCAGGATAACGGAATACTCTTTCAAGCGCCCCCCGGCATGACCGATGAAGATGCTCGTAGTCTTCTCCTGCCTCTTGCAAAAGAGATCAATACGCGGCTCGATGAGTGTGGTTTCACATGGTGTAAAGGCAACATTATGGCCAGCAACCCTGACCTCTGCCGTAGTGCAAATGAGTGGGAAGACTGGTATTACCGCTTTATCAGCACCAACACGCCAGAAAATCTACTTAACTCAAGTATATTCCTTGATATGCGCCCCATCTGGGGTGACGAAAAAGCTGCCAAAGAGATGTATAAACGGGTTGTTAGCGCAATTCAAAAAAATACCCTATTTCAAAAAATGATGGCCGCCTGCGCGCTTCATCACCGCCCCCCGCTGAACATGTTTAAAGGTTTTATATACGCAAAGGGCGGCGAAAAAAATACGATTGATTTAAAAACTCAAGGGCTAACCCCCTTTGTGGATGCAGCCCGTATTCTTTCTCTTGGGCAGGGCATTGTCGAGTCAAATACCATTGACCGAATTCACGCTCTGGTTAAGTGTGGCACGATGGACAGTAAAGATGCCAATGCCTGGATTGAGTCCTACGGTCTGATACAACTCCTAAGAATGCGAAACCACCAGGAGTTATCGCGCACAGGTAAAGCACTGACCAATAGAATATCCCCCTCTCAGCTCAATCAACTCGACCAGCGTATACTGAGAGAGTCATTTAGGCAGGCAAAACGCTTGCAACATAAGTTGGAAGTGACTTATGCCCTATGAGACAAATTATGATGACAAAAAACGCTCTGGCGGGCGGTTCCTGAGTTTTAAATGGTTGCCCCGCCTAAAATGGTTGCCCCGCCTAAAAAGAGGGCCGCACCCAAAGCTAAAGCCAGAGAACATCCCTCCCAAACAGCCGATAGACTTTACGCCCCTTAGGGAGACTCGTTTTGTGGTAATGGATCTTGAAACAACAGGTCTTAACATTCACAAAGATCAGATCATTGCCATTGGCGCCGTTGTGATTGAAAACAACGAAATACAGTTAGCACAATTGTTTGAGCGAACCCTGTTCAGAGAGCTCAATACCGTCGATGACACGGTGCTTGTTCATGGTATATCACCTGAACAGGTGGCAAATGGAGAGCCTGCCGACAAAGTACTAGCAGAGTTTTTGCAGTTTTCTGGCCAATCCGTTTTTCTCGCTTACCACTCCCCCTTTGATCAAGGCATGCTTTCACGGGCACTAAAACGTGACCTGGGGCTACCGCTCAAGCATGTTTTTTTTGATGTTGCCGACATTGCTGCGGCCTTGTTCCCTTCAATAAACCTCGGCCGATCAATGCAGCAAGCAGGGTTAGATGACTGGGTTGAGCACTTCGGTCTCAATGTCAGTAACCGCCACAACGCCTCTGCGGATGCATTGGCAACAGCCGAAATAATGCTGATACTGCTTAGAGAGGCTGAAAAACAAGCCATCGATACGCTCGCCCAGCTAGCTGAAAAGATTAAAGGTTATAAACGGTTGCGTGTGATGAAGCGTTAACGGTTATTGAATTATCAACTATGCTTTAACGATGTTATATATCAGAGGCAATCATCATGGCTATCGCAATTTTGACGGTGGGTGGTACTATCGACAAAGATTATTTTGATGCGTTAAGCGAGTATCAGATTACCGAAAGCCCTATTCATGAGTTACTGCATACCTTTAACGTTAACTTCGATTATCAGGTCATTCCCGTCATGAAAAAAGATAGCCTGGACATGACAGACGAAGATCGGAGTAAAGTGCGCGATATTATCAATACGCTAGAACAAAAGCTTGTGCTCGTCACCCATGGAACCGATACCATGGCGCAAACAGCGCAGGCGTTGGAAGGCATATCCGATAAAACCATTGTCCTGACCGGAGCAATGAAACCAGCACGATTCAAAGACACCGATGCTGTTTTTAATATTGGTTTTGCATTGGGTGCGCTAAGAACCTTGCAGCAAGGCGTCTACCTGGCGATGAACGGCGAGATATTTGCACCAGGCAATGTTATTAAAAACCGTTCAGCCCATCGTTTTGAACAAATCAGCTAATTTCACTCACTGCCTTCAAGTATTACTCAACTCTTCTACCATTCGCGGCTATAATTCAAGTTACTGCTCTCCCCGATATGCGAATTTACAGAGGATTATCCTTGCACCACCAAGTATTAAATTCCGTAATCAAGCTTACCAGCCACAATGATCTGGAAGCGCTCGACAATTGCCTCGTGGAAATAGTGGCCGATTTAGTGCCGACAGAAAAGATAGAGCTCATTCACTTTTATTTCGACAAAGAGCGTAAAACTATCGCAAATACGCTCCAGATCGTTTTTTCTCCCAATAACAATATTCATACCTGCGGCTTTCTCAAAGACTCTGATATCTCGGTCGCAATACTCGGCTGTGTAACGGCTAATTTTCCCGTTCTCGCCCCTCTTAGCGATAAACAATGGCACTTTATTTTACCCATCAAAGTGAATAATAAAGTCGAAGGCTGTATTAGTTTGACCAGCGCCATCGACCTCAACTCTCACCGAGAGATTATCGAGGGAATGATACAAATCTACGCCAACCACCTCAGAGTTATCAATGAAAGTGAAAGGGACGAGCTAACCGACTTGCTCAATCGAAAATCATTTAATAAACGTATCGGGCGTTTACTCGATGTACAAAGAAATGAACAAATACGAAGATCAAAAGAAAAACAGTCACTCAAAAGACGAAAGCCAATTTCGCATGATAAGAGCGCATGGTTGGCCTTGATTGATATTGACCACTTTAAACAGGTTAATGATACCTATGGTCATGTCTATGGTGACGAAGTACTGCTGATGTTATCTCGGAAAATTAAAGAAAATTTTAGGCACTCAGATTTACCTTTCCGCTTTGGTGGTGAGGAGTTTGTTATTGTGCTTGAGCCCATATCTGCTCAAGACGCAGCGATGGTAATGGAGCGTTTTCGCAAAGAAATTGAGGAGTTTCAGTTCCCCCGGGTGGGCAAAATAACGATCAGTATTGGTTACTCAAAACTCGGGGTTGAAGACTTCCCTCCTCATGTCATCGAACAAGCGGATAAGGCTCTCTACTACGCCAAAGAGAATGGGCGAAACAGGGTATTCAGATATGAAACGCTCATTGAAAATGGAGCGCTTAGCTCTACCAATAGCGATAGCTCAATAGAACTTTTTTAACACGAACCAACGTCTTTAAAGAATTAGCAACGGCATAGTTGATGCCGCAACACACCAGATGACAACGTACAACGGTGATAAACACCACACCGCTAACATTCCAAAAGCAATAATACAAACCGCCAAATCGAAGCTCGACATTACACCTGAAATAAATATAGGGTCATACAACGCCGCCCCTAGCAGCCCCACTACAGCCGCGTTAACCCCCGCAATAGCATTCAATGCAGCAGGGTTATCTGAGATTCGCTGCCATATAGGCAAGACTGCCGCCACTAACAAGAACCCCGGTAAAAACATAAACAGTAAGGCAATCGTAGCACCTAAACCACTGTTATAACCGGTCGGCACAATAGCGCCCAGGTAAGAAGAAAACGCAAACATAGGGCCTGGAATTGCCTGTGCTGCGCCGTATCCAGCGAGGAAGTTTTCTTTTGTTATCCACCCTGTATTGACCACCGCATCTTCGAGCAGGGGCAAAACCACGTGTCCTCCCCCAAATACAAGCGCACCCGCTTGATAAAACGCGCCAGCTAAAGAAAAAATACCTGCTTCTGTGGGTGCGAATGACAGTAGAAAAAGCAGGCATAAGAAGATCGAAAAGATAATCACCCCCACTCTTCGGCTATAACCTACTTTAATTTTATAACTCGTGCTTCCTGCGGATTCTCGGCAAAACAAAACACCTATAGCGGCACCGCCCAATACCACAAAAATTTGAGACCAGGCGGAACTAACAAGCAGTAGTGCCGAAGCCGAAAATAAAGCAATACCCCGTCGAAGTGTATCCGGGCATAACTTTTTCGACATACCCAATACAGCATCCGCCACGACAGCAAATGCCACCAGCTTTAATCCATGAATAGCTGCTTGCCCGACAGGGCCAGACAGCAGACTGAGTGCAGATGCAAACGCCAGCAATAACAGTGAAGAAGGCAGTGTGAACGCTACAAAAGCGGCAATCGCACCTAACCAGCCAGCGCGCAATAAACCTAACGCAAACCCTAATTGACTGCTGGCAGGCCCTGGAAGAAACTGGCAAATAGCCAATAGCTGGCTGAACTGATCCTCGCTGACCCAGCGCTTACGTTCCACAAGCTCTTTATGAAAGTAGGCAATGTGTGCAACCGGGCCACCAAATGATGTAAACCCCAGCTTGGTGAAGGTACGTAACACGTCCCCAACACGCCCCTTAGACGTGGTTTCAATGGGCATATAGCATATCTGACTACGGTGATTTAAAAAATAGGGATAAGGGTAACTCTGCCATATTACAAACAGATGTCAATCGTCCTGCCGGTCATCACTGAACAAAAATGCAGGCATTGACAGGCCCATAAAGATGCCCGTTAATCGAAGTGCCAGTATCGTAACCATGCCAACAACCATTGACACTTCAGCATCAAAGCCGATAGTTTGAAAAACTAAAAATTGTATGCCCCCTGCAATAGCTGCAGTGGCATAGATCTCTTTGTGAAAAATTAGAGGAATTTCATTGCAGACAATATCTCTTAGGATTCCTCCTGCGACTCCTGTCATAAGCCCCATCAATAGCGCTATTTCGGGGCTATATCCCAACGCCTGAGCCTTTTGCATTCCGGCAATGGTAAAAAAGGCCAACCCGATTGCGTCACAGACTTCTAACATACGCATGGGCATTTTATATAAGCGAACCACCACAAACGTAGCAAACGCTGCCAATATACCAACAAAAAGGTAGTTGGTATTTTCAATCCATACAACAGGGTGCGCATCAAGGATCAGGTCTCTCAACGTTCCTCCTCCCAGGCAGGTAATAAGCGCAACCACCATAACACCAAAAATGTCGAGCTTTTTATGGCCTGCCGTCAGGGCTCCTGAGATAGCAAACACAGCGATACCAAAAAAATCCAGAAAAGCCGTGATGCTCGACGCCATGCTGGCAGATGAGGTAGCTAATTCAGACATCATATTTTCAAATCCACATTGAACAATCCCACATTAAACACCCTCACCTTAAACGCCCTCTCCTTAAACACCTCGACTGATTACCGGACATTTGTATCAAACATCCATTGCTTTGCCTTAAATTCTATTTGTAACGCTATAATTTAATGAAACAGGGAAAGCGTCTCCAATCGATGAGCAGTAATGATGCCACAGCAATTAAGCTGGCACCATTCAACCAAAAGCTATAGCACTGTAGTTGGCTATTCATGCCTGGAGCATATACCATTTAGTGTGCTGAAGATTAAAATGGCGCAGCAAAAATAGTGACTGTTTAGCATAACTACCAATGCAAGCAATACTGTGCGCACACCCTCACACTCAAACACAACCTCTATAACGCCGAGCCCACAATGACAATGCAAGCAGAGCAGCTGGAAATCGCAGGTTTTATCGCAAACTATGCCCCCTTTGATAGCTTGGAAGAAGCCGCTATCAATGCATTATCGAAACAGATAGAGGTTGCCTATTACCGAGCGGGTAGCGACATACTTCATTATGCCGAAGCCATTCACGACCTCTATATTGTCCGCAGTGGCGCTGTAGAGACCTATCGCCGAAACGGCGAGCTATACAACCGCCTGGATATGGGGGGTATTTTTGGCCAAATGGGGCTACTGATGAACCGGCGAGTGCGGTTTCCGGTAAAAGCCATTGAAGACACGCTGGTGTATTGTATTCCAGCGGATCTGTTTTTTGACTACTGTGATCGCTATGAAACCTTCTCTGACTTTTTCGAGTCAGAGGACAACGCCTCATTACGCCGTGCGGTCTCGGAGCAAAGTGACAACAACGATCTGACAACCGTCAAAGTTAAATCTCTACTGGTTCGAGACGTCATAACCGTCTCAGGAGAAACCAGTATTCTTCAAGCCGCAAAAATAATGACTGAAGAGCACGTCTCTTCACTACTGGTTGTTGAAGCACAGAATAAAACCGATCCAGAGGACGGCTCACAAGGCGAAACAGATGGACTCGCAGGCATCATCACCGATAGAGATTTGCGCATTAGAGTACTAGCCACGGGGTTAGACTTGCAAACCCCTGTGGCCGAAATCATGTCTACAGATTTGATTACCCTTGATGATGAAGCCTATGTCTTTGAAGCAATGTTAACCATGCTGCGTCACAATGTTCATCACCTTCCCATACTGAAACACAACACGATAGTTGGCGTATTGGTACTATCCGATATTGTGCGCCATGAGTCCCAGAGCAGCATACTGTTCGTCCGTAGCATCTTTATTCAACCCGATGTAGAAGCACTGGTACACCTTTCCCAGCAGCTGCCGGGAGTATTTGTACGCATGGTGAAAGAAGATGCAAACTCACAGATGATTGGCAGTGCAATGGCAGTCATTGGCCGCAGCTTCAAACAAAGGTTACTTGAGCTAGCAGAAGAAAAACTCGGCCCCCCGCCTATTCCATACTGCTTTATGGCACTGGGCTCAATGGCTCGCGACGAACAGCTCATCTATACCGATCAGGATAATGCACTAATTCTTCACGATAGCTACGACCCCAAGTTGCACGGTGACTATTTTGAGGCGCTCGCAAATTTCGTTTGTGACGGATTAGCGGCTTGTGGTTATACGTATTGTGATGGTGGCATTATGGCCAGCAACGCTCAATGGCGACTCCCCCTCAACGCATGGAAAGAGCAATTTGGTCGCTGGATTGAAGAAGCGAACCCACAAGCTTTGCTAAATAGCAGTATCTTTTTCGACTTGGACGCAGTTTGGGGCGAAACAAAGTGGACAAAGGAGCTACTTCGGCTTATCACTGATAGAACCAAAAAACACCCGCGTTTTCTTATCAGTCTGGCAAGAAATGCACTCAACCGCACCCCACCACTTGGTTTTTTCAAAAGTTTTGTGCTGGAGCAAGATGGACAGCACAAAAAAACAATTAACCTAAAACGACGAGGGACGGCACCACTGACCGATGTAATCCGTGTGCACGCGTTGGCGGTCGGGTCCCGCTCAATCAACTCTTTTGCCCGCCTTGACGATATAGAAGCCTCTAATATTTTACCTGAAGGCAAAGTCAGTGACTTACGCGATGCACTGGAATACCTATCCATGATCAGGATTAAAAATCAGGCAAACCAAATTGAACAGGAGCAGCCCGTCAGCAATAATGTTCAACCTGACGAACTCACCTCGTTTGAACGACGGAATCTGAAAGAGGCGTTTCAGGTAATCAATACCGCACAAAGCTTCTTGAAGTTTCGCTACCACGCTAAGTCGCCATTGAAATGAAAGCATCCAATTTTGAACAGCCTGTTAGCAGCGCGCACTTAGACAATATCAATTCTAGCTGGCCCGATTACTATGATCACCAGGCCGTTATCAGCAAGGATGAACGACTACAGCGCTTTTATCAGGCAGGGGTCGCAACACCCGAGACCATCATAGCCAATACCCCCATGGTTGCTATGGATTTTGAGACAACAGGCCTGAGCGTTGAAGAAGACGAGATCGTCAGCATTGGCGTTGTCCCTTTTTCTCTGCAAAGAATATTCTGTCGCGAGTCCCGGCATTGGCTGGTCAAACCGGCAAACAAACTGCAGGAGTCGTCGGTTGTTATCCATGGAATAACCCATTCAGATATCAATACCGCACCTGATCTTGAGCTTATTTTGGAAGAGATACTTAAGTTATTGGCGAGTAAGCTAGTGGTCGTTCACTACCGATTTATTGAGAGGGAGTTTTTAGCCCGAGCACTATTAAGGCGCCTCGGAGAGTCTATTGCATTTCCTGTTATCGACACGATGGACCTGGAACAACGCATTCTGGTTAAAAACCAACGTCTAATAGACCGAGTGCTCGGCAAACCTCTTGGCTCACTGCGGCTGGGAGATTGCCGCACTCGTTATGGCTTGCCACAATATCAGGCTCACCATGCATTAACAGACGCTCTCGCCACCGCCGAGTTATTCCAAGCTCAGGTTGCCCATTTTTTTACCCCAGATACTCCAGTAAAAGAGCTATGGTATTAGCAGCCGGGCATAAAAAAGCCCAGCGACATGCCGGGCGTTTTTGTTAACGAAGGTACTCTTTGCGCATTACTGCCTTTCAGTTCGGAAGCCCATTAGCAGACTAACGCACATTAACAGTAACACTATCGTAAAGGGCAATCCGGTCGATATCGCCCCCGCCTGCAACGCCTGAATGGCCTCAGTTCCACCGATCCATAACAGTGCAGCTGCAATTGCGCCTTCCAGCGTAGCCCAGAAAACACGCTGTGGAACAGGTGCATCAATTTTCCCACCAGCGGTAATACTGTCGATAACCAACGAACCAGAATCTGACGACGTGATAAAAAACACCAACACCAGAATAATGGCGATGACAGATAACACCGTGCTCATCGGCATTTGATCAAACATCTGGAACATAGCCAGCGGAACTTTTGTTAAACCATCAGTGCCGAGAGCACCAATACCATTAACCACCTGATCAATAGCGATACCACCATAGATAGACATCCAAACAGCCGTAATCAAGGTAGGCACCAATAGGACAGCGATAATAAACTCTCTAACCGTTCGCCCCGATGAAATACGAGCGATAAACATACCGACGAAAGGAGACCAAGAGATCCACCAAGCCCAATAGAATACAGTCCAGCCTTGAAACCAGGCCTCATCTTCTCGGCCATGAGGATTACTCAAAGGAATAATATTTTCGATATACGAACCGATAGTCGTCGGAAGATTACCAACAGCCACGGCAAACCCAATCATAGCTACCACAACCAACAAAACGAAAGCAATGATCATATTAATATTACTGAGCAGCTTGACGCCGCCTTCAAGCCCACGAACAACGGATAAGACCGCAAGCGCGGTAACCCCGACGATGACCGCAATCTGCAATCCTGTGCCACCGTCTACCCCAAAGATATGATTAATACCTGCTGCAGCTTGCTGCGCCCCTAACCCCAAAGACGTGGCCAGACCAAACAAGGTAGCCAGCACCGCAAGAATATCAATAATGTGGCCAGGCCAGCCCCAGGTACGATCACCTAAAATAGGGTAAAAGGCAGACCGGATCGACAGAGGCAACCCTTTGTTATACGCGAAAAATGACAGTGACAATGCAACAACACAGTATATCGCCCAAGGGTGTAAACCCCAGTGATACATCGTCGCCCCCATGGCCATACGTGCTGCTTCCGGGGTATTGGCTTCAACGCCTAGCGGGGTTTTATACCAGCCCGTCAAATAGGCAACAGGTTCTGCCACACTCCAAAACATTAACCCTATTCCCATACCGGCGGCAAACAGCATCGCCAACCACGAAATAGTCGAATGCTCTGGTTTGGCATCTTTACCGCCAATACGAATTTTGCCAAAAGGCAATACAATCAAGGCAAGGCAAAAAATAACAAAAATATTGCCTGACCACATAAACAATGCATCAAAGGTCGCAATTATGTCCCACTTGAGTCCATCCAGTGCTGCTTTAGCCGTCGCCGAATCCACAACCAGTGTTGCCACTAGAAAAGTCAGAATCAACCCTGCGCTGATTCCGAATACCGGATTGTGAACATCAAACCCCCACTTCTGAATATTATCCTGACCAACTGAGTAGTCAGTATTCTCAATACTATACTTATCGTTTTGTTTTTCCACGAAACACAACCTTTAGACATCTAAACACATTGTCACCTTAGTACTTGATGGAGAATAATACAACTGTGTATTTGTCTAACGTGATAATTGATGCTCTAGCGGCTAAAAACAGCACGTAGCAGATAAATTTCTTAACGCGTTTATCTAAATTATCTTAAGTCCGAATTGATCAAAAAACTTACAGCTATAAACAAAAAAGGGACACAATAGAATCGGGCGCAGGGCACCCTCGTACAAAAACATCGGCAAAGTGTGTGGCGACAAAGAAGTAAAGATGCTGTCGTTGTGATGTCCATTAAAGACTACGAAGAACTTGAAGCGATGAAAGCTGATTACATTAAACATTGCTTTGAGTCTGCAAAAGAAGACTTAGCAGAAGGTAGCGTAGTTGATGGCGAAACATTCTTGAAGCGCCTGTAACTTAGAGCATGCAAAAGAAAAAATATAAACAGCTACGGTGCTGAATCTGATTGGTAAATTACTCGGGATACGGAGACACCTCACGATGCCTCTCCCTCCACACCATCGCGTATACATATCACGTACCATCACATACCACGGCGGTTCGATTAATTGAGTTAACTAACGATCTGCAAGAGCCGGAATACCCATTGCCAGACATGTAGAGTCTACCAATCTGGCAATCAAACTACCCTTGCGAATTACGCTTTTTGAAGGCTTCCATCAGTGCCACAGGCTTTTTCTTCTTGTTGCTTTTATTCAAAACGTAAACAACCGTTTCGCCTTTTGGACCTGCGCCAATATCAGTAAACCGGTATGATGCTTCGCCGATTTTTCTAACATCATTCATATCTTGGAGTGTGCTAAAGACGTAGATACGTCCTTCAGAACGCATTTCGCCGTAGAAATTTTCTGCCGGTGCTAGCTTTCCATCGTACAAGTCAACGCTCGCGATACCCGACTGCTTCTTTTTATCTTTGCTGGTCAAACCAAATTTAATGGTTTCACCCTTTGGCCCTGCGCCGATACGCGCCAAAATATAAGGTGTATGGCCTAGCTTATTAAAGTTTTGGTAGAGCGTATAATCGTCAAAAATGTAGATTCGACCATCATGATGAACTTCATATAACTCATCATTGTTTGCATCAACGGCCACGACCGTTTTTGGTTCAGCCACGGCATTCGATTGTGACTCCGCATTTGATGGCATAGATTCATTCGATGCACAGCCGATTAACGCTGAGAATAGAGACGCGGCAAGAATTAAGCGAGTAGAAGGTGAAGCAAATTTCATAAGTATTAGCCTTTGAGTAGTTTAGAACATTTTAAGTTCTCAAAGGCTATCGCCTGAATATGACAGAGACATGACACCGGTATTGACTTCGTTGTTTGGCTGTCAATTGACCATAGTGCAGGTATTGGAATGCACAAAAAAGGCGCTTTAGTGTCCTAAAGCGCCTAGTGGTGTCTTGTTTTGAGTTACATTAACTCAACAAGAGGCCTTAATCTTAGTGGTCTGCCACTGGGGCTCCTGCACCACGAGGAACACGAATATCTTCTACCAGATGCTGAATATGCTCTGGTGGTGGCGCCGTTACTTTTGATACCGCAATAGCCACAACAAAGTTCAGTAGCATACCCAATGTGCCAATGCCTTCTGGCGAGATACCAAAGAACCAATTGTCTGCCGTATTAGCTGCGGGGTTTACGAACTTAAAGTAAATGATATACGCGAACGTGAATACCAGACCAGAAACCATGCCGGCTATTGCGCCCTCTTTGTTCATCTTCTTATAGAAGATACCCATGAGAATCGCCGGGAAGAATGAAGAGGCAGCCAACCCAAATGCGAAGGCCACAACCTGGGCAACAAAACCCGGTGGATTAATACCAAAATAGCCCGCTACACAGATTGCAGCCGCAGCGGCAAGGCGAGCAGCCAGTAGCTCCTTCTTCTCATCGATATTGGGCATAATGTTACTCTTCAACAAATCATGTGAAATGGATGTTGAGATAACCAATAGCAACCCGGCAGCCGTTGATAATGCCGCAGCCAAACCACCCGCAGCCATGAGCGCAACCACCCAGCCGGGTAATTGTGCAATTTCAGGGTTCGCCAGAACCATGATGTCGCGATCAACATAAAGCTCATTGCCATTATCTGTTGCCTGATTGGTCACCAGACGTTCTTCACTGGCACCTCTTGCCTCACTGTCAAACGCTGGCTTGCCTTCAAATGGCTTACCCGCCTGATACTGAATTTTGCCGTCTGCATTCTTGTCTTTCCAAGCAAGCAGACCTGCGTTCTCCCAACTCTCAAACCAGTCTGGCAGCTCTTGGTACTCAGCTTCGCTCACTGTTTCCAGCAAGTTAACACGGGCAAATGAAGCCACAGCGGGGGCAGTCGTATAAAGAATCGCGATAAAGAGCAAAGCATAGCCAGCAGACTTACGTGCATCACTCACTTTTGGCACTGTAAAAAAGCGCACAATAACATGAGGAAGCCCCGCCGTACCGACCATCAAGGCCATGGTGATAAAGAACATGTCAACGGTCGATTTACTCCCCCCGGTATACTGAGAAAAACCGAGTTCCTGTGAGAGCCCGTTGAGCTTGTCGAGCAAATAGGTATCACTGCCACTGAGCGTACCACCAAAGCCTAACTGTGGAATCGGGTTACCTGTAATCAACATGGAGATATAGATAGCAGGGATCATATACGCGAAGATCATGACACAATACTGCGCCACCTGGGTGTAGGTGATACCTTTCATCCCACCCAATACCGCATAGAAAAATACAATGGCCATACCGATCAAAACGCCTGCGTTGATATCAACTTCAAGATAGCGAGAGAATACAATGCCCACCCCTCGCATTTGGCCTGCAACGTAAGTAAACGAGATAAAAATAACACAAACAACGGCCACGACACGTGCCGCTTGAGAGTAGTAACGCTCACCAATAAACTCTGGAACGGTAAACTTACCAAATTTTCTTAAATAAGGCGCAAGGCACATCGCCAGCAGAACATAACCGCCGGTCCACCCCATCAGGTAAACAGCGCCATCACGTCCAATAAAAGAGATAATCCCCGCCATCGAGATAAACGATGCCGCAGACATCCAGTCAGCGCCCGTTGCCATGCCATTCGCTATCGGGTGAACGCCACCGCCTGCGACATAGTATTCACTGGTTGAACCGGCTCGCGACCAGATAGCAATACCAATGTAGAGCGCAAAGGTAAGGCCGACAAATATATATATGAGTGTTTGGGTATCCATTGTCTGTCTACCTCCTATTCTTCATGCACGTCATATTTACGATCGAGAGTATTCATTCGAGCCGTATAGACAAAAATTAAGATAACGAAGGTATAGATAGACCCCTGTTGAGCAAACCAGAAACCTAATGGAAAACCACCGATTTTGATTGCATCCAACGCATCTACAAATAGAATTCCGCACCCGTATGAAACCGCAAACCAGACGACTAACAATGTCAGCAGTAGTTTGAGATTCTCTTTCCAGTAAGCCTGGGCAGCTTGCTTTTTATTAGACATATGACTCCTCCACGATTAATCCACTTATTATTTTTGTAGCGGTATATCAAAGATAGGCTTCAAACAGTGGGGTTGAAATAAGACTTTAGCCTATCGAATTATTATCTTTACATTTCAATACCTTACAAGAATGGCAACGATTTATAAACGGCGACTATTGAATAATCCACGACGAGAGTTATGCTGTACAACAAGGGCAATATAACGATCTATACTCAATAAACGTGTTTTTAGAAACCTTTTGCACGTAATATTCACACTCCATAATCAAGAGGCGAAAGATGGTTGACGGCTGGATACTCATCGCCTGTTCGTTTATCTACATCAGTGCGCTATTTGGTATCGCCTATTATGGTGACCGTCATTCGTACTTATACAATAACCGCTTTATCAGGCCGCAAATTTACAGCCTGTCTATGGCGGTGTATTTCACCTCTTGGACATTTTATGGCGCAGTCGGGCGGGCATCGACTGAAGGCCTTGGATACCTGCCAATTTACCTTGGACCACTGCTGACATTTTTCTTTTTCGGCCCGGTTATTGATCGCATTATTCGCATCAGTAAAAAACAAAACACCACCTCCATCGCTGACTTTATAGCCGCCCGCTATGGTAAGTCTCAGCTTATTGCGGTGCTGGTGAGCACCATCGCTGTCATCGGTATCATTCCTTATATCGCATTGCAGCTAAAAGCCGTCTCTATGGGGTTTAGCATTTTAACCACCGGCGATGTTGCCCAAGACACCGGCAGCCTCACGCTATTCAACGATACGGCCTGGTGGATTGCGCTGTTAATGGCACTCTTCACCATTGTATTTGGCACCCGGCATTTAGATGCTACCGAGCATCACCAAGGCATGATGCAAGCTGTCGCATTTGAGTCGGTAATTAAGATGGTCGCCTTTGTCTTTGTAGGGCTATTTGTCTGCTATAGCATGTTCAATGGTATTGACGATATATTTACCCGTATAAACCAATCTTCAGGTCTTGAGAAGTTCAGCCTTGGTGGTTTTAGCAGTAGTGAGTTCATCGCTCAAACCATTATTTCAATGTGTGCCATTATCTGTTTGCCACGGCAGTTTCATGTCACAGTGGTAGAAAATTATCATCGTTATGACTTTCAGGTCGCCCGGGTAATGATGCCGTTGTACCTGATTATTGCCAGTATATTCGTGCTTCCCATAGCTGGCGCTGGATGGCTCACGTTTGATGAAGGCACCATCGACGCCGACACGCTGGTGCTGAATCTGCCGATTATGGCCGACCAAAAGTGGTTAACCGTTTTAGCCTTTTTAGGCGGCGGCTCTGCGGCAACGGCCATGGTCATCGTATCGTCCGTCACCCTTAGCACCATGGTCTGCAACGAGATTGTAATTCCGTTTATCTTTAAACTTTTCCAGATAAAGCTTAACCAGCAGCGAGACCTGAGCAGCCTGTTCCTGAATATTCGTCGCGTCACCATTGTTATATTGTTACTGCTTGCCTATGGGTTCTACAGGCTTACCGCGCTGGACTACAGTCTGACCTCCTTTGGTCTGCTGTCATTTGTAGCCGTGGCCCAGTTTGCACCGGCGCTCATAGGCGGCGTAATGTGGCGCAGGGGTAACTTCTACGGGGCCGTGAGTGGGCTGGTAAGCGGCTTCCTGATTTGGGTTTATACGCTGCTAATTCCTACCCTGGCAGGTAATGGCTGGATTTCAACCGAGATATTGGAAAAAGGGCTCTTCTACAGCCAATGGCTAACTCCTACTTCGCTGTTTGGCAGCGACATGCAGCTGATCACCCACGGCATTGTATGGAGCCTGGGTACTAACCTGTTCCTCTATATTGCAGTCTCACTAATGACCCGGCAACGCGTTAGAGAAAAAATCCAAGCCGCTGCATTTTTCCACGAAGTCGATATATCGCACCAGGATTTCGCTGAACAGCGGAAAAACAGCGCCACCATTGATGATTTAAAAGCACTGTCTGAACGTTTCATGGGGCCGGAAAAAGCTGATGCAATCTTTATGATTTACGAAACCCGTGTAGGAGAAAAACTGTCACCGGGTCGCCACGCCAGCCCCAAGCTACTTAAGTTTATTGAAAAGCAGTTGGCCAGTGCGATTGGCTCATCAACCGCAAAAGTCGTACTGGACTCGACCATTAAAGGTCGGGATATGCATCTCGAAGATGTCGTCAGTATTGTTGATGAGGCCTCTCAGGTGATGCAGTTCAACCGAGACCTGCTGCAATCAGCCATTGAGAATATTGCCTTGGGCGTGAGTGTCGTCGATGAACAGCAGCGAATCGTTGCCTGGAATCAACGCTATTTAGCCTTGTTTAACTACCCGTCGGGATTTGTGCAAGTCGGTCGTCCCATCGCTGACTTGGTAAGGTACAACCTGATTGCTGCCAACCTCTCCCCAGCCAAAATAGAGGCATTGATCGAAGAGCGGCTTAAGTATATGCAGGATGGCACCCCACACGAATATGAGCGGGAGCGCCCCGACGGATCGACATTGCTTATTCAGGGTAACCCCACCCCGGGAGGTGGCTTTGTCACCACATTTGCCGACATCACGGATTTGCGCAAAACGACTCAGGCACTGAAAGAAACCAACACCTATCTGGAGCAACGCGTTAAAGAAAGGACACAAGAGCTTTCGGTGCTGAATGACCAGTTACTACAGGCAAAATCAGTCGCGGAGCAAGCCAACCAAAGTAAAACCCGCTTTCTCGCCTCTGCCAGTCACGACTTATTGCAACCTCTTAATGCGGCGAAACTCTTTACATCGGCCCTGCACCAACAGCACCGGCCGGATGATAAAGAGAGAGACCTGATAGAGAATATCGACCACTCACTCACGGCTGCGGAGGAGATACTAAGCACGTTACTCGATATATCAAAGCTGGACGCAGGTGTACTGGAAACACATGTCGTTGATTTCTGCATTCAGGATATTCTCAAGCAGCTCAATGCGGAATTCACGGTTATTGCAGAAAACCAAAACCTGACCCTCCGCACCGTTCCCTGTTATCAGGTCGTTCACTCAGACTCACAACTCTTGCGTCGGGTTATACAGAACTTTTTGTCCAACGCTATTCGCTACACACCGAGCGGAAAAATACTGTTAGGTTGCCGCCGTTTAAAAGGGTTCCTGCGCATTGAGGTATGGGACACCGGCCCCGGTATATCTGAAGAAGACACAAAACTGATCTTTGAAGAGTTTAAGCGCCTCCCCCAGCACGGCCAGGAGAAAAAAGGGCTAGGGCTTGGGCTGGCTATCGTCGATAGAGTCAGCCATATCTTAGGCCACCCGATTAAAGTCACCTCCAAACCGGGCAAAGGCAGTGTATTTTCTATTACCGTACCACTAGGTAAAAGCCAACCAGCCCCAGAGGTGGAGGAGCGACCGCCAGAGCCAACACGTAAAGTCGGTGGTTTAGAAGACCTGGATGTGCTCTGTATTGATAATGACCCGACAATTTTAGAGGGTATGGCAACACTTTTAAGGGGCTGGAAATGCAATGTTATTGCAGCAAACAGCCTGAACGATGCTCAGGCACAATGCGCAAATAAGCAGCCGGAAATCATTTTGGCCGACTACCAGCTAGACAATGACGAGAATGGCCTCGACACCATGGATCAACTACAAATATTTTTTGCTCCAGATACCGGAGATAAAACAATCCCTGGCGTACTTGTCACTGCTCAAACAGGACAGGAACTCACCACAGAGGTGCACGCCAGAGGCTACCAGATACTCCATAAACCCGTAAAACCCGCCGCACTGAGGGCGATGATGACCAAATTAATTAAAAGCCAGGGGAAGAATAACTCATAAACACGGCAGTCTTGATGCAGCAAAGCGGAATCGGGGGATTTAGCTCAGCTGTATAGAATCGGGCGTGGGGCACCCTCGTACAACGCGCCTACAACAAAGCGAGCGAGCGCCCCGCGCCCGACCTACAACGAAGTATGAGGGTGCCCCGCGCCCGATCTACTACGAAGTATCAGGATGCCCCTATAAAACTAACTATGTCTCAAACGTCAGGCTGGGTTTAGCCTCTATCGATGAGTTAATTTGAGGCGTACAGTTCAGCAGACGAGATGAGCCAACGCCCTCTTTTTCCACCATATAGTCTTTAAAGTTATGCGCTCGCTGGTTCGAAATTACTTTTAATTGCTGAATATCGGCCGCTTCGGTAATCACAGTTCCTGCGGGTTTGCCAATATCTTCCGCTGTTGCAACAGCACAAAGCCTGACCTGCACATCTTCTTTATCTTTCATTAAGGCCGCGAACTCTTTCAGAAACACCTCATGCTCAGGCTGCAGCTCCACTTTTCCTGGCGGATAAACCAGATCATTTACACGCACCTTGAGCGCAAATTCACCGGCCACTATGGCAACCTTCACAACACTGGCGTATGGCACAAACGTAGTAATCAGGTAGTCCTGAGCTGCCGCTATTGTTGCCTGTTGAACAAGCAGCGTCATAAATCCTGAAAAACCGAACGATGGGTTACTGGTATCACCGGAAAGAGGTAACGACAACTCTACATTGCCATCGCTATCTTTAAGCATCCCCAAGGCGACATTAAAAGGCACAGAGGTATGGTCTTGCATAGTCCCTGCCTCATGGTCATCGGCCGCCGTCAGCTCAATACCCCGCAGTAGCACATCAGCATCACCATCAATAACCGTGCCCGTCAGAGTGACGTCGAGCCCCAAATCGAGCTGGCCGCTCTGTATCTCATACTGCAGAGCATCTTTAATGTAACTAGAAATACCAGGCAAGCTGATCTCTTTAAAGAAGCCCTTTAGGCTATAAACAGGCACTTCCGCAAAGGGTTTTACTATGCCTGAAAATTCAAAATGGGCATACTTGTCACTTTTACCCACCGCCTTATAAGGGATCTCATTGTCCGGTGACTGGTTGTCAAAGGGGCCAGCGTTCAGCGAGGTGACGGCGATGTGGCGTTCATAAACCGGGTTAACGCTGTTATCCGTAAAGTGAATATCAGCATTGTCGGCAAGCCTAAATTCACCCAGCGAAATAGCAAACTCGCTCGCTTTATGTTGTGCTGCTTCTTGAGGTTCTTCAGATGCAACTGTTTCAGTTTCAACAGCTGTGCCTTCAGTTACTGGCTGCGTATCTTCAACTGGTATACCCAGCTCAACCAAATTTAGCAACACCTTGTCTTTATTTAACTCTGCATCAAGCGCCAACCCTGCAAGACTAATGTCGTCAATCGCAATACCCTGCTCTGTGAGCTTCACCTTATTAATGGTTAAGGCTTTAAACTGAGCCAAAGCCGGTACATCATCCTTTACGTTGTCAGATAAAAAGGCATCTGTCAGCTGAATTTGGCCTACGTCAACATTGCTGTTCTCTTCCTTGATTAGGAATTCGACATCATTCAATGCCAGGTTCTTGAAAGCAGACAACATATTTTCTTCAGATTTATAAAACGTTTTAAAGTCATCCAGCGAAATCTGGGCTGAGCCTTCGGCAACCACCGTAGCGCTCTGGTCTCCCGTATCGCTCTTTCCAGATAGCCCATCCCCAGAATTGTCATCTCCAGTACCGTCATTACCCAAATTAACGCTAACCTTTAACGCATCACTATCTAGGCGATGTTTCGCCAACTTGACCGTTCTTTCATCTTGGGTGAACAACACATTTTCAGCCTTTAGAGACAGTTTCGGCCAATCAACCGCTATCGCCGAAGGCTCAATACTAATCTCGTGCTGGCCGCTATAACTGACAACACCTTCAAATGCAGTAATGGACTCAGGTAGGAAGTGTTTAAAATGTGCCAAGTCTATTTTGGTTAAATCTAAGTCAACCCGAATTTTACCATCGTCCTGATTTAAGTCGGCCTTAACATCTAACGTCAGTGATGACTGGTTAACTTCACTGTCAACAGCTAACAATAAACTCTGTTTAGCCAACGTGGCCGCCAGATCAGAAATAACAAACGAGTTCAATTTCACACGGTGGGTAGACTCATCCACAGCAAGCTCAATCACTGAATTTTTGAGGGTGACTTCGGGTGCATCAAGTTGATAGGGGAATGATGCCTCACCTGCCCCTGATGAATCATCTGGGGCTGGAGCTGAATTGGGCTCCTGCTCTGCCTGGTTTTGCGGTAACGAAATACCTGCCACCTCAATACCTTCATCAGAGCCTGCAGCTGATTTTTTAACCTTTACATATAAACCATCAATAACAAACGCAGACACATACACTTGGTCAAACAGAAGCTCATAAAAATGCAACTCGAGCTCAAGCACATCCAGAGAGAAAACCACCGTTTCTAGCTCGTTACTTTTTGATATCGATACATCCGTTATTTCCAAATGAGATATAAACGGGTTATAACGGATCGATGACACATCTGACAAAACAAGCTGATGCTGGCTCAAATAATCTGACAGAAAATAGCGTATTACCGTGGGCGAGAACAACCAAACGATACTATACAACGCCACGTAAGCCAGCAGCACATAAGTGATGATCTTTTTTAATATGCGAAACATTAAGATTCCATTCCCAGAACAATTTTCAGGCAGTTATTGTTGGATTATGAGCCGAATTATATCGCCCAGTTTAATGATCAGATAGAGATACTGAATTTTATTTTAGCAATAAATATGTGTCATATATGAGCTACGTCATTCCATAGCCTTATTGACTGAAGGTAAGGCGAAGCGCGCTGAAAGTAATAACGCAGGCCCGGCGATGCCGCTGCGGCCTTGTATCAGCCAATAACCATAATAGAAATAATGCTTTACAGCACTCGCATTGGAGCCTAGAATTTACCTACTTTCAATGATAAAAACAAACAAGAACAAGATCATCAACGGATTAATGACACGCCGCCCGGCTACACGCCTCCTATCGACTATTATTCTCCTGCTCTTATTTGTCAGCGGCATGGCACAGGCTCGTTCCGAAAACGAAATCAAAGCGGTCTACCTTTATAACTTCATTAAATTTATCACTTGGCCACAAGAGCCCACCACCAGTGACATTAATATCTGCGTATATGGCGATAACCCCTTTGGCGCACAAACCGAAAGGCTAAATACACTTAAAGCCCGTAACCGGGCACTTCATATCATCTATCCAGACAAAAAAGACAGGCCTGACTGCACCGTCGTCTTTATCAGCCCGTCGGAAGAAAAGTTTGCAGCCGAATTGCTGAAAAGAATTAATAACCACCCGATCTTAACCGTCAGTGACATAGAAAGCTTTACCGACAAAGGTGGCATTATTGGCTTTATCAAGTTGGGAAATGTCGTGAAGTTCGACATCAATCTCAAAAAAGCCCGTGCGTCTAACATTCAAATCAGTTCCAAATTACTGGAACTGGCTAACCAAGTCATACAATAAGGGGTGTGGTGATGTTTGGGGTCAAATATCTGCCCATCAAGAAAAAGCTAACCATGGTCATCATGACATCAACGCTATTAGCGGTGGTGCTTCTGAGTGCAGTGTTCATTGCATATGAATATGTGTCCCTGCGCAATAATATGATCAAAGAGTTTTCGACCACATCAAAAATCATCGCTAACCGAAGTCATGCAGCGATACTTTTCAGCGATACCGCCACACTTCAAGAAAACGTAGATAGCCTGAAAATACACGGCGATGTAGAAGCCACCTGCCTTTATAGTGAAGTCGACGATATCCTCGCCCATTTCAACAAAAACCCCGAATACAAAGATAGCAAAAGCACCTCTTTGAGCGGGTGCCCAGACCACCCAAGCCGAAATCTCAATCACTTTGATGAGCGGTATTATCAGGTATCCCAACCTATCGTGGTCGATGGTGACCCCATGGGGCTGCTGTACATTAGAGTGTCTCTCGGGAGCCTTAACAAACACTTGTCGACGTATGTCATCGCCACCGGAATATTTTCACTGCTGATAATATTCACCGTATTTATTATCTCTTCTTTCCTGCAAAACTATATCACCACACCATTGCTGCTACTGAAAGACACCGCAAGCCAAGTCACCAAAAAGAAAGACTACTCGCTAAGAGCGACTAAAGAGAGCCATGACGAAATAGGAGACCTGGTAGACACCTTTAATACCATGCTCTCGACCATACAAGAACAAAATCACATTATTACAGAAGACGCAGAAGGCCTTGAGATTAAGGTTAATGAACGCACCAAAGAACTGGCGATGGCCAATAAGGAACTTGAAGCATTCAGTTACTCTGTTTCACACGACTTAAGAGCCCCGCTCCGCGCAATTGACGGCTTTAGCAAAGCGCTATTGGAAGACTACGGGCCAGAGCTCGACAAAACGGCCCACGACTACTTAGGGCGAGTGAGAGCTGCCAGTCAGAAAATGGGCGTGTTGATCAGCAGCTTGCTACAGTTATCCCGAGTCACACGAAAGCAGATCAAAGACACCCACTTTGATCTGAGTGATATGATCATGCACATTGTTCATCAGCTCAGAGAAGACGAGCCAAACCGCGTTATTGATGTCCAGATTCAACCCGAAATGTATATCATGGCAGACCCCCAACTGATGGAAGTGGCGCTCGACAACCTGATTGGCAACGCATGGAAATACACAAAATATGAGAAATTCCCAAAAATAGAAATTGGCTACTATGTTGAGAATGGCCACACCATCTATTTTATAAAAGACAACGGAGCCGGTTTTGATGAAAAATATGCCAAGAACCTGTTTACCGCGTTCCAGCGCTTACACTCACCCGAGCAGTTTGATGGAACAGGCATTGGCCTCGCAACGGTGTACCGAATTATGCACCGGCATCATGGCGACATATGGGCTAAGTCAACGGTAGGGAAAGGCGCAACATTCTACTTTACCCTTTATGATGACCGCCCACCGCCAGGTGAAGAAATCTCATATAGAAGCGGCCATAACCCTGATACACCAACGCAAGAAAATTAAATTCTGGCAGAACCCCATCTTTAAACTAAACTTCAAGTTGGGTATTTATGGAGAGTAAAAAATGAGTTCCGGGACGATACTGCTGGTCGAAGACAACCCAGACGATGAAATGCTTGCACTGCGCGCGTTGAAAAAAACTCAAACGCAAAATACCGTCGTGGTGGCCCGCGATGGTGAAGAAGCACTGGACTATGTCTTCGGAACAGGAAAATTTAAAAACCGGGATCCAAACGAAACGCCACAGGTTATTTTTCTAGATATCAAGCTACCAAAGCTCAACGGACTTGAAGTCCTGAAAAATATCAGACGTGATCAACGCACATCGCTTATTCCCATTGTATTACTCACCTCCTCCGATGAAGAGCGTGATATGGTGGATGGCTACAGATTAGGTGCCAATAGTTACATCAATAAGCCCGTTGATTTTGACCAATTTATAGATCAGGTAAAAGTTCTAGGCAGGTATTGGCTTGGAATCAACAAAACGCCCCAATGAACAAGAGCAAGCAGCCGTAGTGAAAAAAGTGCTTCATATATTAATCATAGATGACTCAGAAGATGATGCTTTGCTAATTATGCGGGCACTTCGAAAAGGCGGACTCAGACCCGAGTACCATCAGGTCGAGGGCGAAGAAGCCCTGCGAAATGCACTGACTGAACATCACTGGGACGTGGTTATCTCTGATCACAACATGCCAGGGCTGACCTCACAAGACACTATCAAAATTGTGAAAGAGATTGACCCCGATATGCCCGTTATCGTGGTCTCAGGCACCATTGAAGAACGCGTAGGCGTACAGGCAATGCAGACCGGTGCGCAGGACTACGTCATGAAGGACAATCTTGCCCGGCTGATTCCCGTGATCCAGCGAGAGTTACAGGCAACGGAAGGCAGGCAGGCTCGCAAAGAAGCCGAACGAAACCTGCATTACTTATCCTTTCACGACACCCTCACCAGCCTTCTCAACCGCAAAGAATTTGAGCGAAGACTTCGTTTAGCCGTCGATGACAGCAAGCTCTTTAACCAACCCAACGTGCTGATGTATTTGGATCTTGATCAGTTCAAGATTGTTAATGACACCTGCGGGCATGTTGCGGGGGATGAACTCCTCAAGCAGGTCACCCGCACACTTCAGCACCACATACGAGAAACCGACACCCTCGCCCGACTAGGCGGAGACGAATTCGGAATACTGCTGGAAAGCACCTCAAAAGAACGCGCAATCGCATTGGCAGAGCGTATACGACAAGATATCAAAGATTTGCGTTTTTCCTGGCAAGACAAGCCATTTGCCATCAGTATCAGTATCGGCATGGTCGCCATGAACCAAGGCACCACCTCAGTACATGAACTGATGAGCTGTGCTGATATGGCCTGTTATGCCGCCAAAGACAAAGGTCGCGACGGCATCCAGTGGTACAGCGAAGACGATGCAGAATACAACCAGCGTCGAAACGAAATGCAGTGGGCCAGCAAAATAAAGCAGGCGCTCGAAGAAGATCGTTTTATGCTTTACTTTCAGCCCATGAAAGGCCTGCAGCCAAGCTGTGTAGGCGAGCATGGGGAGTTTCTTGTAAGGCTTTATGAAGAAGGCGGTTTGGTCCCCCCTGGTGCGTTTATACCGGCTGCCGAACGCTATAACCTGATGCCCCTAATTGACCGCTGGGTGGTCGAAAATGTGTTTAAGTACCTGTCAGAGTCCGGCTTAGGCAAAAAAGATGAAGGCACATTTTTTATCAACTTATCGGGCACATCGCTAAGTGATAATGCATTTTTCAATGATATACGGAAAATGCTGAAAGAGTACGATATAAAGCCTAATCGTATCTGCCTTGAGATCACCGAAACCGCAGCGATTGACAACCTCACCGACGCCGTGGAGTTCATCGCCGAAATCCGGGATGAAGGCTTTAAGTTTGCACTGGATGACTTCGGTGTAGGTATGAGTTCATTCTCGTACCTTAAAACCATACCGGTTGACTACTTGAAAATTGACGGCAGCTTTGTCAAAAACCTGTTAAATGACCCTATCGACAAAGGCATTGTTGAGGCGTGCAACCGCATCAGCCACGCGGCAGGCCTTCAGACTATTGCAGAGTTTGTTGAGAATCAGGAAACAGAAGATGCACTAAAAGCCATGGGCGTCGATTTTGGACAAGGTTTTGGCATAGCCAAACCCGGCCCTCTCAAAAGAGGCCGGTAATCGTTAAGGGCGCTTTTTGAGCGCCTCCCTCCCCTTTAAATGCATTCCAAAGCAGACTGCTCATAGTCTATAATAAAACTACACAGCAAAGTGGATGGCCTTGTCTTATGAGAGTAGAAACTATTAGTTACTTGAAACAAAACGCAGCAAACCTTGAGCTTGATGAACCCATGGTAATTACGCAAAGCGGAAAACCTGTATACCGAATCGAGTCCGAAAAACAGGCACAACTCCGCGACGAAGGCATTGCTTTGCTAAAGTTAATGAATTTTTCCGAAAGGGACATCAAAAGCGGAAAAACAATGAGCACTGAAAAAGCAAAATCGTCTCTTAGAGAGCGTTTTAAAGCCGGAAATATAGAAACGAATGACCAACGTTGAGATTACCAGCACGGGCTTTGAAACCCTCATAATACTCACGCGTTACATGTCAGAATTTATTGGGGAGACAAAAGCTCTCGATTTAGCCTCAAACTTGACATACAATGCTACACAGACCTAGCACATTGTCATGAAGATACAACCAACACCGCCCCATACATATAGCACTAATAATTTAATCACTCCGAAGTCATATTTCTAAACGTTATAAAAAAACCCGCAAAATCATTAAATTAGCACACTACAAGCATAGCCAAATATAAAAAAACCGATATACTCAGTAGTAATGGAATATAAAACAATAATAAAAAAGTATTGTGAAACAATAGCCATAACAGCGCCACAATGCTTTTGATAACGACTTAGTGTGTATAGCGGTGTAGCAATGATTAAAAAGCCTGTAACTCCTTCCGTTGGTCGAACGCCCTCCCCTTTTGTTTCTTTTTCACCCCTTCCCAGGCTTTTGGCTTGTTCTATAGCGCTGGCCAGCGGAGTCGCTACCGCCAATGACGACCCGTTTGGTGGAAGTGATAGTTTGTGGGATATACCGTTAGACGAACTTGGACAGGTGCGAGTTACCAGCCTGGCAACAGGTACAGAAACCCCCCTTGATAAAGCAGCAGCAGTGGCGACCGTTATTACCGAAGACGATATTATTGCCATGGGGGCAACGGATATTGATCAGGTACTCGAAACAGTACCCGGCCTACATGTAAACCGTTCAAACCAAACATACACCCCTAAATACACCTTTCGCGGCATTACCTCCCTACTAAATCCACAGGCATTGATGCTCGTTAACGGCATACCAGTCACATCAGCTGCATTTGGTAACCGGGGTAATGTGTGGGGAGGTATGCAGATTAAAACCATTTCAAGAATCGAAGTGATTCGAGGGCCTGGGTCTGCTCTATATGGTGCAGACGCTTTTGCAGGTGTCATCAATATTGTCACCAAAGACCGAAATAATATTAACGGCACTCAGGCAGGCCTACGAGCAGGTAGTTTCAACACCCAAGCGGGTTGGGTGCAGACAGGTTTTACCACAGATCGCAATTTGGACATTGGCTTTGTCTTGGAGTACCAAACAACAGACGGCCAACACGAACAAGTTGACCAAGATATTCAATCCAACTTAGATAGCGCATTTGGGACAAATGCTTCTCTTGCTCCTGGTGGTGTAAATACTGGCGTAAAGAGCACCGATATGCGGCTGGATATTAAGAAGGATGACTTGCGCTTTCGGGTAGGCTACCAAGGCCGTTTCAATGTCGAAACCGGTCCAGGCGTTTCTGAATCTCTTGACCCCGTAGGCCAATTTGCAAGTAATCGTATTAATACAGATATCTCTTACTTGTTTAAAGACGTTGCTCCCGGCTTTGATGTTGAATCAAGGGCCAGCTATTTCTACAACACACAAGAGGTAGAAAAGGGTTCGGTGCTTTTTCCAGCGGGTACTGCTTGGCCAGATTTATCGGCCTCTCCTCCGGGCAGTACACTTGCAACATTCAATAATGGCATCATTGGTGAACCAGAGTACAAAGAAGAACAAGCTCGCTTCGACCTTAGCAGTGTTTATCGGGGTATAGACAATCATCACCTTCGCATTGGAACCGGTTTCTTTTGGGGAGATCTTTACGAAACGAAAGAAAGCAAGAACTTTGACGTTGCTTTCACCCCAGCCGGCCCTCTGCTTCAACCTAAAGCCAGTGGATTAACCGATGTTAGCGATACAAGTGAGGTCTTTCTCCCTGAAAAAGATCGCACCAGTTACTACCTGTTTATTCAAGATGAATGGCAGGTCGCCGATAATTGGCAGTTGGTGACCGGTGTCCGCTATGATGATTATTCCGATTTTGGCGATACGGTAAATCCTCGTGCAGCACTAATCTGGGCGACTACAGATAGTATTACCACTAAACTACTCTATGGCAGAGCTTTCCGCGCACCAAGTATTGCTGAACTATTTGCGACTGCGAATCCAGTTGCATTGGGCAATTCAGACCTAGAACCAGAAACAATCGACACCTATGAACTTGCACTATCACAGCAAGTTAACCGCGAGTGGCTATACAGTGTGAATTTATTCTACTATTCAATTGATGACTATATAGATTTTGTCCCAAGTACAGGAGGCAATATCGCACAGAATATTGGTGAGCGAACCGGAAAAGGCGGTGAATTTGAACTCCAGTATGACCCTACCTCTGAACTAAGAATCATTGCTAACTACGCATACCAAAGAGCAACAGATGACAACACCGATAAGCTTGTGGGAGAAGCCCCAAATAACCAAGTTTATGGTCGAACTGAGTGGTCATTCATGCCTCAGTGGCAATCATCGTTACAGATAAACTGGGTTGGAGAGCAAAAGCGCGCGGCAAGCGACACACGAAATACTCCAGTAGATGATTACATTACTGTAGACGTCACACTGCGCAAACAAAACGTGGTTGATAAATTAGATGCTACGCTCATGGTGAAGAATATTTTTGATGAAAGCGTAGTAGAGCCTAGTGCCGTTGGTGGAATACCTAGCGATTACCCCATGGCGGGTATAAGTCTATATGGAGAGATAGCTTACAACTTCTAGGCTATTTGGAGATGCGAAGGACAGTATCTCTCTTCCTTCGCATCCAACTTCTTTACTGTGCGCTGTAGCCACCATCCAAGATCAAGTTTTGTGCCGTATACCAAGATGCCTCTTCTGAGCACATCCATTTTACAGCGTCAGCTACATTTGAAGTGGTACCCAAAGTCCCAATTGGGTGCTGAGCAAGTATTTGTGGGTAAATATCTGGATTATCTAGCACTGGAGAATTTGCTTCTGTAGGCACCCATGCAGGGCTTATGCAGTTTACACGAATACCTTGTTGACCAAACTCCAATGCCGTTGCTTTACTCAGGCCAATAATTCCATGCTTGCTTGCCACGTATGCTGGAACCCCCATGGAAGTACCCAACACCCCCCAAACAGATGCCATATTTACTATAGCTCCTCCACCGGTTTGTAACATAGCAGGAATCTGGTATTTCATACACAGCCATGCTGACTTTAAATTGCTGGTGATTACCCGATCAAACTCATCTTCGCTAAGGTCAACAGTATTGGCAATTCCCTCAGCGACGCCCGCGTTATTAAATGCAATATCCAGCCGCCCAAACTGCTCAACCACTGAGCTAACCATATTCTTGACTTCGCTCGAATTTGAGACATCAGCAGCTATAAATATAGCAGTACCTCCATTCTGCTCAATTATTTCAACCGTTTCTGTGCCCTCAGCTTCACGCCTCGCAACGACAGCAACTTTTGCACCTTCTCTCGCAAACTCAATCGCTGCCTGCCGACCAATCCCAGAGCTAGCCCCCGTTACAATTACGACTTTGTCTGTAAACCTTTTCATCTTGCATTCTCCACAAAATTACCACTTTCGAATAGGGTGCCCGCTGTAAATAATTTTTTCGCACCTCACAGGAAAAAAGCTACCCTCAGCCCTATCCCTAGTATCTTGATAGCAAGGCACCATACCCGCTATAAAACAAGGGCTCATGAACAATTGATACTCTTCAGGAGAAAGCCCTAAGTCTGCTCCTAGTGCTGCATCAATTGCAGCGATGTTCATTGATAGTCCTTTTGTATCATTCAGGTAATGATACACTTTGAGCGCAATGGCTAAATGCTTTCCTTTATCAAGCCCAAGTTCTTCAACCAGTTTTAATGTATGCGGAACTCTTTCATCAATTCTTGCCAATGGCCTGCCGTAACCATAAATAGTCTTTTTTTGTTTTATCTGTTCATCCACAAAATCTTCAACAGAAACGCCATTATCAACAGCTTTACCGGCCCGATAAAAAAAGTCGAGCGCTTTTCTCTCAGGACGTCTACCATAAATTGACGCTTCAGATACAGCCATACCTGCCATTAACGATAATGAAGAAGTGCTTCTAGATGACCCTGCTAGCGCACTAATATGATTTGGCCAAATACTGGAATCTGGATAGCTCGTACCAACCCAAAAGAAGTTCAGCAGTTTAAGCTCACTCTCTTTTAACATTCGCCCAGTAATACTAAAGAAATACAAGCTAAACCAATCAAGCTGACCTAGCTCGTTATGTAAATCTTTACCACGCATTACAACTCGATCACATAAATAAGCCTTACCCATACTCGTGACAAGTTTATTTTCACTAAGGGCCAAGTCTTCAATTGTCATATATTGATCCCCTTAATCTTGGGCATCCCTTTAAACCCAGGATCATCAGTTAGATGTATCGAATTGCCATAAAATGGAAATTTCTTCCACCCTAACTTCTGCTGCTCTAATGCATGCACAGCAGCCCCCGGCAACCGAAATAATAGAAAAAGCATTTCTGCCTGCTGAGCAGTAAACCCAAGGTCAAACAATGCCGCTGCAGCAACCCCAGTCATTGCCAATGGAATTCCTGTAAATGCTTCTAGCTCCCCCCTATTTTTTTGTAGCCAGCTAAGCACGCCACCATCACTATATTGAGACAATAGGTTCAACGTTTTCAGAACGGGTGTAGGGCAAGTCAAACCATTAGGCTCAAAACCTGGCGCGTGCTCCATGGGCAACCAAATGTCGACCTCTTCGTCAGCAAGTACAGCGCCAATTCCCTCTTTCCATGTATCTATATCCTTCCCACATTGCTTCCACAAATTAACAGCTATATATACCTCATGTGCACCACCATATTGCCCTGCTCCGACCGCCAGAGCTGCCATTAAAGAACCCGCAGCCACACTTCCTCCGACACCACCATTCATGGCGGCCCGAACACTATTATCACGAGGCCCTCGATTGGCAAAAGCAACCGCAAGGTGTTCAAGTAACTGAGCCTGAGAAGCTGAAGGACGCTCACCTTTAAACATTAAAAATAGGTACTCTATCCAACTCGCCTTTCCTAAAAGATCGCCATAAACATCATAACCATGACAATGGCATGATTTGGCCTCAAAAGGGTTATTTGGTTCAGCCTCTTCGTTCCAAATATCACTATGAAATACCGGTTCTTTTTCAGCCATTAAACCGCCCCCGTAAGAATCTTCATTCGCGCCCCCATCGGCGGTATTTCATCCCTGTCAACGATAACGTCTAACAGGCAAGGGCCTGGTCTACTTAAGATTTCAGGTATATCAAGCGCTTCAAGTTGAGCCATATTTTCAATACGATAAGACTCAATACCCATCGCTTCCCCCATCTGGGCAAAGTTAATATTGGGTAATTCATTACCGATTTTCTCAGCTCCACCAATCTTTTGGCCATGCCTTACCATGCCTAGCGCAGAGTCATTCAATACAACAAACAACAGGTTAAGATCTTCCTGTAGTGCCGTTGTAATTTCCTGCCCACTCATTAGCATGCTGCCATCACCTGTCACACAAACAACCGGGTTCTCTTTTGCCCCCGCAGCCATGCCCACCGACGAGCCAATGGCCCACCCCATGGAGGCGAAACCAATACCAATATGAAATAAACTCTTCTGAGGGTCAAAATCTAAAGGACGTTTACAGTTCCAATAGTGAATGCCCCATAAGAAACTATTACCACTATCTAAAGCCACTCGTGTGTTATCTGGGCATACGGCACTCATGTGGCTCATAAACCGCTGCGGCTTAACTGGGCCATCTGTACTAATGCACTTATCGCGCTTTTCTATACTTATAAACTTGGGTAGCCCCATGTCATCTTGTAATGGAAGGATTTCCTTTTTATTGGGGCGGTCTCTAAGCAGGTTTGCAAATGGCTTAAGCATTAGCTCTAAAGAACCTAACACACACAGTTTTGCCATAAATGAGCGGCTCAGGTGCTCAGAATTACCTGACAAGTGTATGAGCCTTTCAGACATAATTGCGCTTTCATCCCAACCACTGGTCGATACCTCATCCAGAGCAGTTCCAACTACCACCACCCGCTCTGCATTTTCGGGTTGTAATGCCTCATGTGCACTTTCATGTCCGGCAAAACCAAACACGCCTCGATATTGCGGGTGAAAGCTATTGACCAGCCCTTTTGCTCTTGGCGTGGTCACAAACAGCCAGTTTCTAGATTCAACCAAGGCCAGTATTTCATTTATTGCACCAGCAGCACCTTCACCAATAACAACTGTCACTTTTTCTTTGGTTGCTAACTCTTTGAGCACCAGTTGCAGTGCGTGCTGACTAGGCACAACCTCATGGTTAATAAACGCACGCATAGCGCCATTTATACGGTGCTCTTCTACCTTAGCTCTCATCACATCCAGCGGTATACTCAAGTGAACAGGCCCTGGCCGGTTACTAGTGGCATAACTTATAGCCTGAAGTAACTTAGACTCAAGTTGGGCGGAATGCGAGACTAAAGTGTTAAACCGAGTGCAGTGCTCAAACATCTCTAGCGTATTAATACCTGTACATGAGGCATCTTGAAGAGAGCCCATACCAAACTTTTCTATGGATGTTTGTGCTGATATAACAAGCATTGGTATTCCATCTGCGTAAGCGGACGCAACACCTGTAATTAAATTAGTTGCCCCAGGGCCTGCAGTTGCGCAACAAACCCCTATTTTTCCTGTCTCACGGGCATAGCCATCTGCCATAAACGCCGCGCCCGTTTCGTGTCTTGCGATTATTGCCTTAGGGCCGCCTTTCCGTTCGCTCCTTGCCAGGGCGTTATAAAGAGGCTCTATACTTCCTCCAGGAACCCCAAAGACGTATTCGACACCTAAACGCTCAAGATAATTAAGTATTAAATCACCGTTTTCAATCATCGCTCGCACCTATATAAAAATAATTTGGCGCCTTTTTATAGTTTTAGAGTATTTAAAGATACAGGTCAGTTGTAAACGAATGTCAAACGCCCGTTTGAACAGAACTAGTTCACACATGCCATGCCAACTTCATCACACTCAAATTACACATTTTACATTTGGAGGAAAATTTTAAGGTGCCCTGATTTCAACAGGAGGGCATCTTTTTGAACACAAAAGATCTGTTTTAAAAAACTTATTATCAGTAGGTTATGAAACACAATTTTACATTGAGATTACAGCTGTTCTCTGATTACGAAGGGAGTTAAAGAACTGCTATAAAGTCTATTTATTGGGGAAACTCAAAATGAGTCTATAAAGTGGGGGCTAAAATAAGGCGCTACACAAATAGAGCATTTTGGGTAGAAATATTACTAAATCCGGATGATTCGCTACATCAATAACGCATTTATAGTTTTTGCTCTTTATCTAGGACAATCTTCCTTGATTCCAGTCGTACCTCCTTTCATCACGGCTACGAAAGCCTCTACTATGCGCCACTGTAGCTTTGGTACAGCGAAGCGGAATCAGGGGTTGATCTGGAACTAAATAGAGCGTTTAAGAGGCGTTTGAAAAGAGCCTTTGGCTTCATCCCAAAGCTCATCAAGCTCATCTAACGTGACCTCTCCAAGCACTTTACCTTGCTGGTGCAGTGCTTTTTCGATGAACTGAAACCGGTTAATAAACTTCTGATTGGTGGCTCTAAGGGCGGTGTCTGAGTTTACCTTGATGAAACGTGCTAGATTGACGCAGCAAAAAAGCACATCCCCCATCTCTTCCATAATGTGTTTCTGCTGCATTGGTGCGTCACTTTCCGGGTGTGCCAGCGCTTCTTTGAGCTCATCCAGCTCTTCTTGTATTTTATCAAACACAGGCTCAATTGAAGGCCAGTCGAACGCATAATGAGCAGCACGTTTCTGTAGTTTTTCTGCCCGTGCCAATGACGGTAGATTTGTGGGTATATCATCTAAAACACTGCGAAATGATGACTCTCGCCGGGTCGACTCCAATGCCAGCAACGCATCTTTTTTTGCTTTTAGTGCCCGCTCTTCGGCTTTAATGCGCTCCCAATTTTGTTTTATCTCTGCTTCTGAGATGCTCTCACCCTCCCCCAACTCGCTTTGTAAGGTTCCATCAGGGAATACGTGAGGATGACGGCGCACCAGTTTGGCCACCAGATTCGAGACAATATCTGAAAAATCAAAATGAGACGCTTCCTTGCCCATTTGAGCATAGAAAATGACTTGAAACAGTAAGTCTCCTAACTCATCTTTAAGGTGATCATAGTCTTTTCTCTCAATGGCATCAGCCACTTCATACGCCTCTTCAAGGGTATGAGGGAGTATCGAGTCAAATGTCTGTTTAATATCCCATGGGCAGCCTTTTTCAGGGTCCCGCAGGCGGTTCATTAGATAAAGAAGGTCTTCGATGTTGTAGTCTTTACTCATGAACCTTGTTCCTAACTGTCTCGTTTACGACGTGCTTCAATAACGTTCGGTAGTTGTTTGATTTTGGATAACAGCCGCCCCAGGCTATCAAGGCTGTTAATCTCTACTTTTAGCACCAGCGTCGCGGTGCTATTCATCCGGTCGGTATAGGTGTTCATACCAATAACATTAACACGCTCGTTGGCGAGGATGATGGTTACATCCCGTATCAGGCCTTCCCGATCATAAGCTTGTATTTCTATATCAACTGCGTAGGTGGATTCCGATTTTTTACCCCAGGAAACCTCGATAATTCTATTCGGGTCTTTATCTTGAAGTTGCAGCAGGTTGATACAGTCGTCCCGATGAATGGAAACGCCCCGGCCCACAGTGATATAGCCTGTTATAGCGTCGCCAGGGACAGGCTGACAACATTGGGCAACGGTGGTCATTAACTTACCAACCCCTCTGATCTGAATATCCGAGTCGGCTGGCTTATCGTCCTGATAAACATTGAGTTGTAAGCTCAGTTGCTCTTCTTGAGGCTCAATAAGCTTTTGTGCGACATTGGCAACATGAGTCGCACGCAAATCACCCGCACCAACTGCGGCAAACATGTCTGCTGCGCTTTTGTAATTCACCTTCTCTGCCAGCTCGTTTAGCTCAATATCACCAATAGAGAGCCGCTTAAACTCATCTTCCAGAATGGCACGACCATCAATAATATTCTGATCACGATTTTGCTCTTTAAACCAGTGTGCAACTTTGGCTCTGGCACGGGAGGTCTGTATATATCCCAGCCCGCTATTGAGCCAGTCACGGCTCGGTGCGGGGTTGTTTGAAGTCAGTATACTCACCTGCTCACCCGTCTTAAGTGGGTAAGTCAGCGGGACAATACGACCATTAACCTTGGCGCCACGACAGCTATGCCCTACCTCGGTGTGTACCCGGTATGCAAAGTCGACCGGGGTGGCCCCTTGCCTGAGATCTACCACATGGCCTTCGGGTGTAAACACGTAAACCCTGTCGGTACTGGCCTCAGTTGAAAGCTGATCAACCAGGCCTGAAACATCGCCGATCTCCTCTTGCCACTCCAGCACCTGCCTCAACCAGTTTATTTTGTCTTCATAACCGCTCGACTTGTTCTTAACGTCTGTGCCTTTGTATAACCAGTGCGCGCAGACCCCTAGCTCAGCCTCTTCATGCATATCATGGGTTCGAATCTGCACTTCCATGACTTTACCATGCGGCCCGACCACTGCGGTATGCAACGAACGGTAGCCATTGCCCTTGGGGTTGGCAATATAGTCATCAAATTCGTGCGGTATATGGCGCCATAAAGAGTGGACGATGCCTAACACCGCGTAACAGTCTCTTACCTTTGGCACTAAAATGCGGAACGCCCGAATATCGTATATTTGTGAAAAGTCCAGATTCTTTCTGCGCATCTTTCGCCAAATGCTGTAAATGTGCTTCGATCTTCCGGTAATTTCGGACTTTATCCCAAATCTTGAAACTTCTTGCTGTAAGGTGTCGAGCACCTCACGAATAAATTCATCCCGGTCAACTCGGCGCTCACGCAATTGCTTGGCTATTTTTTTATAGGCGGTATCGTGGAGGTACCTGAATGAGAGGTCTTCAAGCTCCCACTTAATATGACCTATCCCCAAACGGTGGGCTAGAGGTGCGTATATATCGAAGACTTCGCGGGCCACTCGTTGTCTTTTCTCTGGCTGGGCATTTTTCACCGCCCGGATTGCGCAAGTTCGCTCTGCCAGCTTAATCAGCACCACACGAACATCATCAATCATGGTCACCAGCATTTTACGAACGTTATCAAGCTGCCCCTGATTTTGACCCAATACCGACCCTTTGTAGGGTGTGTGGATTGCAGATATGGCGGCCATTTGCTGCACACCGTCTATTAGCTTGGCAACATCCTCTCCAAACTTTTCTTTAACACTCGCATTTGAGAGGCGTTCTTCTCTGACTGCGCGATAGAGAATTGCGGCCACCATTGATTCCTGGTCGAGGTTTAACTCCGCCAGAATTTGAGCCATTTCAAGGCCCGTTTGAAAACTATTGTGCCCCTTGGCCCAGAGGCGGTCTTCCCTTACAGCTTCCTGCTCAATTTCAAGGCTTAACTCACAGGCCTCCCGAACGACCTCAATATCATCTAGTTTAACTAGCTCTGAGAAGTGTTGAATCCAGCGTTCGATGTCAACATTACCTTCTTCCGAAATATGATGATCTTCTCTAACCTTAACCATACCTAGTCCAAGCGTTAGTACGCAAATAATCGGAATTTTGCTCTGTTATGGCACATATTCCGATACCGTTATTTTTCGAATAGAGCGATTGATTCAACATGCGTGGTATGAGGGAACATATCCATAACCCCCACCTTGACCATTCGGTAACCATGCTCAACCAAGACCCCTGCATCCCGCGCCAGTGTCGCGGGGTTACATGAAACATATACAATTCTCTTTGCACCAAACTTAGGCAAATATCGAACCACTTCAAAGGCCCCCGAACGAGGCGGATCGATTAATATCTTGTCGAAACCTTCTTTCGCCCATTCAGCACGGGTGAAGTCCAAATGTAGATCTGCCCCGCAAAACGTTATGTTGGTGAAGTTATTGTCGCGGGCATTCTCTCGCCCTCGTACAACCATCGCCTCATCACCCTCTACGCCAATGACTTCACGGGCTTTTCGAGCCAAAGGCAGGGTAAAGTTCCCTAACCCACAAAAAAGATCAAGCACTCTGTCTTCAGTGGATACCGCTAACCATTCAACGGCTCGACTCACCATTTGGCTATTTATATCGGCATTCACCTGGGTAAAGTCCAAAGGGTGGAAGCTCATCTTCAGGTCAAATTCATTTAAACGGTAGGATAAACGTTGCTCTCCACTTACCGGATAGATTCTGTGCGCCGATTCAGGGCCTTTTGGTTGAAGATAGATATGAAGTTGGTGCGACTCGCCAAAATGAGTCAGTTTTTCTACATCTGCATCACTGAGAGGGTTTATATTACGGAAAACCAGGGCGAGATCTGAATCACCCGCAGCCACTTCAATATGTGTAATATCGCGACGCCCAGCCAACCCTCGAACCAATTCGCGGATAGCATTAATATGGCGACCAATGCGCTCATCCATAACCATACACTGGTTAATATCGGTAATTGACCCACTGCGTTTTTCGCGGAAGCCAATCAGCATTTCATCTCGACGGCCGACATAGCGGACACCCAATCGGGCCTTTCGGCGATATCCTTCTGAAGGGCCTGTCATTGGCTCAAGGAATGACGTAGCAGTGATTTCGCCAAAATGACGAAGCTGTCCTTCCAAAACAGACTGTTTAAACGCTATTTGTGCTTCGGGTTCAATATACTGCAAGCTGCATCCGCCACAAAGCGGCGCATGGGGGCAAGGGGGTTTAACGCGGTCATCAGAGGCAACAAGTATCTCTTCTGCTTTTAGTTCGTCAAATTTACTGCGCGTATTGGTGTAGCGCGCACGCACCGTTTCACCAACCAACGCGCCTTCTACAAATTGGGTTTTGCCATTAAGGCGAGCAACGCCACGCCCGTCGTGCGTCAGAGAATCAATGGTCAACTCAACTAACCCAGAAGGTACTTTTTTCTTTTTTTGTTGAGGTCTTCTTGCCATTAATCGTTACAGCCTTGGCTACGCGGTGCCTTGAATGATTCAGCACAAAAGTAAGTGTGATACTGCTTTTTAACCAAGCAGAATACGCGATTTTGAGGACAATGACCGCTGCAAATTTGTAACAAGTACCTTTAGTCAAAAGCTGGTTCCCCGCATTCGCGAGGATGACATGTAGGCTTAATGATATATCGATGTAGCAGCCTTGATATTCACTCTCACCATTTTAAACCTGTCATTCCCGCGAACAAGGTGAATTGCTCTGCAAGAGAGAGCACCCTGGGGTGGGCGGGAATCCACTATGCCAAAAAACCAAAACCTTGGTTCCCCGCATTCGCGAGGATGACATAGCGTTTTAACAACCTTTATATGTAAACCGGGACGTCATTATTGATTAAACACCCCTGTAGAAAGGTATCGGTCTCCTCGGTCACAGATAATGGCGACGATTACTGCATTTTCAACCCTTTGCGATAAACGAAGCGCACCAGCAACTGCCCCACCGGAAGAGACGCCACAAAAAATCCCCTCTTGCTGAGCCAGGTCTTTCATGGTTTTTTCTGCTTCTTCCTGCCCCATATCGATGGTCTGATCAACCGCAGACGCATCAAAGATACGGGGCATATAGGCTTCCGGCCAACGCCTGATACCAGGAATAGATGCACCTTCACTGGGCTGCAAGCCAACAATTTCTACGCTGGGGTTTTGCTCCTTAAGGTAACGAGAGGTTCCCATAATGGTGCCGGTTGTCCCCATAGAGCTGACGAAATGGGTGATGGTTCCGCCGGTTTGCTGCCAGATTTCTGGCCCTGTCGTCTGGTAGTGAGCGAGCAAGTTATCCTCATTAGAAAACTGGTCAAGCACTTTACCTTTGCCTTCCGCCTGCATCTGTTGAGCCAGGTCGCGCGCCCCCTCCATGCTCTGCTCTTTGGTAACAGTGATTATGTCAGCGCCATAGGCCGACATTGATGCCCGCCGCTCTTCGCTCATATTTTCAGGCATGATCAAAACCATTTTATAGCCTTTGATCGCGGCGGCCATTGCCAGGGCTATGCCGGTATTGCCACTGGTGGCTTCAATAAGCGTGTCACCGGGTTTTATTTCACCACGTTGTTCTGCTGCCTGTATCATGTTCAATGCAGGCCTGTCTTTAACCGACCCCGCAGGGTTATTACCTTCCAGCTTAACCAGTATCGTATTAGTGGTTTTACCGGGTAGTCGCTGTAATCGAACGAGCGGCGTATTACCAACATAGGACTCTATAGTAGGGAATTCCATGAATGATCTCTAAGAAATGCTAACTGATATAAAAATAATGATGACGCTTATGGTAGACTGCCCGAACGTCTATAAGTTCGATACTGGCATTGGCCTACATGTACTTTGACGAGTACTTTCCCAGCGTTGGCTAACGCACTAATATACGTGCTCTCACTTTAAACGTGTAGCTAAACATATAGCATTGATTTTGATATTTATATAACGTTTAGAAATAAGTCATTTTACACTCAGCATTGCAGGGCTTCCAATGAGAAAATGGGGAGTTAAAACACGGGTCATGGTATTGGCACTTTTCCCTGCCATCACCATCGCACTTTTACTGGGCGTTGTGTTTACCCACACTCAGATCAGCAGCATACATAACCTGCTACATGAGCGAGGGCTGTCATTAGGCCGACAGCTTGCAACGGCGAGTGAATATGGCGTTTTTACCAGCAATCGCCCTCTGCTTTTAAGCCTGACTAATGCAACGCTTGAAGAAAAAGATGTCCGCGCTATAAAAATTATGGATAGCTTTAATCGAAGCCTGGTTCACTCTGGTCCTAAGATGCTATCGACTATTAATCCGGCCAAACTCCCCTCTGACCGGGTCGTGATTGAAGAAACCGAAAGCTCAACCCTATTTATTACCCCAATTAAACTGCAAACGCCTATTGTCGACGAACTGTTGGATGTTGATACGCCTCCACCTGTCAATGGCGAAAGCCAAAGCATTGTCGGCTGGGTGGCGCTTGAGCTATCCCATGCCAATTCAACCGTCGCCAAGTACCAGACGTTAATGACCAGTGGGCTGATTATTGTACTTGGCATACTGATCAACTGGTTCATTGCACTGAGAATGACCCGCGGCGTTATTCGACCAATAGAAGAAGTGACCCGTGCGGTTACCGATATAAAGGAAGGCAAGCTCGACACCCGCGTATATAGCGGCGGGGGGCAAGAGCTGCAACTGTTGGAAGCAGGTATTAACTCAATGGCGGAAACATTGAGCAAAGCCCACAACGAAATGCAGCACAATATTGACCAGGCAACTGAAGACCTGCGGGAAACACTCGAAACTATTGAAATTCAGAATATCGAACTCGATATTGCTCGAAAAGAAGCACTGGAAGCGAGCCGCATTAAATCAAAATTTTAGCCAACATGAGCCATGAGATACGTACGCCACTTAATGGCATTCTCGGGTTTACCAACCTGCTAATGAAAGGTCACCTGTCACAACACCAGAAAGATCACCTGACCACCATAAAAAAGTCATCTGAAATTCTGCTCACCATTATCAACGACATTTTAGATTTCTCGAAAATTGAAGCAGGCAAGCTGGTTCTTGACCGTACACCGCTAAAACTGAGAGAAATTATCGAAGATGTAATGACCATGCTGGCACCTACAGCCCATAGCAAAGGACTTGATCTGGTACCGCTAATCTACAGTGATGTGCCAAATAATATTTTGGGTGACCCGCTTAGAATCAAACAGATCATCACAAATCTGGTCAACAACGCCATCAAGTTTACCCAAAGCGGTGAAGTGGTCTTACGCGCGATGCTTGAGGAGCAGAAAGACAGTAGCATTACCGTTAAAATAAGCGTTTCCGATACCGGGGTCGGCCTCTCCCGCGTTCAGCAACAGTCTCTGTTCAATGCGTTTGCTCAAGCTGACGCTTCGACAGCGCGTCAATATGGCGGAACAGGTTTGGGCCTGGTTATTTCCAAGCGCCTGATTGAGGAGATGGGTGGTGAGATTGGACTAGATAGTGAGCTAGGCAAAGGATCTATTTTCTGGTTTACCCTAACAACCGAAATCGCAGCCAATGCCAGTCCTGATCCGAAGCTTGAATCTCTATCCGGTGAACGAATTATCTACATGGAAAGCCAGGCAACCACAGGGCTGGCCGTTCAGCATATGCTGAGTAATCTGGGCGTTCACGTTAAACAGGTTGACTCGCCAGTGGCGCTTATTAAAGGCGTGATAGAAGCCCAGGAGCAGCGCAAGGGGTTCGCCGCTGCAATTGTGGGCATTAACCGGCATTTGATGGCTTCAAATCAGTATAAACAGCTATTAAGCGAGCTTGAGTACAACCGGGGCTGTCGGACACTGCTACTGACCCCCACTCTGGATCATCATCAACACCCTATTCTGGATATGGTCAGCGCACACCTGACCAAGCCCATAATCTACCAACGACTATACGGCATACTTAACAAGCTGATTAACGGTGATGTTGCTGAGCCACTGCTTAACGGGCCATACGATGATGCGCCGTTTATAGACGCAACTGCAACCTCAGGCAATTCAGCATTGCAGCTGCCAAGTCCAGACCAGCAACCCAGTGCAAATACGCCAGTACCGACAATTTTGGCAGTAGACGATAACGACGCAAACCTGAAACTGGTTGAAGTATTGATCAAGGAACTTGGCATTAATGTCGTTACAGCGGCCAGTGGTTTTGAAGCACTGACTAAGTGGAAGCTACAAAAGTTTGACCTGATATTTATGGACGTCCAAATGCCGGGAATGGACGGTATTGAGACCACGGAGAAAATTCGGGGCCATGAAAAGAGCGGACAGCGTATCCCCATTATTGCCCTTACTGCCCACGCACTGGCAGAAGAAAAGAAAACGCTGTTGAATAAAGGCTTTGATGACTACCTGACCAAGCCAATTAGCGAACAACAGCTACAAGATGTTATTTATCACCGCACGGGCTACAAGGCCTCAAATCAAAGTGCGTCCGACGTCTTTGAACCTGTCCCGCAACCTATCAGACCATCAACTCGGGCGCGACAAGCCTCTTGCGTTGACATTGCCCTTTGCATAAAACTCGCTGCCGGTAAAAACGACTTGGCCGAAGAGCTTTTCAGCATGCTGCTTGAACATTTAGTCTCCGACATTGAAGCCATACAGACACTCTACGAAGATGGTGATCATGAGGCATTATTGGAGCGAGTGCATAAACTCCATGGCGCTACTCGTTACTGCGGCGTTCCAGAGCTGCAAGCTGCCGCAGAAAAAATGGAAACAACGCTAAAACGAAAGAATGGAGACCTTGAAGCTCGCTACGAAGACCTCATCGAAGCGATAGAGCAAGTACAACGATGGGCTGAATATAACAACTGGCAAAGCGCGCTGAGAGACTATAGTGTAGACAGCGCCACCCAATAACCAGCAAGCAGCACCTCTTGACTGACACATGTAGAATTAAATTATAGGGTGCGCTTGCGCACCGGTTGCCCCCGCGAATACGAAATATCCCAGATATACCATGGTGCGCAAGCGCACCCTATATTGCTGTAAATGCCCCTTACGGGGAGGAGTCCATACATCTCGTACAAAGACCTTGGCAACATGTATGGCGACAAAGAAGTAGGAGGGTGCCCCGCGCCCGATAAAATAAATGTAAATAAGCAGTGGAGCAATATACCAGTTACAAGCAACTTAGTTTGATTGGACAGTTATGTTTGTAATTAAGACAATACGGCAAATGCCAGCACATAATCTTGCTCGTCGGACAGACTGATATTCAAACAGGACGCTCCCTTGGACACCATTACCGCCTCGGCACGACCATTTAACTCTGCGTACGGTTGTCCGGCTTCGTTGTTTGCAATAGAGATATTTTGCCAGCCAACACCTTTGGCAATTCCCGTACCTAGCGCCTTAACAATGGCTTCTTTTAACGCGAACCTTTTGGCCAGATAACGAGCACTATCAGGTGCTGCGTCGAATAACAACTTTTCATCAGGTGTCAGAATCCGGGAAGCAAAACGCTCGCTATGCTTCGCAAGTGCCTCTTCTATTCGAGCCACTTTGACCAGATCTGTGCCTATACCTTTAACCATTGTTATTCCTGCAATCCGACACTGTCATTCCCCCGCACAAGGTGAATTGCGAAGCAAGAGAGAGCACCCTGGGGTGGGCGGAAATCCATAGTCAACTGTCGCACAAAACAGTGGATCCCCGCATTCGCGAGGATGACTTATTAAACCAAGCAAATCAAACCTACTATCAAGAGTCAGCTAAATGAGCCCACATATCGTGCTCATCCGCTTCTTCAATAACCACCTCAAGAATATCGCCGGGCTCGACATTGGTCACATTGTCGATAAACACCAGACCATCGACATCAGGCGCATCACCCATGGTTCGAGCAACGGAGCCCTCTTCTGTCACTTCATCGACTATTACCTGCATCTGCTTGCCGACTTTCAACTGTAAACGATCTGCACTGATTTGCGCTTGAAGCGCCATAAATTGCTCCAGACGCGCGTCTTTAACCTCTTCAGGTACCGGCTCTGCCAGGTCATTTGCGACCGCCCCTTCTACAGGTGAGTATTTAAAGCAACCCACGCGGTCTAGCTGTGCTTCTTTAATAAAGTCCAGCAACAGTTGGAAGTCTTCTTCGGTTTCTCCTGGAAAACCTACAATAAAAGTACTGCGAATAGTTAAGTCTGGACAGATTTCACGCCACTTTTTAATCCGCGCCAGTGTGTTATCAATCGCACCAGGCCGCTTCATCATCTTTAATATACGAGGGCTGGCATGTTGGAGTGGGATATCAAGATAAGGGAGAATTTTCCCTTCTGCCATCAGTGGTATGGCATCATCAATATGAGGATAAGGGTACAAGTAATGCAGGCGAACCCATGCACCTAGCTCTCCCAATGACTGGCAAAGATCAAGAAAACGGGTTTTAACCGGCCGCCCCTGCCAAAAGCCCATGCGATATTTAGTATCTACCCCGTACGCCCCCGTATCTTGCGACACAACCAACAACTCTTTTACGCCATTGCTAACTAAGCGCTGGGCCTCATCCAGCACTTCTCCAACCGGGCGGCTATCCAGACGACCTCTCATTGAAGGGATAATGCAGAAAGTACATTTCTGGTTACAGCCTTCAGATATTTTCAAATAGGCATAGTGGCGAGGTGTCAGCTTTACCCCCTGAGCCGGAATGAGATGCTCAAAGGGGTTATGTTCAGGTCTTGGCACATGCTGATGAACCTGATCCAGCACGTTCTCATAGGCATGAGGGCCGGTAACGCCTAACACGCCAGGGTGAACCTCGGTAATATCATCTTCTTTAGCGCCCAGACAGCCTGTGACCAGCACTTTACCGTTTTCCGCCAATGCTTCCCCAATCGCATCAAGCGACTCCTGAACAGCACTGTCTATAAAACCACAGGTGTTGACGATAACCATATCTGCATCGTCATAACTCGGGGTTACTTCGTAGCCCTCAATTCGGAGCTGGGTCAAAATGCGCTCAGAATCTACAAGATTTTTAGGGCAGCCAAGCGATACAAATCCAATCCTTGACCCGCTGTCATCCCTCTCAACAGTAGTGATATCAACCGCATCATTCTCTGTAATCGGTTGGTTCTCGATAGTCGTGTCTTTCTGCTGGTTGGGGTCAAAGCTCTTAACGGTCATAGGTCTCAATCATAGTTAGTGATACAGGGTACTTAAGTGGCATCGGGAAACCGCTGTTTGCGGCTATATCCAGAATACTAAATAGTCTGTCGAGGCGAAATTTCGCGAATTATACCTGAACATCCCTAACAATACAGGTTAAAAATCGATCAACTTTGTAATCAAATCCTTGCCGGCTAAATACTTCCCTCCCAGCAGCCTGGTCGCGCTTGATACCCAGTGCGAAACACGCTCTACATGCACCTCAGTAGATCACCGCTCAGGCTCCAGCGCTGGATATATCGATCCCGAATATTAAAAATGCCACGACCTCTTGGGCAGCGTTCGTGCGACCAGTTCACATCGATACATTCTGTTTCAAACTAGAACAGTCATTTAATTGCCATATTTGGCATAAACGCTTAAAATTCATACAACTAGGTAAATTTAAGCAGAAAGTCGGTTAAAGCAAATTTGTAACGCGCCATTAACCACAAGATATTGGAGGTCGCTCTGTTAAGTTAACCCCTGGAAACGCATCAATTTGTTACTGTGGCAGCAACGTTTTATGAATACCAGTCATACGAAAAAAAACCTGAGACACTACACTCGAATCAGAGCGCAGCTGGAAGCGACAGTTCAAAAAAATGAAGGCCAGACAGTCACTGCCGATATAGCGAACCTCTCGCGCGCAGGCATGATGCTGGCTTGTGACGGTAAAACACTTAACGAATTTCTACCAAACACGACCCCGATCATCCCCAGACAACCGGTTCAACTTGATGTTGAGTTTACGGTTCCTGTTGTTGCTACACAGAGAGTTATTGTCAAAACACGTTGCAATGTTATCTACACCCGCCGCTTATCACGGGATTCGTTTCAAATAGGGCTTGAGTTTGACTCTGTTGAGAACAATGGTTACAACTACATCGATCAGTATATTGATGCCCAACAACAGGCTGGTTAGTCCGACAACAAAAACAACGAACTAATACAGAGCAGGCAACGCCTCATATTCACTGCTACTTGTCATATTCACTGCTACAATCTCTCTTATAGCTAATACGGTAATAGCCTTTAGCAAGAATCCTGAAGCTATATCGATATTCCTTTTATATCTAGAAGGTCAACTTCTTATAATCACCTATTATTTGATATAATTCCGGAATTCAGAATATCGACACGTTTAACCATTAAGTTTGATTCAATAAAACTTAAGTAGAATCAATGGATAAACGTAAAATTGACAGGTTACAACATGCGGGATTTGTCACGCTCGTGGCAATCCATCGTCTATCAAAAGCAGGTTTTAAAACATGACCGATTACAATCTGACTCATCTGAAGCAGCTTGAAGCGGAGAGTATCCAAATTATCCGGGAAGTCGCAGCAGAGTTTGAACGCCCTGTAATGCTTTACTCTATCGGCAAAGACTCTACCGTAATGCTTCACTTAGCAAGGAAAGCGTTTTATCCAGGTAAACCCCCTTTCCCATTGATGCATGTGGATACCACCTGGAAATTTAAAGAGATGATCGCGTTCAGAGATGAACAAGCTAAGAAGTACGGTCTTGATCTGTTAGTCCATATTAACCAGGAAGGTGTTGAACAGGGCATTGGCCCGTTCACTCATGGCAGCGCAAAGCATACTGATGTCATGAAAACCCAAAGCTTGAAACAGGCACTCAATAAGTACCAGTTTGATGCAGCGTTTGGTGGCGCACGACGCGACGAAGAGAAGTCTCGTGCGAAAGAGCGTGTTTATTCATTCCGTGACAAAAACCATAGCTGGGATCCAAAAAACCAGCGCCCAGAACTTTGGAGCCTTTATAACGGCAAGAAAGACAAGGGCGAGAGCATTCGCGTGTTCCCTTTGTCAAACTGGACTGAACTCGATATCTGGCAATACATACACCTCGAGAATATTGATATCGTCCCTTTATACCTGTCTAAGAAGCGCCCTGTTGTTGAAAGAGACGGCATCCTGGTTATGGTTGATGATGAGCGTATGCCTCTTGAGCCTGGCGAAACACCCGAGATGAAGTCTGTGCGCTTCAGAACGCTTGGCTGTTATCCGCTAACGGGTGCCGTTGAATCTGAAGCTACAACGCTTCCAGAAATTATCCAGGAGATGCTTCTGGCAACGACCTCGGAAAGGCAGGGCCGTTTAATCGATAGTGACCAAGCCGGTTCAATGGAACAGAAAAAGCGTGAAGGATATTTTTAAACCTGCCCGACATTTGTTTCCGCTTCTGCTTGCCAGCATGAGCGCACTAACAAGGCTTGTTTAAAACAAATACTTCTGAGATTGAGAATTTAAGAGATACAGACATGTCAAATCAGTCGGATCTAATTAGCCAGGATATTAACGAATATCTTAAGCAACACGAACATAAAGAACTATTAAGACTGCTAACCTGTGGCAGCGTGGATGATGGGAAAAGCACCTTAATTGGTCGCTTGTTGCATGACTCAAAAATGATCTATGAAGATCAGTTAGAGTCCATTAAAGCAGATAGCGTAAAGTCTGGAACAACAGGTGAAGAAGTTGACCTGGCGTTATTGGTTGACGGGTTGCAGGCAGAGCGCGAACAAGGCATCACAATCGATGTGGCCTATCGCTTTTTCTCAACAACCAAGCGTAAATTTATTATTGCTGATACTCCGGGGCACGAGCAATATACCCGCAATATGGCAACCGGTGCATCTACCGCAAACATGGCCATCATTCTAATTGACGCGAGACACGGCGTTCTGACCCAGACTCGCCGCCACTCGTTTATTGCTTCGCTATTGGGTATTAAGCACATCGTTGTCGCCATCAACAAGATGGATATCGTAGACTTCAGTGAGCAACGGTATAACGAAATCAAAGAGCAGTATCTTGAGCTGTCTTCTCAACTCGACATCGACAATATCTACTTTGCGCCGATCTCTGCGTTAAAAGGCGATAATGTTGTTGATCGTAGCGAAAACATGCCATGGTTTGAAGGCCAGACATTAATGGAGCTGCTGGAGAGTGTTGAGATTTCAGCTGACCGCAATCTTGAAAACTTCCGCTTCCCGGTTCAATACGTAAACCGCCCTAACCTCGACTTTAGAGGTTTCTGCGGCACCGTAGCATCGGGCAAGATTCACCCGGGCGATGAAATCATGGCGCTTCCTTCCCGCCAGGTAAGCACCGTTAAAGAGATCGTGACATTTGACGGTAACCTTGACGAAGCATTCGCAGATCAGGCAGTCACCTTAACATTAAAAGATGAGATCGATATCAGTCGCGGCAACATGATTGTTAAAACTGACGATCTGCCAGAAGTCGGTGCATCATTTGATGCACATGTTGTATGGATGGCCGAAGACGCACTAAAACCCGGCAAGCTATATGACATTAAGCTGGCGACAAGTGCCGTGTCAGGTTCGGTACAAAAAATACATCACTTGATCAACGTTAACACGTTTGAAAAAGACCAAGGTGAGCAGCTTGATTTAAACAGCATTGCACTATGCCGGTTCCACCTGAATCAACCCATTGCATTTGACCCATACAAGTCTAACCGCACAACGGGCGCATTCATTATTATTGACCGACTAACCAATGTCACCATTGGCGCGGGGATGATCGAAAATGCATGTGACGAAGGCGACCTTGATGAGTGGGCTCCGGTAACCGCAGACGAGCGAGCAATCCGCTTCAACCAACAGCCAATGCAGATTGCCTGCACCGGCGCAGCAGCAGAGCAACTCGCCCTTGCTGTTGAGCGTAAGCTGTTTGATCTAGGCAAATCTGCCGTTGTGTTGTCTGAAATCAACACAGCGGATGACAGCGAGCGAAACAAGATAGCTCAAGCACTCACTCAGGCTGGCCTAATTGCTGTTACAGTGGTTAGCTCTGCACCTGAAGAAGCAGATGTCGTGTTATCTGCCGAAAGCGATAGTGACCTGAAAAACGATATTAATACGCTCGTTCAAAAGTTACGCTAACGATATTGTAGGGTGCGTTCGCGCACCAGCAACCTGAATAGACGTCTTATTGAGTCCATTAGGTGCGCAAGCTCACCCTATAGTTCTATTTAGTTTTTACTCACCATTTTATCTCCCCAAAACACAACGCTCTGGGTTACAATATTGCCCCTCTTCACAGCATTTGGGTATCACTATTATGGCCATCAAGTCTCTCGTTATTCATCGTATTACCCGCTGGCAAGATGATCAGCCTGCGGAGTTAAAACTTCGGGACGAGCTTCTAACGGTCACAGCAGACTACGAATCTCTGCTCTCACAAGAAAAAAAGCTATTTAACGGCAAACCGGGCAAAAAGTACGGCCGATTCAGCGATGACGTTGGCGAGTCGCCTTTCTCTAGCTGGTTAACTGAAACGCTGGACGGCAAAATGAGCTTTTTGAGTTTCTCGCAAAAAGCCACTGAGACCTTCAAACAACATCTTGACGAACAACCCATCACCCTAGACGGTTATCTCATGTTTGTACTGGATAGTCGGGCCGATGGCGATGTGTTCTATCTGCTATTTCTTGAAACAGCCTCTGGCATGGAGCTAAGTGGTTCGCTTGAACTTGAAACAGTGGATTACCTTAACACCTCCAAGTTAGATATGGCGGCCAGAATTGAGCTGTCTGATTGGCAAGGTGACTCCCCTACTGACGACTATTTTGTCCTCGCAGTAAGCCGAAGCGCTGCAAAAAGTGGTGATGTGTTCGCGAAAACCCTCGGATATCAAAACAGTATTGATACTGAAAAAGAGACCGAAACACTGCTTGAGACACTAGAGAAATACACCAACAAAGTCGAAAGCAAAGACGCCACTCAGTACCGTAAGAAAGCCTATGATTTCTGCGTTGAGCAACAGCAGATGGGGGAGCCAGTTCAAATAGAGCAGCTTTCGAACTACCTTGATGAGAATGAGCCCCAGCGCTTTGCCAGCTTCGCCAGAGAAGAGAAAGCGCTCAATAGCGAAACCGAGTTCAGACCCGATAACCGCAAGCTAAAACATTTAGTTAGGTTTACCGGCAAAGGCAATGGTATGAGTCTCTCATTTTCATCTGACCTGATTCAGTCATCTGTGCACTACAACCCGTCCAACGATACGCTAACCATTACGGAAATACCTAAAAGCCTTAAAGCTCAACTGGCCAAATTTATCGATAAAGGGGACGAGTAGCCCTCTTTAACAAGTCACGCCGATGCTGCGAGTTATCAGCCAGCCAATATAACCGGCACTGCCTGCCAGTGCCAAAGCTCCCAGAAAGACCAACCCCCAGACTTTATAAGGGTGACGGCTTAACTGCTTTCCATTGTCGGCCCTCTCTTTTCTCTCCAGTTCTCGTCCCACTTCGAGCATTAACGTTACTTCAGGAGAGGCTCGATCAATAAGAAATGAGGCGGCTTCGAACCACTGATCATCTTTTCTGCCTTTACGCAAAACACGGATGGCTTCATCTACACTTATAAATCCCATGTTACCTCTTTATAAAGACCTCTTATAAACAACTCTTCGCAACCAGCTTTTTACTTTCCCCCATATCTCTAGCCACTAGAGCTATGATGGTTATGGCAGGTTCATATTTTTGAAGATGATTAACCGCTAGTCAAACAGGCCCGTTTTATAAAACTTTTTGAGCTGTGCCAGACAGGAAGGTATTTCAACCCCCTGCTGCACCAACCACTTATCAGTGAGACTTGAAGTTTCTCGAATACCAATTAGAACGTGACGTACCGAGTATTGATCAAGCTTAGCCTCTGATTGAAGCTTAGACCATTTTGGGTTACTGGCAGGAGCTCTCTAACACAGGCCATAAACAACGGGGTAACCGAGACTTCAACTATGTGATCGTGAGCTAACTTCACTAAAGTTTCGCTTGCCAAAGATAACCTCTTCACGGTTCAATGGCAGTTATTTTGTTTTTAATAGATCTGTACCAAATTTATGATGTCACTATTTCTAATTATCGGCCTTATCGCTCTGACGCTCTTCCCTTGCTATCTGTTAAGACAGATAAACCATAGCAAAAAAGTCCTTATGCAATCCGAAGAAGCCCGTCTACAACTAGAGCAACTTCTAGCATTCTCTGAGGCAGAGAACCCTCCCGCTCCATCCAGTATGCGAGTTACCATTGAGATAAATGACCCACTTGAGCTGGCTAAACGAGAACAGCCATTAACCAAATATTTAAGCCAACTGGCACCTGAGTTAATCGTTAGAAAGGTTTATGAGCAGGTTGCCAGCGAAGTTGAAAGCGGCCTTAAAGAAAAAAGCGTAAACGCATCCGTCAGCATTGAGAAACGCTAAACCATTACTTACGGAAGAGATATTCACAATGAACACCGAAGCTATCAGCCCTCTAATCCTCATATTGGGAGTTGTCCCTCTAGCAGTCAACTGGCTGCTCATGATCAAAATTAAGCAGCTAAAAAGCGGCATTAAGAACAGCCATCAAAAAACGCTTGGCCTACTGGACTTTGTCCGCAAACAACAATCACGTAAGACTTCACTGAAAAATAAACAGGCACTAGTAGAAAAAACCGTTAATGACAGCACCGTTGCGGTAGAAACCATCCATCAGACCCTTTCTGATGCAGCCTTCAATGTCATCAATAACTTATCATCGACCAACAAAATAAAAGCCCGCAATCAGAAACTCAGAGACCTTCACGACCAAACCAGCAGTGATGTCTATAAATCAGTCAAGGTGGTGAATAAGCAGGTTGGCGCGATTACCGATGCCTTGCTTTCTACGCGAAAGACACCGTCTAGCAAGACGGCCACCAAGAGCTCTCCGTTAGTGAAAAACAAACGCTTAACGACAATTGACAACATCAACGACAGAAAAAGAAGCAAGCGGCAGCCGCCCAAAGAGTAACGCCCAAAATAACGCGATAAACCGGCATATCGTGCCATCTGGTTTAGTGCGTCGTTTTGTTGGTTAACCACACTGATTGATAAGGTGTCAGTACCAGCGTTCCTCGCAAGTCTTGGTAACCCGTTCCCGAGATAAGATCAATCCATTCATCTGTACCCACAAGGTTAATACTTGTCAGCGGAATATCCTGTGTCTGACCGGTAATGTTATGAATCGCAAAAATGCTCTGATCTCGCCTTAAACTTTGGCGCCAAAACGCGAATACGCCATCACCTAAGTGCAAAGTATATTGAATGGCATTTGGGTGAAATGCGGGCTGAGCGATTCTGATATCAATGAGCGCCTTCAACCTGTTAAATACGATATGATGAACAGATTCAGGCGCCCCTAGCGCCAGCGTAAGCTCATCGTAATTCCATTGATGGCGATTAATTGAACGTTTGTGCCCGGTTCTTTTGACTCGGGCATAATCGTTTGGCGTGCCGAACAGGCTATGAATATAAATTGCCGGAATCCCCTCCAGTGCCAGCATAATGGCATGCGCACATATAAACCGCTCAACCTGCCACTCATCCTCACCGTCAACTGTGCCTTTTAGCGCGTCAAACAGACTGATGTTGACCTCATAGGGTTTGTCTTGGCCGCACTCCAATGCTCGCCAGGAGATATCGCCACCAAAGGATTTCATGGTATCAAGTAGCAACTTAATCTCCTCTTCGGCTAACAACCCTTCGGCAGGTCGAAGCCCAATGCCATCATGAGAGGCAATGAAGTTCAGGTAGGTCGTCCCCATTTGTGCAGGCGGCATACTCATAAGCCAGTTTTTTAAGTAGTGTGAACTCCCCGTAACCAGGGCATTAATCAGCAAGGGCGGAAGCGAAAAGTTGTAAACAACATGGGCCTCATTGGCATTGCCAAAATACGACAAATTTTCACGATTGGGGATATTGGTTTCGGTAATGATGACCGCATCGCTTTTTCGTGCCTCTATCAGCGTTCTTAACAAACGGACGATCTCGTGAGTCTCAGGCAGATTCAGGCAACTGGTGCCAACCACTTTCCAGATAAAGGCAACAGCATCTAGCCTGAATACCGATATGCCAACATCCAGATAGTGCTTAATTATGTTGACCAGCTCCACCAACACATCAGGGTTCTCAAAGTTCAGGTCAACCTGGTCATGGCTGAATGTACACCAAACGTGCTTAACGCCTTCGTCGGTTGTCACCTTTTTGAGTAGCGGTGAGGTTCTGGGCCTGACCACTTGAGAGAGGTCATCTTGTGGCGAAGCCTCAGCAAAGTAATTAAGACCCGGTATACGGCCTGCCAAAAAATTGCTAAACCACTCACTTTCAGCAGAGCAGTGGTTAATTACCAGATCAGCCATTAGCTTAAAATCAGACGCTATCGCATGAATATCCTGCCATGTGCCGAGTGATTTGTTGACTTCCAGATAGTCTATAACAGAAAAACCATCATCAGAGCTGAAGGGGAAAAAAGGTAATATATGAACACCACTAATGGTGCCCGCCAAATATGTGTTCAAGAACAGATGCAGGCATTCCAGCGGTTTTGATGACGAATCCAGAATGCTATCGCCATAGGTGATCACAAACACATCGTGTTGATCCCAGTGGTTTACATACGCTTCGGGTGGCTTGGCGACATCGTCAATGCCAATGACTGCAATAAGCGTCTCAGCCAGCACCTTGAGCTGATCCTGTGCCTGGTCAGGATAAAGAACAGCAAGATGAGATATCACCCGAAACCTTAACTCGTCGATCATAACCGATACCTTATTAAACGCAGTAAACAGATCACCATGAATAGTGTAAGAAACTTTTGCACAACGATAGTGATCGCGAAAGTCTTTTTAAGTCAGGCCTGGGAAAACTCTTCATGGTCTAACTCAACAGCGGTCTTAATCTGTTCAAAAATATCAGGGATAGCACTGACTACCCGGTTCCAGCTGGGTATAAAAGGCCGTTCCATTGGCCGTTCAAGAAAGTGATTTCCTGCCTTCACTATATTCCTGGTAAATAGCTCTACGGCCTGCTCTTCTGCGTGAATATCAAAGTTAAGCCCGTTGATAATGGCGTCGTTATGGTAGGTCTCGACAAAATCCAGCGCGATCCTAAAATACGAAGCTTTAATCGTTCTAAAGGTTTCTGCATTAAATACAACACCATTCGTCGCCAGTTTTCTAAAAAGCGCTTTTGAGATATCAATCGACATTTTGGATAGACCACCACTATCATCGCCCTCTGAAAGCTCTTGATGCTTATGGTCATAGATATCAGCGATATCCACTTGGCATAACCTGTTAGTGGAGTAATTTCGTTTAACCTCTGACAACACGCCAATTTCAAGCCCCCAGTCACTGGGTATACGAATATCGTTCAACACATCAACTCGAAATGAGAACTCCCCCGCCAGCGGGTAGCGATAACTATCAAGATACTCCAGGTAGTCCAGAGAGCCGTAGACTTTCTTCAACGCTCTAATTAACGGTGTAACCAACAGGCGACTCACTCGACCGTTGATTTTACCGTCTGCCACACGGGCATAATATCCTTTACAAAACTCATAGTTGAAATTTGGGTTAGCCACAGGGTAGATAAGCCGCGCAAGCAAGCCACGCTCGTAAGTCACAATATCACAATCATGCAAGGCGATTGACTCTGCACGACCTGAGGCTAGCGTGTATCCCATGCAATACCAAACGTTTCGGCCCTTCCCAAGCTCCATGGGTGCCAGGCCTTTTTGCTGTAGTTTCTTGTCTATCGCTTGCAGTCGAGGGCCATCATTCCATAGAACCCTGTGGTGCTGTGGCAGTTCAGAGAAGAACTGGAGCGCATTGCGATACTCATCTTCTGATGCTCGGTCTAAACCTATAACCACTTCATTGAGGTATGAGGCACCTCGCAACTCTCGCACGATATTTGGCAGTGCTGGCCCCTGCAGTTCGGAATAAAGCGACGGCAAAATAAGTGACATAGGGCGTGTTTTCGAAAAGTTTTGCAGCTCCTGCTCCAGCTCTTCTAAAGGCCTCTTGGACAAGTTATGAAGTGTTGTGATAATTCCATTTTGATAAAAGTCACCCATCGTTTATTACTCCATCTCATTTTAAATCGTCGTATTTGGCAACTTCAGCGCAATCACTGAAGGATCTCAAGTATCGCTTCGTTCCACCCACCAGGCCCTGTTTTCGTGGTGTAGATAAGCCTGCCCTGCGGATTATTTATATCGGGGAATTCATGAACAGGTGATTTAACGGCAACAGCGATATCGGCAACCGACAGCATCGCACTATCATTTTGACTGTCACCGAGCGCCACCACAATGGGGGTTTTCCCCTCCCCTCTTTGTGCTCGATAAAGCGACTTTAACCAAGACAGCGAGCGCCCTTTATCACATCTGCCCAACACATGGATAAATCGCCCGCCTCGCAGCAGCATCAACCCATGACGTTCTATATCATGCAAAAAGGCCTGGTAGCGCTCATCACTATCGCACCAAATAACAGGTTCGGAAAAGTGCCGGTTGAGTGCCTGTTCTGCTCGATCAGGCGCCAGCCCTGTTTTAGCTACCAGCGCATTGACATCATAGTCAGAAAATCCTTCAAACTGATAACCATACTGCTCTTTTAGGCAATCCAAAACCGTTAGAATTTCCTCTCGGGGTTCGCCAAAAACATGCACATAGTGATCGTCCTCGAATGTTAGCTCACCTTTAAGGTCATCTGATAACCGCTCACCCATTGCTTCAGGTAGATAGATGGCTGAGCCATTTTCGACAATACAAGGGGTGTCGATGCCAAGCTCTGACTTTATGCCTACGACTTCAGCATATGTTTTACTGGTATTCAGAATCAGGGGAATAGTTCTAGACTTCAGGACTTTCAAGGCAGGCATGGCGGCGTCAAACGAATAGTCATAATGATCCAATAAAGTACCATCCAAATCAGTCACGATCATAAAAGAACGGGGTCGATGAGACGCCTGCATTTCATAAATTTGATGATCTCTATCCAATTTCAACAAGCAATCCGCTTTGTCAGGCAGCATTTTTAAGTTATTTAGGGTTATGCGCTCGTAGTGCTGTATAAAACGGGCAATTTGATCATCGTCCATGACAGCGCTTAGGTCGCCGTTATATTGAATAACCTCATCTTTGAGCTTCTGCTCCTGGAGTAAGCGCCACTCATAAATAACGTCGAATGATGGAGCCTGTAGCACTACAAGATAATCAATCAGACCAAAAAGTACCTGATACTCATTTTGTAGCTGCTCATTGACCCAGTTACGCCATACACCCGATGAATCAGAGGTTGCTTCTAGCGTATTGATGGGGTCAACAAGCGCTGACTCATCAACAGGTTCGGCAGCAACACACCAGCCTTCAAGCAATATAACATCCACACGATTTTGTATAACATCCCACTGCTCGATGGGTTTCCGATCATCACGGGCTTTGTCGAACCTGGGAATCAGCACCTCATGATGCCCGTCACTTTTCTTTAATTGGTTAATAGTGCTTAAGGCAAGAGCTATATCGTGAGTGCCGGGCACACCACGCGTCTCCAATAGAGGATGTACCTCTCTACCCAGCTTCTCTCGCTCCGCCTTTGTCAGATAGAAGTCATCCAACGATAAGCAAACAGCATTAATGTTGTGCGTGTGATGGAGGATTAACGAAATAAACGAGGCCGTTGTTGATTTTCCAGTCCCCTGAGCACCTTGAATGCCGACCAATAATGCGCCGCTTCGGTGCACTTTTAAGGCCGCAATTTTATCGGCTAATGGCATCAAATACCGTTCAACGGAAGACAAATAACGTTCTGGCAGCCGCTGTTGGTGTATTTCCAAAAGAATCTCTTCATGCACCATAGTGGAACACGCTTACCCTATTACAACCGTGAAATTGATCAGTTACCTATACTATGCACAGAGTTGGCCAAAATTGTAAAAAGAGATTCACAAGTACGGAAAGAGGGTACTGTTCTGACCAGAGTCATCAACGGCAAATGAAGCGGAATAACGTATGGGATAGAAGAGGGTAATATATTAGAAGATGGTATTGCGTATAACCATTGCTGGCTCATGGCCAAAAGCCTTTTCAGTATTGAAAAGTGCCTTTAGCCGTCCGCAAAACGTCAGGTACACAAGTTATTTAGATGGGCAAAGCTCTTTTAGCTCATCACAAATAGCTTCAGCCTCTGCTTCCAAAACTTGACAACGGTAACGATTGCTACCCGTTAATGCTCTGCCTAGCTGTCGAACTTTTAATAGATATAGCTTCTGCAATCTTTGGAACTCTGCATTGCTATCCTTCATAAACACCTCCTGATTAGGTGCTGAAATATAAAAGGGGCACCCATAAGTCGCTAGTTTGTCAATAGCACGAGTTTGAACGAAGCGCGTCGTGGCACCCATGCCTAAATATAAACTGTTTTGGCTGTCATGAAGTACACCTGATTTTAGTTGTGTTGTGCTACTTCAAAATGAAGTGCTTCAGTCACCCATCAGGATCAAGGCTAAACGGCTGAGCCCCATAACGCGCAAAGCCGCTTGCCCCTGGTATATTCATACCCCATTAAATAATCAGTACCCCTGCATAGCTAATTGGTACAGAATTAAAGACTCGAAGTCAGTCTCCGGAGAGCTTATGCAGAGGGCACTCCATTAAACCAAATTAGGTTCAGGCGAAGGATATTCAGAGCCCTAGGTTAACCATACCCCTTTTGATCTCATCGCCTGAAAAGCTGTTTAACCAAATGCGAGTTTAATATCAAACATCGTTTTCTCCTTGAGCATGTGATAACACGCTCTCGTTAATTTATTGGCTATCGCTTTCTTGGCAACCATTGTTGGTGATTTCTTCAGCCTGCGTTGATAGGCTCGTTTTATATCAGTATTCCAGATAGATGCATAATGTGCTGCTTCAACAAAAGCCATTGCTAAATATCTATTTCCGTTCTTCGTATTTCCTTTCCCTTTTGATTTACCATTGCTGACCTTATCGGAAGGCACACAACGAGCATAAGATGAATAATTTCCAACACGAGGAAAACGCTCAATTGGTCCAGTCTCAAGCAAAATGGTCATCGCCAGTATTTTTCCAACGCCAGGGATACTAAGTAGAATTGAATACAATTCCCCTTGCTGGCATTCTCTGAGAACAAAATTTTCTATCGTAGTAATTTGCTGAGAGAGTTTTTTCATCATATGCCACTCAGTCAACGCAGTTAGTTGCGCTGCGCTTGTTGAAAAGTGAGCTTTCAGTTCTGCTTCTGTAAGATGTTTTATCTTATTCGCATTAAGCCTCTCACCTGTGTGCCGGTTAATCATGCTTTGTAAACTAAGGTGATGAGCGGTTCGTTGCTTAACCAGCAAGAGCCTTCTCCTTAGTAGATCGCGAATAGCACGTAAAGCTTTAGGGTAAATATATCCCGTAGGAAGTATGCCTAATCTTAGTAGGTGAGCTAAATAACGCGCATCCGTTAAATCATTCGTGTATTTCAATCCGCTGTATTGTTGAATGGCAAGCGTATTAGCTAGATGAACTGGATAGCCTTCATCCATTAGACCATCAACAAGCCAATACCAATTGTATGTCGATTCAACAACTATTCCGAAAATGTCTGATTGGTAGGGGGCTAATAGTTTAGATATATCATTGAGATCATTATCTAAACGCTTTTCTTGAACAATAGTGTCGTTATCGTTAATTAACGATACAACGCTATTGTTGCTATGAAGATCGATTCCGCAGTAAAGTTGCATAAGCCGTCTCCTTTGTTGAGTGTAAGCCCTCTCGAGTATACCTCTGGATACCTCGGCGAGGGAGGCGACTTATGATTTTCAGTGGAATGTTTTAACCTTCGCATACAGAGTTAAAGCTCTCTTCACTGCTCTATAAAGGATCTTACCTACCCTTAACTGTAGCGTTTAATATAAAAAGTCACTACGGTAAAAAGGTAAATATGTACCAACTTTAAATATCTTTGTGTTTCCAAATACCACATTGCTGTTACAGAGTAATGCTATCGTTCCAGTTGCACACGGTTCCAGTTGAACACGGCCCCAGTTAAACACAGTCTCAGACCACTGTAGCCTCGGGCGAAGAAGCAGGCAAATGCACTTGATGCTTCTTTTTCAGTCCTCTAAGGTGAACAATAAATAGCGCTATAAGCATCGCAGCCGTTACCGCCAAACCAACACCCAGTCCTCCCCATACCCCTTGAACACCCCAGTAATTCATTAACAGGTATGCACTGGGGAAACCGACGCCCCAATAACCCACAATCGTTATTAGTGTTGGCGAAGACGCTAGTTTCATTCCTCTTAACGCCCCCATGGTAATAACCTGAGCCCCATCCACCAACTGAAACAACGCTGCGACCCATAGCAGTTGAATACCTACGCCCTGAACGATGGCGAGATCTTGAGTATCTTTGGCCTGGGTAAAAAGACTCACAATGACCTCAGGGAAGAACCAGAAAACCAGCGCTGCAATTGAGCTACAGACAAGCCCCAATAAAACCCCTGCCCCCGTATAACCACCTACATCCACCAGGTTATTGGCCCCATAACTTCGTCCCACCAGAACAGAAACAGCCTGCGATAAACCCACCGGGATCATAAACGATAATGTCGTGCATTGAAGTACAATTTGGTGCGCAGCCAGCTCGACTTCGCCAATCGTACCCACTAATAATGCAGCCGCTGCAAAAAGCCCCGCTTCCATGGCATATGCAATCGCAATAGGCACCCCCAAACGCAAGGTATGTAAAATTGAATTGAGTTGGAATGTATCCCACCCCTTCCAAAATGGGTAAGGTTTTAACTCTGGTAAGCGGTAGATATCCCACACAAAGGCAAAAAACATAATCAGCGATACCAACGCAGTTCCATAGCCAATTCCTTTTAATCCAAGCTCAGGCAGAATCCACACACCTTTCATCAAGGCATAACTAATTGGAAAGTTGAGTGCCGCGGCTATCAGCGTAATTTTCAGTATCGAGCCTGTACGCCCCATTCCCAGCGCAAAATTCCGCAACGCCATAAAACCCAGCGCAGGAAGCAGCGCCCAGACCACAGACCGTAGATATATTTCAGTATGCTCTATGCTGCTTTGGCTTTGACCAATATATGCCAGTAGGTCACCGACACCCCATAAGCAGAGGCCAAACAATAGGGTAAGGGTCACAGTTATAACCATTGAAGCAAGCAGCGACTGATGAATTTCATCGTGATCATCTTTGCCAATCGCGTAGGCAATAATATTGGAAGATGCGACCAATACTCCCGTGCAGACGATGAGGGTAAGGTTAAAAATCACCGCACCTAACCCGCCACCGGCAAGGGTTTCAACCCCGAGCATTCCCATCAATACGGTATCGATAAACCCCATGGAAGCTTGAGCAAGTTGAGCAACAATAAGAGGCAGCGCGAGTTGAAATATTTTTTGTGATTTGTGCATTGCACTCTCCACGAGCGAACTAACAGGCCAATATAGTCGATATGAAGCGCGAAGATAATAAGGGGAAAGACCTATACGCAGGTTAGCTTGATTGACACTTCAGCTGGGATTAGCACGCCAACTGGCGGCAACGACTAAAAGTAACAAGTGCTGGCAATGCAGGGCTAATTTGACCAAGGTCGCGATAACTCGAAATATGACTCAAAGCAATGCAGAGACTTAACAAAACCTCGGCCAAGTCATAGTAATACTCTTACCCTGTGTTGTGAGCCAGTTCACACCATCCTCTTTTGCTAACCCTCAATTTACTGTAGAAATTGGTCTTGGCCCATCTCTCGAACCAGATGGCGGCGATAAGGTTATTTAAACCGCTATAGGCGCGATTAAAGGCAATGCCATATACTTTTTGATGGAGCAGAAATGTTGCTACAAACAAAGCTCTTTATGCCACAACATAAAGAAGGCCTCATTCACCGAAAGGCTTTGATCGATCAGCTTGATGACCTGTTTAAGACTGGCTTGGCTATTCTTTGCGCACCTGCGGGATATGGAAAAACAACACTGGTGACTCAGTGGTTGCATAATAAACAACTGAATCACTGCTGGGTATCGCTAGATAGTCGAGACAATGATGCAGCCGTTTTCTGGCAATATATAACGGCTGCCGTGGCAAAATTAGATGAACGTTTTTGCAATCTCTCAAATAAGACCACACCTTTAGATACAGTTGACCTCAATACAAAAATTGACGCGTTAATTACGGCGTTAATTGACTTCTCAAGAACATGGAAGTCCCCCAACCAACTGGCGCTCGTGTTAGATGACTATCATGTAATCAGCAACCCGGTTATTCACGCGCAGCTCAACCATTTTATTAACTATGCGCCTGACTGGATAAAATTTATCGTTACAGCGCGACACGAACCGGAACTGGATCTACCCCGGCGAAGAGTTCGCCATCAAGTAACAGAAATCAACAGTCAGAATTTGCGCTTTAGCATGACTGAATGCCAGCATTTTTTAAGTTCAAGGCTCGCTATTGATTTAAGTGAAACGTCTCTAGCGATGCTTCACCAAAAAACCGAAGGCTGGATTGCCGCGGTTCAACTTGCTGGCCTGTCACTCCAGCGTAAGCTCGAAAAAGACCAGTTCATTAAGAGCTTTTCAGGCAAGGAGACATTGCTCTCCTCCTACCTGATGTCTGAAATATTTGAACTACAACCCGAATACATTCAGTTATTTTTGTTGAAATTGGCCACCGTGCCCCGTTTTTGCGGTGAACTGGCAGAAGAGCTAACGGGGCATAACAAAAGCCAGGAACTTATCTCAACACTGCTTAATCAAAACCTGTTGATTGTATCGCTCGACAATGAAGGCCGCTGGTTTAGATTTCATGATCTGTTTCGTGAATGGCTGGAAAACCAGCAGCAACGATCAGCGCTAACCGACCTGCCAGTACTGAGAGAGAAAGCGGCCCGCTGGCTTGAGAAAGAGGGGTTTATTTTTGAAGCATTGGATCAGGTGACCAAAATCAACCAGTGGCAATGGGGCAGCCGTCTATCAGGATTGCTGCTACCAGACCTGACCCGCAATGGTGAGTTTACCATGGCGGCAAGCATCGCTAATAAGTTCCCTGACGATGTTGTGCAGTCGCAGCCAAAGCTCTGCTTTATGCGCGCCCTTGACTATTACAGTCGCGAACAATATCTGGAAGCGCGGCAATATGCTGAATGCGCTGAGCAAATCTTAAAGAAAGCGGCGCATTATCCCCAACAAAGCTTGGCAGACATAGGCCTTACAGCAGAAGAAAACCTGAATGATCTTACAGCAATTTGCCTGATTCTAATTCGCCAAATTGACCGATGCACAGGGAAGCCCGACTCTGGCCCGCACCAAACCTCCGATCTTCACCTTAAAGTGTCGTCCTCATCTGATGTATATGGTTGGACACTGTTTGGACTGGGCGCAGAGCAGTTCGCTAATAATGAACTACAGGCGGCAAAAGAGAACTTATTAACCTCAGTTCAGGTATCCAAACAAAAAAATGATCCGTTTTGTTTGCTCTCTGCACTCTCTTGGCTGGCACCAACACTTTACCACTTGGGTGAAATAAAGGCAGGCTTGAGCCTTGTAGATGAGCTGACCGAATGGTTAACCCCCTTTAACCCCGAGGCACTCCCGAATTACATCACCCTCGACTACGCCAGAGTGATCTTTTACATTGAAGTTAATAAATTAGACGAGGCCAAGCGCTGCCATTACCAAGCCAAAGAAAAATGGGGGCACAACCTGGAACCACTCAACCAGCTATATTGGATGTTCCAGGAGTTTCAGCTAAATATCGCGCTAAAAGACAGTGACGCAGCCATCAAAGCATTAGATGAGTTAGAGCACATTTATTCACGTCATTTTAAAGTCTGGCAGTTTGTCATTCCGTCTATCGACATATTTCGAGCCTTAATTCAGCTAGTGCATGGCAAGAAAACCCCTATTTGTGAATGGGCTGACAAATTCGAAGCCTCTCCCCCTGCTACCAATCAATTTCGATTCGAAGAAGAGCGCATCGTGCAGGCCCGAGCACTGGTTTTACAGGAGCGCGATTGCAAAGATTTGGTTGAAAGCATTCGAGGCAACGCCGCCCAAAATAACATCGTCAAACGATTGATCATTTGCGACTTGCTGGACGCCTACTCTCTAGGCTCACAGGGCGATATAGGTCGTGCCATTGAACTATTTCAAAAAGTGCTAACACAAGCGTCTGAGCACGGTTTTGTGCGATTATTGGTCAGCGAAGGTGAACCGGTAGTCCCCTTACTTGAAGCATCTATTCAGCTAGGAATTCACGCCCCATACGCACAGATGATCCTGGATCAGATCAACCAAGCGGGTGTGCCCGCTAACAGTAATGATTTGGCTTACGCAGATGATGACGCCAATCATGCCAAGGGTTCAGAGGCCAAGGCTCCGAATGAGCAAAAGTCGCTTGTTGACCCTCTAAGCGTAAGAGAAATTCAAGTGCTAAAACTAATTGATGAAGGCAACTCCAACAAGGTTATCGCTGCAACACTCTCAGTGGCACCAACCACCATCAAGAGCCATATACGCAATATCTACAGCAAGCTGGGTGTCCATAGGCGAACCCAAGCGCTTGCTATCGCCCGTTCATATAACATTTTGTAGCAGATTGAGGTTTTCTTATATATTGAGTTTTTTCTTATATTATGTAGCTGAGCCGAAGTTTTGCGATTTTTTTTACCTTATGAACGCCCCCTCTCTGGTATAATCCCGGCTCTCAGCCACATGCCTAAAAGAGATATACGTGACAACACCTTTGAATACCCAGACTTTTTCCAGCCTAAACCTGCCTAAAGCCGCTATCGATAACCTAAACGCCCTTGGTTACACTGCCATGACGGCTATCCAGGAGCAGAGCCTGCCATTGGCATTCAAAGGTCATGACTTAATCGCCAAAGCTAAAACCGGTAGCGGTAAAACAGCCGCATTCTCGCTGCCTATTCTCAATAAACTGAACGTTCGCTTCTTCGGTGTGCAAGCACTGATTTTGTGCCCTACTCGCGAGCTGAGCGCTCAAGTTGCTAAAGAGATTCGTCGCCTTGCCCGATACCAACAGAATATTAAAGTGGTCACCTTATGTGGCGGACAACCCATTGGCCCTCAGATTGGCTCGCTGGAACATGGTGCCCATATCGTTGTCGGCACGCCAGGGCGTATTAAAGATCATCTACGAAAAGGCACCCTTGTTTTAGATGGTGTCGATACAGTGGTACTTGACGAAGCTGACCGAATGCTCGATATGGGGTTTTATGATGATATTGAAAATATTGTCATGCAGACCCCCTCAAAAAGGCAGACCCTACTCTTTTCTGCCACGTATCCAGATAAAATAGAGCAGCTTAGCGGTCACCTTCAAAAACAGCCTATTGAGATCAGTGTTGAATCTGTCCATAGCCACAGTCAGATAGAACAAGTTTTTTATCAGGTTTCAAGAAACCAGAAAAATGATGCAACCTATCAATTGCTCATCACCCATCAACCGGCATCAGTGGTAATTTTTTGCAATACCAAACAGTGCTGCCAAGAGTTAACCGACTACCTTACCGACAGCGGGCTAAGCGCTCTATCGCTGCACGGAGATTTAGAACAACGGGAGCGAGACGAAGTACTTATCCGCTTTTCAAATCAGAGCGTGTCGATTCTCGTTGCTACAGACGTTGCGGCTCGAGGCCTCGATATTGATGACCTTCAAGCGGTGATCAACTACGACCTTTCGCGAGACAACGACATTTATACGCACCGTATAGGGCGCACAGGCCGGGCCGGAAAGAAAGGGCTGGCACTCAGTTTGTATACCAGCTCTGAGAAATACAAACTTGAAGCCATTGAAGATGGCCAGCAGCAGCCTATTAAGTATGGTGAAATGCAGAAGTCAGATAACAGTGAGGACAGACTCCCTCCTTTGCCTAAGATGGCGACTCTGTGTATACATGGTGGACGAAAGCAAAAAGTCAGACCAGGCGATATTCTAGGCGCACTGACAGGCGAAGCAGGCATCGCGGGAAAAGCCGTTGGCAAGATTGATGTTACTGACTTCTCATCATACGTTGCGATTGAAAGAGCACACGCCAAAACCGCACTGGGTCGATTGTTAAACGGTAAAATAAAAGGCCGCAAGTTCAAGGCAAGGATTCTATAATGCCCGTTGCATGCGCAAGACACATTTTAGTTAAAACGAAAGAAGAAGCCGAAAAGCTGAAACAGAGACTCGCCAAAGGGGAAGATTTCGGCAAGCTGGCAAAAAAGTATTCGCAGTGCAAGTCGGGCAAAAGAGGTGGAGACCTGGGCGAGTTTCGCCCCGGTCAGATGGTTAAGGCCTTTGATAATGTAGTATTCAAGAAAAAAGTGCTGCAGGTTCACGGGCCAGTCAAAACCCAGTTTGGCTATCACCTGATTGAGACGATTTACCGACAGTAACCCCGGTAATGTGCGGCAAATGACTATTCGGCTTGCTGCGCCGCCTCTCTCACCCGAGCGTACCAGGCTGAAGGGTCGATAATCTCTCCATCCTCTTTTGAGATCGCTGGATATGCCAGCGCTTTCTTATGACAATACTCTGCAACCGTTGGGTGAGCCCACCGGAAAAGCGTCTGCCAATATTCATCATCGTCTAAACGCACCTCGTCATACATTCCCAAAGCAGCCCTTTGCCGCTGAGCTTCAGCAAGAATAATCGCCGCGGCAACGGAAACATTGAACGATTCAACCATCCCCATCATCGGCACAACAACATGAGCATCAACCAAATCTGCCGTCTCATCTGAAATGCCTTGCTTCTCATTCCCTAATACCAGCGCACAAGGGGCGCTGTAATCAACGTCTCGGTAGTCAACGGATTTATCTGAAAAGTGCGCAGCATAAACGGTGTATCCACTCTGTTTCAACTGAGCGATGGCAGAAGGCATAGACTCATGCCGATTAACATTCACCCAGCGGTCACTGCCCATTGCCGTGCCCCGATAATGGCGGTGCTTATCCCACGGCCAGACCATATGAACCTGATGAATCCCGACGGCATCTGCCGTCCTTACCAGGGCCGCAATGTTTCTGGGTTTATGAATCTGCTCGGTTATGAGCGTTAAATCTGGCTGCCGGCGATCCAGCGTATCACGCAGTCGAGCATAACGTTCAGGGGTCATATCAAGCACTCTATGCTAGATTAAATAGCTATATTGCATGCAAAAAGGCACTAATCAGGCTTTACAGGAGAACGAGGAAACGAGGCAACAGAATTGCCAACCGCCGTCACTTTTGAAATACCTTCCTGCTCTACTTCGTCAATACGAACAATGGCATTCATCGGAATATACGTTCTATTCACACCACCAAACTCGTTTTTAAGTTTCTCTTCACTAGGGTCAACCAGTAATTGGGAACGCTCTCCGAACAACAGCTGCTCAACTTCTACAAATCCATACATTTCACTGGGGTAGACATGTGTCGCATAGATTTCGAATATTTCATCATTGTTATAAAAAATAACTTTGTAGACTTTTTTTACTGCCATTAAGCTATAAACCTGATTTTAAATAGTACACAACGCGGGCTTAAAAAGAGTTAAGCCGGAAAGAATTGAATCGGCGGCAATCATACCACATCTCAAAGCCCAGATTAATTTGTTCTCCAGCAAAATAGCAGCGGCAGATTAAGCATCGTCACTACAGATAGTTCGAAATTTAAAACATCCCAATGTATAATGCCGTGATTATTCTGTAGTGGCTGTTCAAGCGTGTTTGACCAACATTCACACTGGTCGGTTACGGCGTTACAGACGCTGGGCAAAATCACCCAATCAATATAGAACCATCATCAATTATTAGTAGTAAGGCAAAATGGCGACTAAGAAGTTATTTATTAAAACCCACGGCTGTCAGATGAACGAATATGACTCATCACGTATGGCAGATTTACTTCAAGACAGTCACGAAGTTGTATTAACCGACAACGCCGATGATGCGGACATATTGCTACTAAACACCTGCTCTATTAGAGAAAAAGCACAGGAAAAAGTATTTCACCAGTTAGGTCGTTGGAAAAAACTCAAAGATTCCAACCCCGATCTAAAAATTGGTGTAGGGGGGTGTGTTGCCAGCCAGGAAGGTGAAGCCATAATGGGGCGTGCGCCCTATGTGGACATGGTGTTCGGCCCACAAACCCTTCACCGGCTGCCAGAGATGATTGACGCGTCAGAAAACGGTGGCGTTGGCATCGTCGATATCAGTTTTCCTGAAATCGAGAAGTTTGACCGCTTGCCAGAACCTGAAGCAGATGGCCCTTCTGCCTTTGTTTCGATTATGGAAGGTTGTAGTAAATACTGCACATTTTGCGTCGTTCCTTACACGCGAGGCGAAGAGGTAAGCCGCCCTGTAGACGACGTTATTGCTGAGATCGTGCACTTGGCAGAACAAGGCGTGCGGGAAGTGAACCTACTGGGTCAGAATGTAAATGCTTATCGTGGGGATACCCATGACGGCGACACCATCGACTTGGCCGAACTGATTACGTATGTTGCCGCGATAGAAGGTATTGACCGCATTCGTTTCACTACCTCTCACCCGGTAGAGTTCTCTGATAGCCTGATTGATGTTTACGCCGAAGTGCCAGAGCTGGTCAGCCACCTTCATCTGCCGGTTCAAAGCGGCTCTGACCGCATTCTCGCCGCAATGAAGCGTGGGCACATGGTACTTGAGTATAAGTCCAAGATCAGAAGACTACGCAATATCAGACCAGATATGAGCATCTCGTCTGACTTCATCGTGGGTTTCCCCGGTGAAAGCGATCATGACTTTGCCGACACAATGAAACTGATTCAGGATATCGGCTTCGACCATTCATTTAGCTTTATCTACAGCGCCAGACCAGGTACACCGGCGTCTGATTTGCCGGATGACATCTCCGAAGAAACCAAAAAAGAACGCCTTTCAATTCTTCAGCAGCGTATCTTGCAGCATGCTCAGGACATTAGTCGAAAGATGGTGGGCACAACTCAACGTATACTGGTGACCGGCCATTCAAAGAAAGACCCAGGTGAGTTGCAGGGGCGAACTGAGAACAATCGTGTCGTAAACTTCCGTACTGATGATACGCAGGTGATCGGGCACTTTGTTGATGTCGAAATTGTTGAGGCATTGCCAAACTCTCTTCGCGGTCAACGCATTGACGAACTAAAATACTAGAGAGCACTGAACGACGTCATGAGCGAAACTCTCTACTAATATTAGCCCCTTGCAGCAGGTAAACACGATTAATACCACCAAGACAGCAAAAGATTCCAAACAGGTTCACCTGGAACCGAGTGATAATGACCGCCTGGCTGCCTTATCGGGCCAGTTCGATGAGAACCTGAAATTAATAGAACGACGAATGGGCGTGTCTATAAATTATCGTGGCAATCTCTTCAAGCTTACCGGCGACAGCAAATCCACTCAGGCATCAATAGAAATCCTCAAACACTTATACCGGGAAACAGAAGCCAGCGCATCGCTCGACCCTGAGCTGATCCACCTGTTTATCAGAGAGTCAGGCCTTGATCACTCTGAGTCTGGCAGCTCAATGTATGATGCTTATCAGATAATAAAAGCATCAAAGGTGCAGGTGAAAGTCAGAGGTGATAACCAGCTCGATTATGTTCGCAATATTAAAACCCATGATGTGAATTTTGGCATTGGCCCCGCAGGAACCGGTAAAACCTATCTAGCTGTTGCCTGTGCCGTCGAAGCGCTTAAAAATGAAGAGGTTAAGCGTATTCTACTGGTTAGGCCCGCAGTCGAAGCTGGCGAAAAGTTAGGCTTCTTGCCTGGCGATCTGGCCCAGAAAGTCGACCCCTATTTGCGCCCACTTTACGATGCGCTCTATGAGATGCTTGGGTTTGATCAGGTGACACGACTTATCGACAAAAACGTCATCGAGATTGCACCGTTGGCGTTCATGAGAGGGCGAACACTGAATAGTTCATTTATCATTTTGGATGAGAGTCAGAACACCACTCGCGAGCAAATGAAGATGTTTCTAACACGCATCGGTTTTGGCTCTACGGCGGTAATCACAGGCGATATCACTCAGATTGACCTGCCGAAAGGCACTGCATCTGGCCTTAAACATGTTGGGGAAGTCCTGGCGGATGTTAAGGGGATAGGCTTTACACGCTTTACATCCAGAGATGTTGTCAGGCACCCATTGGTGCAACGGATCGTAGAAGCCTACGATAAGCACAACACCAAACAGGATCAAGCGGCAAAATCATGACCATCCATATTGATTTGCAGATCGAGACGGAGAACCCTGCACTTCCCTCCCCTGAACAGCTCAGCTTGTGGGCCAACAGTGCTCATCAAGCAAAAAAGAGTGAGGCCGAAGTAACGATTCGTATTGTGGGTATTGAAGAAAGTGCAGATTTAAATCAAACTTATCGGGGAAAAGACGGCCCAACAAATGTTTTGTCTTTTCCATTTGAAGCGCCCCCCGGAATCGATATACACTTGCTGGGTGAGTCTTCTATTGGCGATCTTGTCGTCTGTGCGCCAGTCGTTGAACAAGAAGCTGAACAGCAGAGTAAAGAACTAATAGCCCACTGGGCTCACATGGTTGTGCATGGCGTACTTCACCTGCAAGGGTACGACCACATAGAAGAAGAGGAAGCCCTAATAATGGAAGGGCTTGAAACTGAAATAATTATGGAGCTAGGTTATCCTGCCCCCTATCAGGATCAGGACACAAGCCAATGAGCGAAGACAACTCGATAAGCGGTCAAGACAATAAGTCTTGGCTGGAAAAAATATCAAAAGCCTTTTCAGGCGAGCCTCAATCGACCGAAGATGTCACAGAGATACTGCGAACAGCTGAAAAACAGAATGTCATAGACACTGACTCGCTGAACATTATTGAAGGCGCAATGCAGGTCATCGACATGCAAGTTCGCGAAGTGATGATTCCTCGCTCCCAGATGATTACGGTAAAGGCCTCTCAAGAGCCCGAAGAATACCTTGATGACATCATTAGTTCTGCACACTCCAGATTTCCGGTCATTGGCGAATCACCCGATGATGTCGTTGGCATCTTACTTGCCAAAGACCTGCTTCCTTTAGCACTTAAAGGTGAATTAAGAAAAAACTCACTGACTGACGTACTTCGCCCTGCAACCGTCGTTCCTGAAAGCAAACGACTCAATCAACTGCTGAAAGAGTTCAAAGCGACACGCAACCACATGGCAATAGTGGTGGACGAATACGGCGGCATCTCAGGGCTTGTAACGATTGAAGACGTGCTGGAGCAAATAGTCGGCGAAATTGAAGACGAGCACGATATTGATGAGGAAGCCCTTATTAAGGTGCGAGGCGCTGGCGAATATATTATTAAAGCCATCACCCCCATTGAAGACTTCAATGAGTTCTTTAAGCTTGAACTCAGTGAGGACAACTTCGATACAATTGGAGGCTTAGTGCTGCAGCAGTTTGGTCGCCTTCCCCGCCGCGGAGAAAGCGTAGAGTTCAGCGGATTCAGGTTTACAGTACTGAATGCAGACAACCGAACAGTAAGATTGCTTCAGGCTCACAAAACCCGCTAGCTTATGGGCGACCCTATGGCTATACGTGACGCAACTTATGACAATAATTGATAGCCTCGCGATCAATAGCCCAATGACTCACCAACAATAAAGCGCCAATGACCTCAAACCAACTTCGGAACACTCAAAAGCCATTCTCATTTTTACACAGCGAATGGCTTAAGTGGCTCGCTTTTCCGGTCGCTGGCGTCATGCAGACGTTGAGCCTAAGTCCATTCAACTTATGGCCGCTCGGCATTCTTTCCATCACACTCATCATGCAAGGAATGAGTGGTTCCAGCGCTAAAAAGAGCTTACTCTTTGGCTGGTTATTCGGCATCGGCCTCTTTGGCTCAGGTGCATCCTGGGTTTATGTCAGCATCAACAATTTTGGAAATGCTCCGCCTCCCCTAGCCGGGGCCCTAACCGCACTGTTTGTGGCCGCCATTGCGTTTTTTCCTGCGGCGACCTTTTGGCTCTTCCGTAAGCTATTTAATGGGCAAGACCGCTGGTCAGTGCTCACGTTCCCGGCTATCTGGGTATTGGGGGACTGGTTCAGAAGCTGGTTCTTAACAGGCTTTCCCTGGCTTTATCTTGGCTATGGGCATTTAAATACCCCTCTTTCAGGCTGGGCCAGCATACTGGGCGTCCACGGGATTACCTTTATATGCTGCCTGTCAGGCAGCGCTATCTGGTACTTTGTAAACAAGTCTTCTCTTATACAACGCTGGCTGGGAAGCAAACCGGCCTTTCCAGCACAAACAGGAAAGCCTCAACGCAAGAGACTTCCGGCCAGTTTTGTGTTTTTTGCAGCCATACTCTGGATAATGGGTGCGCTGCTGGGAACATTTAATTGGAGTTATCTTAAAGACAAAACCCCAATCACCGTCGCTGCGGTGCAAGCCAATATTCCACAAGAACTAAAATGGACCAGAGGTTATCGCCTAAAAACCATCGATATCTATCAAACACTTTCAGAACCACACTGGGGAAAGGATCTTATAATCTGGCCAGAAACGGCTATTCCCGTGCTCCATGATCAGGCCAAAAACATTATTCAGTCCATATCAACACAAGCAAACGACGAACACAGCACGCTGATTAGCGGAATTCCCTACCGGGAAAAAGACCCCGACACCGGTCGCATGACGATACACAACAGCATTATCAGCATAGGAGCGGGAGAAGGTATTTACCATAAACAGCGGCTTGTACCATTTGGCGAATACGTTCCGCTGGAGAGCATGCTTCGCGGTCTTATTGAGTTTTTTGATCTACCGATGTCCAGCTTCTCTGCTGGCAAGCCTGAACAGTCAGCCCTCAAAGAAGGTAGCAGGCTTGTTACACCCTATATTTGTTATGAAATCGTATACCCGGATTTTGTTGCCAATAACGCAAATGATGCCGAATACCTCCTCACAATCAGTAACGACAGCTGGTTTGGTCGCTCTATTGGCCCTCTACAGCATCTTGAAATGGCCCAGATGAGAGCACTTGAAAATGCAAGGTATATCGTAAGAGGAACCAACAACGGCATCAGTGCCATCATTACACCGGAAGGGGCGATTCAAAATCAGTCAGAACAATTTGTCAGAACCGTGATGACAGGAGAAATTTATGCCATGGGCGGAAGAACACCGTTTAACATTTTTGGCTCCACGCCAATATTGCTACTCTGCGCCCTGATTTTGATCGTTCGTAGAGTCAGCCTTGCCCGGCTTAGTGCAGCAACTCAGCGCGTTGCATAGCTGGATCAAATACTTTGGCATCGCCAAAGACTACCACTTTAACCGCTACAGAGTATTACCGAAAGCTTCGTAAGAAAGGTATTACAATAAAAAAACGGCTGACGTGATTATTGCAACTGTTTTGTTTAGGCTGACGCGCTGTTGCTTCAAAAACATAACGCCGCGTTAACCGAGCGAAGCCAGTTGAAGGCTTGGTTAGCTTCCATTTGTGGTAGACAGTAAGAACTTCCTTAAATCCCTTTCTTGTCTCATCACATGAAGGATATACACCGAATCCATGTCAATTTTGTAAAAAACACGGCAAGGGTTTACTACAACTTCTCGGTAATTTAGATTCGAAATCTCATCAGGTACTCTGCCTGAATCTGGAAATTGTTCTAGTCTCTGGACATTGCTGAAAACGTTTTCTACTAGTTGTTTAGCTGCATACGGATTGCTGACCGCAATATACTCAGCAATATCGTTCAAATCATTTAGTGCGGGCTCAGTCCAGATTATTTGAGCCATTTATTCATTTTATCTTTTGCTTGACCCATATCCATGGTTCTGCCGTCTCGAATAGCCTGCTCACCCTTGGCAATACCTTCTAGAATTTTCATCCGATTGACCATCAATTCGTAGTCGGCAACGTCAAGCAAATAGGCTGATGGCTGACCATGCTCAGTTATGAGAATAGGTTCTTTTGACTCATGCAAGTCTGCAAGTAGTTTCGTTGCTTGCCTCTTTAATGTCGTAACGACTTCGGTTCTCATAGTGACACCTTAAAATAAAATGTATCACTATAGTATCACTCCATTTCAAAAAAAACTAACGCCGCGTTAACCGAGCAAGCGTTAGCGAGTTCGGTGCAACGCCTTGTTAGCTGCTTGTTCTTCCAGCTTCTCCGCTAGCCAGACTTTGATAATTGATTGGCGTGTTACGCCAACTCGATTTGCTTCCTTATCTAAGGAATCGATCATCCAAGTAGGAAAGTCTACATTTACTCTTTTCTGAGCTTGGTTAGGACGCTTAATGGAAGACAAATCAAGATCATCTATAATATCTTCGTTATTATCGAACTTTTTGTCGAAGTCTTTAGCTTTCATACAGTGCTACCTCAGTTTTACGAGAACGCCTCACCGAAATTATTCGGATACTTTCTTTCCGACAAGTAATAACTGCCGACCAGTGTTTTTCACCGATACGGCCTATTACTAAGGAGCGAGGCTCATCTTCTGACTTGGCTTGGATTTCTATAAGGTCTGGATCACCCCATAGGGACTGAGCCTCATTGAAATCAATACCATGTTTGTCTAGATTTGAATTGCTCTTTTTATGGTCAAATTCAAAATTATACATGGTATAAAAAATATACCTATATTAAGCATTTTTCAAGTGATGCGTGAGATAGCTAGAAAGATTAAACGATGAAAGATTAAACGAGACACCCATATTAACAGTTAGTGTTTCGTGTTCTTGTGATAACGTGTTCTAACGCCCCCTTACCTATCAAGATGATCAGGTTTTCGCCTGAGGACTCATGACGATCCCGGACTGACGGATTTTTCGTCAACCTTACAAAATGTCTATCAGACTCCAAGAGGAACCGAGTAATGGCCTGTTGACTTACTCTTTTTAACGTTATTGAGAGCGAAATATCGAATGGATGATGAATTATTGATTTTTTATAGAATAAGTGTCTTGTTAGTATCCCTTAGCCTTGAATTAGGTAGTTCTTCAAAATATCAACTTCCTTGGCATATAACGAGCATGGCACACTGGAAAATTTAATGGCGGCTTTTTTGGTATAAAAAAGCGACTTAAAATTTTGTCCGGTGGAGCCGCTTGTTAGGGGTATTTAATCCGATTAGAATGCTACAGATAGTATTCCTTATGGAGGCCATATGTCTACAGCCGCTTTTGACCATTTAAGATCTCAAATAATGACATTATCTGAATCAGAGCGTGCAGAGCTTGCGCATGATTTAATAGAGAGCCTTGATGCCCCAAATAAAAGTAACGTTTCAAGTGAGTGGGAGCATGAGATTGAAAAACGAGTTGCCCAAATTGATGCTGGTAACGCAAAACTACTAGACAGAAATACTTTTCGTAAACGCATGGAAGCTAGGCTGAAAGGGTAACATTTTGCCAATTAAGGTTTTAGATCAGGCTCTCGAAGAAGCAGCAGAGGCGGCTGCCTGGTATGAAAAAGAATGTGAAGGCTTAGGATATGATTTCTATGATGCCATTGAAGCAGCCTTTGACGTTATAGAAGATAAACTTATTCCATTAAGCCCTATGCCCAATAAAATAAATCGCATTGACTTAAGGCGTTTGATTCTTAAGCGCTTTCCATTTGATATAGTTGTTCTAGAACGCCACGAACTAACAATAATTGTTGCAGTTGCACATCAGTCCAGAAAACCAGGTTATTGGCGAGATCGTATTTCTCCCTAACGAGCCTGTAGAAAAACCTAACCGGCTTTCAATGAAACGCGCGTACGTAAATTTAAAATAAAAATAGAGGAAAACCTATCTACTTTTCACGTAGTAGCGCCATTTCTAGTCTATTTTATGTTCAATATCACTTGAACAATATCCAATTTAGTTATTCTACAGCCGCAACAAAGGCCGAGCGGCGCGCAGCAGGGCGAGTCCAGCCCACAACCGAGGTATGACTCCTATATTCTTCTAACGCTGCATTCACCGAGCGAGCGTTAGCGTGTCCGGTGCAATGCTTTGTTAGCTGTGATGTCTCGCAAGCCACCGGAAACATATTTGTGCAATATGCTTGCTACTAACGTTTGATATGGCAGACCTTCTTCTAGAGCCCTTCTTTGTAGTGCAGATAAGTCTCTACTAGAAATTCTTATATTGATACGTTTATCTTTCTTGAACGTTTCTTCTGCTGCTTGAGCTAAATAAGACTTACGCTCCTCTGTTAGAGCTGATTCAAACTCACCTGATTCAAAAGCATCCAGAATGTCTTGCTCTTCTTGATCCAGTTTGACTCTACTCATACCTCACCTCGTAAATATTTCTTTGTCGCCTTGCGACTTGGAATGATGGTTTTGAGAAAAATCTCTTCTTCGTTTTCAACATATGGGACTAAATATGCGTAATCCTCAACGTTTATAGCGAATACCCTCTGATTAGGATATTTTTCACTATTCGGATGAATTAGGTCATCCAGTAAATCACCCTGCTGAATAGAGAAAAGGATATCCTCAAAAGAGATACCTCGTTCATTCATCAGAGTCTGATTTTTCTCTGCATTCCAGTTAATTTGTTTCATGCAAGAAAGACTAGCACAACGTGTGCCGAACGTCATCAACTGAAATTAACACCTCAAGCAGAGGCGCGCGCTGTTTGCGCATCCTGCTGCCTTGACTTGTTAGGCATGAACTCCCGCGAGAGACCATAAATACTGGTACAAAGTGCGATTAAATTAGACGCTAACGCAGGGTACGATAAAATTAGCAGGTTATGGCCGATCCAACAAAAGAGGCAAAACAACAGAAAAATACGAAGGCGCTTGGTGTTAATTTGGAGATTACCTATACAGAAAAACACTAGCGCAAGAGTTGAAAAAACAGACGGCAGCCCGTGCCAGCTTAACCAAGCGACCAAAGGAGTTAATAGGAGAGATGCAAGATAGACTGACCTGAATTGCGGATGAGCCTCTAGTGGAATAGCCAAGGAGGCTTGTATTCCAGCAACAGCCATAACCGTAGCCCCAGTATACGCACCAAGCAACCAGAAGTGCGCAAACATAAAAATGCAGGCTATAACTTGGCCTATTAAAAGGAATTTTCGTTGTTTTATAAGAGGCCATGACGCATTAGCAACAACCCCGGATATACCAAATACGGTAGATAAATCCATTTAACTCATACTCCGACTGGTGCTGGCTGGAGCTATACGAACCATTTTTTGCGCAATAACAGCCACTTGATTATATGTGGTTTCAAAAGTGTCTGTGACACCGAAACCATACCGTTGGTATAAATATTTAGCTGGTTGATTTGTGCTTGCGACATATAGACAAGGCTGGCCTTGGATATTTGACAATAGAAATTCAAGTAAATTTTTTCCTACACCTTGCCCTCTACATTCGGGAAGTACAAACAGGGCGCGAATTTCGTTCCCACAGACAGCTCCGAAACCCAATATTTGGCCTTGTTCTTGGTGCACATATATTTCTGACTCCATTAATCCGTTTAATCTAACGTCATCTTCCTCTAATGGTAGAAGCGTAAAGACTTTATCTTCGAATTTGAGCTCATCAAGTTTTGAGCGACTATAGATATCAAAAATCGCAGCTAGATCATTCTGTGTATATGCCCGGATGCTCATTTTATGCCTAATCGGGATAGGGAGACACCTCACGATGCCTCTCCCCCCACACCACCAGGCATACGGATCACGTACCATGGCGGTTCGGTTGATTGAGTTATTTGCGATCAACAAGTTCCGGTATACCCACTGCCACAAAGTACTTCGTTGGCAGTGCGTATCTTAACGCCGGACTCCCACTCAAACGCCACGGGCCATGCGCTGACTTCGCCGTGTTCCAGGCTAGCCATCTATCTATACCCCGTTTTCTTAACTGCCGGTAGCCTGATCGTCCCCATTGCTTCCAAAGATAGCATCTTAACTTCCTCCGTACCCATTTAGCTAGGTCTAATAAAGGAGACTTTACTTCCGCTATACCAAAGTAAGCCTTCCAGCCCCGCATGTACGCCGAAAGTTCTTTGTAGATTGCTTCTATGGAACGCCCACGGGTTCGCTTGGTTATTTGACGGACTCGATACTTAAAACGTTGTATTGACTCGTCGCTCACCTTTCGCTTTCTTCGTCGGCTAAACGTTAATCCCAGGAATGAGCGATTCCAAGGTCGATCAACTGCACTCTTTTCACTGTTTACTTTGAGCTTTAGCCGGTTTGATAAGTAGCGTGTGACCGAGGCCAACACGCGCTCGCCTGAACGAGCACTCTTCACATAGATGTTACAATCGTCCGCGTAGCGCACGAACCTGTGCCCTCTCGCTTCGAGCTCTTTATCAAATTCATCCAGGAGCACATTCGCTAACAGTGGTGAAAGGGGGCCTCCTTGGGGCGTACCCTCTGAAGCTGGAACCCAAACGTCTCCGCTTAGTGCTCCTGCCTTTAGGAAGCTATTGATCAGCTTAAGAACACGCTTATCTTGGGTTCGGCGTTTAATCAGGCTCATCAGCTTGTCATGGTTCACTCTGTCGAAGAACTTCTCCAGATCCATGTCCACCGTCCACTTATACCCTTCATTGATGAAGTGTTGCGATTGACGGATAGCCTGATGGGCCGACTTGCCCGGTCTAAAACCATAGCTAAAATGGGAGAAGCTTCCGTCCCACTCTGCTTGTAAGACCTGGAGCAATGCCTGTTGGATTAAGCGATCTAGTACCGTTGGTATACCCAATTTCCGAACACCGCCTTTGGGCTTGGGTATTTCTACCTGTCTGACCGGTTGTGGCCGGTAGTTACCTTCCAGAAGTTGTTGATGAATCTTGGGCCAGTGTTGATTGACAAAGGCGGTCAGGTCGTCAACGGTCATCCCGTCTATCCCCGCGCTTCCTTTGTTGCGTTTGACTTGACGGAAAGCACGTTGGAGGTTTTCACGTTCCAGCACCCGTTCCATCAGTTGATCATTGATAACCGGAGCGTCTTCTTTGAATAACCCAACCTGGGTTTCATCCTGTTCGGATGCCATACCTAGATCCATTGTTTCAATAACTACTCTCTTCATTTAAACCCGATAAAGGGCACCGTTCGGGCCTTCCCTTAGACATTCACTTCTGGAAAAAAAAATCCAGCCGAGTAATCACCGGTACTATGCCCTCTGCTGACTTCTCCTGTGCGGTCGGGGTCAATTGCTCGACCCTCAGCGGTTTTCAGCTGCACGCAGCGTCCCAGCGCAACATCAGGAGACCTCCCAGGGTAAGACACTTAACTTTCCTCGCGTAGACGCCCAATTTATAAAACGTATCCCGATTGCAGATGGAGGGCTTAATGGTCACGTGCCCACTGGCCCCGAATACGTCACACCTCTTATTGGGTTCTTGTTCATCGCCCCGCGAATTTGCCTTGAGCTTCCTTCAGACCGCCCCTCACGAGTTGGCCCTTGCCCTTTGGCTAACCTTCGGCTCTGCGAATACCTGGTATCGGGACTTTCACCCAACTAGTTAAGTGCCATGCCTGGCACACACGCCTGCATCTGCGGCAAGAAACAGCTGGCGGCTTTTGCGCCCGCGCAGCGTAAATGCGGAAAAGGTGACAGCTGTTTTTTGTCCGTAGCATGCACTTGTTAGGCATTTTTTATTAGGTCAGGACTATATGGACCGAACCACCTTTTGTTTAATAAATTATCCATTTCTTCCTGACCTTCTATTTGCAAGAATTGATGATATTGGCATTTATTTAAACCCGAAATTGCAAATTCCTTACAACCATCAACTTTGCACAATTTTGAGCTTAAACCAAAATCTTTGGATAAAAATTCCCTTCTAGCTTCCAAATATAAAACTATCATATCTGGCGAAATATATGGCCTCTCTTTCCACGATTTTTGAGTGGTATTTGGCACTCTAAATAAATACCACGTTTCATCATCGCGCGGAGCTAAAGCTGACTGCCAGTACTGACCACATACTTCACACCTGAATAACCGATAATGCTCGATCCATCGCTCTACAACTTTTTGCGTCAATTGTTTAAGGTGCTTCTTCATGCTTTGATATTCCAGAACTCTCTGTTGAATAACAGCAAGATCCAATGGAAGATCTTCATATGAATTACAATTACACTTAAGTTCCATGCAATCCTCTTTTGGGCCTAACGCTTCAAACACCGGTTTGGCGATTAAACAAGACACCCATATTAACAGTTTTAAACCCTTTGTTATGTACGCTTCACCGCGACCACGGAATATGTATGCCAATGCTTCATTCTACCTAATGAAGTATTCGCTTCTTCATCACGCTCAAAGAACCTGACTATTTCAAAACCTGAAAGCAAAGCCTTTACCTCTGAGTCAGATAACGGTGCTGTCGGGCTGCGATAATTTTTAGCCCAACTGTCTTTGAAACCCATAAAGTCACCAGCAAACACCCCACCAATTTCAATTGAAGATTTAATATTGCTCCAGGTCGCTTCAAGTTGGTCTGGGTCAGCGAAGAACAAACTGGAATTTGCGATAACTACACCAGATTTTGGATAGTCGAATGACTCAAACGAAGACTCTACGATATCCACTAATGACTTTGACCCAAACCTGTCCCTACAAATAGCGACCGAATCAGGGTTAATATCGAAACCATGGACTTGAAAACCCTGTTGCTCTAGGTATTCGATATCACTGCCTGTTCCACAACCACAGTCAGTGGCTACCTTGAGGTTTGATTCATTGAGTCGGGCTGCAAATTCAGTACGTTTTGAATGTGGGCGAGCTAATGCCTTTTCGTAGTACTGACGCCAAATTTCAGTATTTTCATCCATAAGCTTCTGATTGTCCGTAAAAGAAAGATTAAACGATTAAACAAAAACGATTAAACCGATTAAACAAGACACCCATATTAACAGTTGACAGCACCCTCTAAATACTGGATATTTAACCAGCCCCATTTACAAGGAATGTAAACAGTCTTACAAGGAGTTGTCTCATGCCCAAAGCCCGAAAAACGCTGATTGCCCTCGACACTACCCCCTACTATCATTGCGTTTCCCGCTGTGTCCGTTGTAGTTTCTTATGTGGAGACGATCATCACACCGGCGTCAGTTACGAACATCGACGCCAATGGGTTGAAGACCGGCTGATCAAACTGGTTGAAGCATTTGCCATCGAGTTATGTGCCTATGCAGTGATGTCGAACCACACTCATACCGTCCTGCGAGTTAATGAGCGACTGGCCAAATCCTGGAGTAAGCAACAGGTGATCGAACGCTGGCACCTGCTATATGCAGGCAATCATCTATCCCAACGGTTTATCGCTGGGCAACCGCTGGGGCCTGCCGAACAGCAACAACTCGACAGCGTGGTGAAAATCTGGAGGGAGAGGCTCTACAGTATCAGCTGGTTCATGCGTAACCTGAATGAGCACATCGCACGCAAGGCCAATCACGAAGATAACTGTACCGGCCGCTTCTGGGAAGGGCGATTCAAATCCCAAGCCTTGCTCGATGAAAAGGCACTGGCGGCCTGTATGGTCTATGTGGATCTCAACCCGATCCGCGCGGGCATAGCCGATACGCCGGAAACCTCTGATCACACCTCCGTCAAAGCGCGGATCAAATGTGCTCAACCAACTGAACGACCTCATCAACCCCGGCACATGCTACCGTTTGTCGGCAATCCACGGCAGGATATGCCAGACGGGCTCCCCTATGAACTCACCGATTACCTGGCGCTGGTCGATTGGACCGGCAAGATATCTCGTGATGACAAACGCGGCGTTATCGATCACAACCTGCCACCGATATTGCAACGACTCGCACTAACGCCATGCCAATGGAAGGCGCTCACCCAAGACTTCGAAAAATACTTTCAACACTTTGTTGGCGATGAAGACAAGATGAAAGAGGCTTATCAGACACTGGGTTACCAACGACATAGAGGGTTGCAGCGTTGTAGGGAGCTATTGTCAGCCTGATAACCTGTTTCTAACGCCCCGCTTACCTACCAAGATGACCAGGTTTTCGCCTGAGGGTTCATAACGATCTCGAACTGACGGATTTTTCGTCAACCATACAAAATGTCTATCAGACTCCAACAGGAACCGAGTAATGGCCTGTTGATTTACTCTTTTTCACGTTATTGAGAGCGAAATTTCGAATGGATGATGAATTATTGATTTTTCTATAGGATGAGTGTCTTATTAGTACGTTTTTACGGCAGAAGTAAGCCCGATTATGACTTTAGCCTTTAAATCATCAGCACTATTCCAGTACACGCAAGTGTGCTTATCTTCAACTTCACGTCTAAATGATTTTAGTTTTTCCCATGAATCTTCATCAGTTTCAGTTTTGTCCCTAGGAAGGTTATCAGGATTTTCATGTAGAAGAGGAATAACCGGTTTTTTAGTTGATATCGCATATTGATATTCCTTTTCGGTGAAACCTATCCCTTCCTCATTTAGCGAACCATATCTACCCCCTACAATAAGGACATAATAATCAGAGGCATCGATGACATCTTTTATCAAATTCCATGCAGTGTCATCAGTAGCAGGAAATAGCTCCATACCCGCTGGCATATGGTCCATTTCCAATATGGATTTCAGTACAGCTTGCCTTTCATCTATAAGATCGACAAACGTTGACGAAATAAAAACCTGGTACCTTTTATCCATCAGATGGACCACTCCTTTTGATGCCTAACAAACTGAGTTATGCGGAAGCCCCTCGAAACAAAGGATCATCGCGTTGTTTTTAACTTAACCAACCTCAACGCATCCACCAGTCTCTAGCTTTCCGTATCAACGAGCTGTTAGATTCTCCCGTAGGTCATTTTGGTCGATAGTGGTCGTTACTTGATCTACTCCCGACTTACCTTCTACGAGTCTATCTGCCGCTATACGGCTTCGTTAAGAAGGATAATATCAGTCGCCCCACGAAAAAGGGATAGCAGATGGCTGTGAACCCCTTCATCAAGGCTTAAATGAAAGACACGGCCAACGATAACCTCACCTCTACTAGAGAAATATACCGAATCCAGTTACTAGGATTCTGCCTCAGGGTCACGCGGCCAGCGTGACGTAACACGCCGGAAGTAGTGGCCACCACATTGATGGCAATCTTCAATATGAGTATTGTCTGTCAGACACATCATATAGCCACAGCCCAGGCATCTCAGCATTCCAGCACATGCTAGCTCGCCACTCATATAGTCGCCCGGCTTGTGCTCTATTTTTTGTTCCAACGCGGTCTGTTCAACCACACTTTTATCAGCAATCGATAAAAGCGTATCTTTCACTTTCTTTTCTACCAGCGCAAGATCAAGCTTTAACCACTCTTTGACCCCTTCACCCGTCTCGGCAACATGGTGATATAGGTCTTTCAGATCACGCTTGATATAAGCGCCCAGCAAGTCGATTTCATCCCGCGTTAATTCTGCAACATCATATTCAAATTCAACCGCGTCATCGATCTCTTGCTTGAGAGTCTCCCAGGTGCGCTCTTCAATATCGGCTATTGAGTCGTCTATCCTCTCCAGAATCCGGTTATACACGGTAGCCGCTTGTTCTGAATGTTTTGGTAATTCTGGTGTAGTCATCGCCTTTTCCCCCTACCTGTATTCCTATTAGTAGGTTAGAATATCGCCTTTTGTTTGGACAGTTTTAACTAGAGCAGTTATAACATGCCAAACGCCATAGAAAGTACATACTTCGAATTAAGTCTGGCACATTTTAAAAATGGCACACTTGATCCAAGGCATAAATTCTCAGCAGGCTGAATAAGAACAATAGATTTCAGTCTCATCAGATGGCGTAGTAAGTTGATGACAACGAAAGCAGGAACAATGGAAGAACAATACAAACCTCAACAAATCGAAGAGCAGGCTAGAAATTTCTGGGCAGAAAACAAGAGCTTTCAGGTCGTTGAAGATGAAAGCAAAGAAAAATACTACTGTCTCTCGATGTTCCCATACCCCAGCGGAAAGCTCCACATGGGGCACGTTCGCAACTATACCATTGGCGATGTAATCTCGCGCTATCAACGTATGCAAGGGAAGAATGTCATGCAGCCCATGGGCTGGGATGCATTTGGTCTCCCCGCAGAAAACGCAGCCATCAACAACAAGGTCGCCCCCGCTAAGTGGACCTACGAGAACATTGAGTACATGAAGAACCAGCTTAACCAGTTAGGCTTTGGTTATGACTGGAATCGTGAGCTGGCAACCTGCCGACCTGAGTACTACAAGTGGGAACAGTGGTTCTTCACCAAGCTGTATGAGAAGGGGTTGGTTTACAAAAAAAATGCGACCGTTAACTGGGACCCGGTCGACCAGACAGTGCTGGCTAATGAGCAAGTCGTTGACGGTAGAGGGTGGCGATCAGGCGCTCTTGTCGAGCGCAAAGAGATCCCGCAGTGGTTCATCAAGATTACTGATTATGCTGAAGAACTGCTCAACGACCTCGATCAGCTGGACGACTGGCCAGAACAAGTAAAAACCATGCAGCGCAACTGGATAGGCCGCTCTGAAGGTGTCGAACTTAACTTCTCTCTGAAAGACAGTGAAGAAGAGTTGACGGTCTACACTACACGCCCAGATACCTTAATGGGCGTCACATATGTCGCGGTCGCAGCTCAGCACCCGTTGGCACTGCAGCAGGCTGAGAACAACGTTGAACTACAAAACTTTCTCGACGAGTGCAAAAACACCAAAATGGCCGAAGCAGACATGGCCACAATGGAAAAGAAAGGCATGGCAACGGGTTTAACGGTTGTTCACCCAATCACTGGTGAAGACGTACCTGTGTGGGTTGCTAACTTTGTACTCATGGAATACGGTTCTGGTGCAGTCATGTCGGTACCGGGCCATGACGAGCGCGACCATGAGTTCGCATTGGCATTTGGTCTGCCTGTGAAACAGGTGATCTCGCCAAAAGATGGCACTGAGATAGATATTCAGGAAAGCGCCTACACAGAAAAAGGCATTCTGGTTTCATCTGGCAAATTTACCGGTTTAACCTCTGAAGAGGCATTTGATCAGATAGCCGAGCACCTGAATGCCGAAGGGAAAGGCCACAAAACCATTAACTACCGGTTGCGCGACTGGGGCGTGTCCCGTCAGCGTTATTGGGGAACACCGATTCCAATGATGACGTTGGAAGATGGTTCCGCCGTGCCCGTGCCCCTGGAAGATTTACCGGTTAAACTTCCCGAAGACGTGGTGTTAGATGGCGTCAAATCACCTATTAAAAGCGACCCGGAGTGGGCTAAAACAACCTATAACGGACAGCCTGCACTGCAAGAAACCGATACCTTTGACACCTTTATGGAGTCTTCATGGTATTACGCTCGTTATTGCAGCCCAAATAACGACAACGTAATGCTTGATAGTGATGCAGCAAACTACTGGCTGCCAGTTGACCAGTATATTGGTGGTATTGAGCACGCAATCCTTCACTTGCTGTACGCGCGTTTCTTCCATAAATTGCTTCGAGATGTCGGTCTTGTTAACTCAGACGAGCCATTTAAGCGCTTGCTTTGCCAGGGCATGGTTCTGGCAGAAACCTATTACCGTGACGAAGAAGGCGGCGGTAAGCAGTGGATATCTCCACAAGATGTCGAAGCTGAACACGATGACAAAGGCAAGGTCGTAAGATACAAAAGCACGGTAGATGGTGAAGAAGTTCTACATGCCGGTACAGGCAAGATGTCGAAGTCAAAAAATAACGGCATCGACCCTCAAATGATTATCGACAAATACGGCGCAGATACCGTAAGACTGTTTATGATGTTTGCTGCACCGCCGGAGCAGTCATTAGAGTGGTCCGACAGTGCTGTTGAAGGGGCTCACCGATTCTTGAAGCGACTTTGGAAAGCCGTTCACAGCCACACAGAGCTGGGAGATGTCGAGCCGCTTCAGATTAATCAGCTTAACGATAGCCAGAAAGCGCTTAGACGCAAGACACATGAGACCATCTCAAAAGTCAGCGATGATATCAGTCGCCGCCTAACCTTCAATACCTCGATTGCTGCGGTAATGGAATTGATGAATCAGGTCAACAAATACAGTGATACCAGTGAGCAAGGTCGAGCCGTACTTCATGAGGCGCTAGAAGCTGCCACACTGCTGCTCTCCCCTATTGTTCCTCACATCAGTCATACGTTGTGGGAAGCACTAGGCCATGAAGATGTAGTACTTGACGCTGCATGGCCAACAGTCGACGAGTCAGCGCTGACCAAAGACTCAATTCAAGTGGTTGCACAGATTAACGGAAAAGTCAGGGCAAAACTTGAAATGCCTGCCGATGCAGACAAAGCCAGCATGGAAAAAGCAGCCATGGACGACGCTAACGTGCAACGCTTTTTGGAAGACAAGACAATACGAAAAGTCATTGTCGTACCCGGAAAACTGGTTAATATCGTCGCCAACTAAGCAGACCCATAGGGGGAAACATTATTCCCCCTTCTCATCTGAGGCCAATATGCTCCACAACAAGCTAAATGTAATATCAATCGCCCTGTTAACCCTTGCACTGACTGCGTGCGGCTTTCAACTCAGAGGTAGCGCCAGCATTCCGGCCGAGCTACGCCTAATGAGCTTGAATTGCAGCAACGACCTGTCGAAGGCGTTATGCCAATCGCTGACTAAACAGCTTGAACTTAACGGCGTGAATCTGGTTGATAGCGCTTCAGCTAACTACATCCTAACAATCATTTCACTGAATAGCAGTCGACGCGCCGTATCTATCACAGACCGGGCAGTCGCTGTCGAATATGAGGTTACTAATAAGGCAACATTTAACCTTGTTGCTGCCGACCAAACCGTCATTATTAAAGACACGTCGACCTCCGCAAGGCAGAGCTATCGATTTGATGAAGATAACGTCATCAGCAAAACACGAGAAGAAGAACAAGTTAAAGAACAACTCAACAAACAATTAGCCTATAAAATAATCAGCCGACTCTCTCCCTATAACAAACTAAAAATCGATCAAATCAGAGCCTCACAAGAAAGCTGATAGTACGGATTAGTAAAGCCGCGCACTTAAGAAACAAGCACCAGACACCCATGCCTATTGATAAGTCACATTAAAGGCCAATAAATGAAACTTAAACCTGAACAGCTAAAAGGTCACCTATCCAACCAGTTGCTTCCGGTTTACCTGATCAATGGGGATGAAGCACTACTGGTGCAGGAGGCGTGCGACGAAGTCAGAAGAACGTGCCGAAAAGAGGGGTTTACAGAACGCTTAAGTTGGCACGCTGATCGCCAGTTTGACTGGAACCAGCTACTCGAAGAAGCAGGTAGTCTATCTCTTTTCGGTGACAAAAAAATTATCGAGATCAGGTTAGATAACGGCAAACCCGGAGACAAAGGAAGCAAGGCAATAGAACAGTTTTGCCAGGCAACATCGGAAGATACCGTTTTAATCGTTATCACCTGCAGGCTCGACGCTGCAACCCAAAAAAGAAAGTGGGTTAGCGCTATCGATAAAATCGGCAGCATTGTCACTCTTTGGCCCGTTAGTGGAGAGCAGCTCCCCAGCTGGATACAAGCCAGAAGCCGCCAAATAGGCCTAACCCTTGATCAAGAATCACTATCCCTATTGGCAGAGCGTGTTGAAGGAAACCTGCTTGCAGCCAAACAAGAGCTGGAAAAGCTGGCACTACTCTGCCCAGATGGGCAGATTACACCAGAGCAAGTGAGCCAGAGCGTCGCTGATAGCGCCCGCTTTGACATATTCAACCTCACAGACGAGTGCGTCAAAGGACAAACCAAGCATGCACTACATATACTACAAGGGTTAAAGTCGGAAGGCACAGAACCCCCCGTCATACTTTGGGCACTGACCAGAGACCTGAGGGTAATCTACGAGCTATCTAGCTGCAATCGACAAGGAACACCCCAAAAACCCGTTTTTTCAGCTCACCGCGTTATCGCCAAACGGCAGAATTTACTGAGTCGATCAGCAGCAAGGCTATCCGTTCAGCAACTCAACCACCTTATTAAGTTATCAGAGCGCATAGATCAAAGCATCAAAGGGAACAAGCAATATGGCTCAAGCTGGGAACTATTGGCTGAATTTGTACTGATATTAAGTGGGCAGCCTGTAAATCTTTCTGCAATCTAACAAGCCGCCCCACCCCTATCACTCCCTTAACACTGATTGACCCAAATCATTGACTCAAGACTGAATCAAAGTATGTTATTACAGATAAAGGATGTATATAGAAGTTCCTATATTAGATAGCGCTTTTGCAAACTCAAGGAGGTCGACATGTCTACATTACACGACGAACTAAAATCAATTTCTGATGCGATCAAGCAGCAGCGAGATGAAATAAACGTACAATTACACCTTGCCAAAGAAGACATCAAAGACGATTTGGACGAACTGGAAGAAAAGTGGAATCAACTGCTAGATAAGATGTCAGATATCGGCAAAGAAGCCGAGACCGCTGGACGAGATATTATGGACTCGGCCAAGGAACTGGGTCACCAGATCAAAGAGGGCTACGAAAGAGTTAAAGCCAAAATTTAATATCACTCCTCTGCCAGCATACGATATTCCATTAGCTGGCAGACCTCATAACCCAACGTCTTATCCATCCAAGCTCTAATATCGTTGACGAATTAGTGTTACAACCGATAACGCAGCTCAAACACATTGTAAAACAATAAAACAGTCTTTCAATTCATGAGCTAAGGTTTTAAACTATACTTAAAATTGAAAATAATAAACAACTTGCAAAGTGCGCGTTAGCATTTTGTAAGCTACACGTTAATTATCAAGCAAAGTAATTTGGTTGGCAGCCACTCTTCACAAAACCAGTTTTAATATATACCAGCAGAAACGAGTCGGCTTTATGATAAAAAGAACAGGTATTTTTCTATCACTTATTGTATTTTTAGCTTTTTGCACCTCTGCGCAGGCGCAAACAAGGTTTAACGATCCTAAAGAAACATTAAAAAAGTACTTTTGGGGCGAGCTGTATAAAGATGGCGGCACCACCTTTTATTGCAAAAAGCCTTTTACTAAAAAGAATGTTTTAGTCACAGACAGCCATATTTACTCAACCGGATGGGTTCGTGACCACCTTGCCTGTGGCACACCCAGACAGTGCCGAAACGAAAGCGAACAGTACCGCCAGATAACCTCAGACCTTCACAATATAGTACCTGCTGATTCACGCTTTGAGCTCAAGCGAAAAAATGCCCGCTTCGGAGAGCTAGGCGATGAAGTTGAAATAGAGAATTGCGGGTTCCGTCGCTCATTCCAGCTTCTGCAACCCCCCGAAGAAATTAAGGGTGATATCGCGCGGGCAATTCTGTACATGCACGACACCTACAAACTCCCTATCATGGGGGCTATTGATGACCTAAAACGCTGGAACAGGGCTGACCCTCCAAGCGAAGAAGAAATAGCAAGAAATAAGCGCGTGGGTGAAATTCAGGGTAATGAAAACCCATTTATCAACACCCCTGAGAGAGCAAATTCACTTTAGCCAAATAACGACAAACAGACACAAAAAAGGCGATCTTATGATCGCCTTTTTTGTTTCATAGAAGTCACATCACCGATTAAAACGCTTCAGCATCTAGCGACATCATATCCTCACTACCAGAACGAATGCTCTCTGAAAGATAAGCTGAACGAGGTAACAAACGGCTAAAGAAGAAGTTAGCTGTTTTAAGCTTAGCTTCGTAAAAGCCACTGGTATCGCTACCAGCCTTTGGCGCAGCAACTGCAGCCATTCGAGCCCACATATATGCATAAGCAGTAAGACCGAACAACTCCAAATACTCAACTGACGCAGCACCAATAGCATTTGCATCTTCCGCGGCTGAGTTGATAACAAACTCTGTCACATCAGACAATCGCTCAATGGCAACCGCCAGAGGCTTGATGTATGACGCAAGTGCATCATTACCAGCATTAGCTTCAACAAACTCAGAAACTTCAGTTGCGAATAGTTCGTACAGCTTACCGCCATTTGAAACGACTTTACGCCCCATCAAGTCAAGAGACTGAATGCCATTGGTTCCTTCATAAATTTGGGTAATACGAGTATCACGTACTAACTGCTCTTGGCCCCACTCTCGAATAAATCCGTGTCCACCAAAGACCTGTTGGCCAGCTATACAGCTTTCCAGTGCACGATCCGTCATATAGGCTTTAGCTATCGGCGTTAACAGCGCAACCATTGCGTCTGCTTTCTTCTTCTGCTCTGCATCATCAGAAAACTTGGCAACATCAAGGAAAGAAGCAACATACGTCGAGAATGCTCGGCTACCTTCGGTGTATGCTCTCATTGTCATAAGCATACGACGAACATCAGGATGAACAATGATGGGGTCAGCTTCTTTATCGGCCAGAACCACACCAGTCGGCGCACGGCCCTGAATGCGATCTTTCGCATATTCAACAGCATTCTGATAAGAGCGTTCTGCAGCCGCGAACCCTTGAATACCTACACTTAGACGCTCGTAGTTCATCATAGTGAACATTGCAGCCAAGCCTTTATTCTCTTCGCCGACTAACCAACCCTGAGCGCCATCAAAGTTCATAACACAGGTGGCTGATGCCTTGATACCCATCTTGTGCTCAATAGAACCACAGGTTACCTTGTTGTTCTCACCAACAACATTATTTTCATCAACAGAGTTACGAGGCACCAAAAACAGTGAGATACCACGAGAACCGGCAGGTGCACCCGGCAACTTAGCCAAAACTAAGTGAATAATATTCTCACTTAAGTCTTGCTCACCACCTGTAATGAATATTTTTGTCCCAGTAATCGAGTAGCTTCCATCACCATTTTCAACGGCTTTAGTACGGATCATGCCAAGGTCTGTGCCTGAATGAGGCTCAGTCAAGTCCATCGCACCCGCCCATTCGCCAGAATACATTTTTGGCAAATATTTCTGTTTAAGCTCTTCAGTCGCATGAGCGTCGATGGCAAGACATGCACCTGATGTCAAACATGCATACAGACCGAATGAGATATCAGATGAATACAGCATTTCTTCGTACTGCGCACCCAGCATTTTGGGCATACCCATGCCTTCATAATCAGCATTACCACTCAGGCCACACCAACCACCTTCAATAAATGTCTTGTAGGCTTCTTTGTAGCCAGTTGGTGTATTCACACCCGCCTCATGCCAAGTACAGCCTTCTTCATCCCCTTCGCGGCTCAAAGGTGCAATCAAAGACGCAGTTATTTTGCCTGCTTCTTCCAGTATTGCTTCTGCTGTTTCAGGGTCAACCGTGTCCTGAGTCCCTGCCAAAGAAGCCCATAACTTATCTGCTTCAAAGACTTCATTAAGAACGAAGCGCATATCGCGCAATGGCGCTTGATACTCAGCCATTTACGTTTCCTCTATTGTGACTGTGTTTAACGGTATGGATATACCACTCTCAAATTTACTTTCTATTCACCTTATCGTACTGCCTATACAGATGAACAACCTTGATGTACCTTAGTTTGAACAAGCACTCAATTATCAATCTGTATCAGTCAGTACAACCCAGCATTTTACCTGATTTCAATATGAGTTCCTATCAAGAAAGGCAAAACTCGCATTTTCACTTTATTTGCCCAAGCCAATCAGTCAGCAAACCATCATTTTGATCTCAGCGATTAGCCTATTGCCAAATAGCAGGCATAAAAAAACCCGCTTTCGCGGGTTTTTTTATCGAGCAATGCTTAGAAGATAAAGTTTTCTTCTTCCATCGCCATTACTGAGTCAGAACCAGCAACCATCATCTCTGCGTGTGCTTTAGTTCGTGGCAATAAGCGCTTGAAGTAGAACTGAGCGGTCTGAACCTTGGCAGTATAGAAACCGGTTTCAGTCGTTCCTTCAGCCAACTTCTGCTGCGCTACAAGAGCCATACGCGCCCAGAAGTATGCCATTGTCACATAACCAGAGTACATCAAGTAATCTACAGAAGCAGAACCTACCTCATCACGATTCTTCATTGCAGCCATACCAACCTTCATGGTCAGATCGCCCCACTCTTTGTTAAGTGTCTGTAGTGGCTCAACAAACTGCTTCATCTCTTCGTTGTCAGCATTCTCTTTGCAGAATACGTGAACAAGCTTGGTGAACTGCTTAAGTGCAGCACCCTGAGTCATAAGTACTTTACGACCCAGCAGGTCAAGAGCCTGTATACCGGTTGTTCCTTCGTACATCAACGAGATACGGGTATCACGAACAATCTGCTCCATACCCCACTCAGAGATAAAGCCGTGCCCACCAAATACCTGCATACCGTGGTTAGCAGCTTCATAACCTACTTCAGTGATAAACGCTTTCAAGATTGGCGTCATAAAACCAAGCATGTCATCGGCCGCTTTACGAACTTCTTCTGAGTCTGAACCATGCACCAAGTCAGCCTGTTGTGCTGAGAAGTAGCACATTGCACGCGAACCTTCAGCAATAGCCTTCTGAGTTAACAACATACGACGTACGTCTGGGTGTACGATGATCGGATCAGCAGCACCATCAGGGTTTTTAATTCCTGTTAATGAGCGCATGGCCAAACGGTCTTTAGCGTATGCAATCGCGCCCTGGAAAGAGCCTTCAGCAGCACCAACACCCTGTAGAGCAGTACCGATACGTGCAGTGTTCATGAACGTGAACATGCAGTTCAGACCTTTGTTTTCAGGGCCGATCAACCAACCTTTTGATCCATCAAAGTTCATAACGCACGTTGCGTTACCATGGATACCCATTTTGTGCTCTAAAGAACCACACGTTACTGCGTTCGCTTCACCGTTTTCTGGCAAGAACTTGGGAACGATAAACAGAGAAATACCTTTGGTGCCCTGAGGCGCATCTGGTAGGCGTGCCAACACGATATGAACAATATTGTCCGTCATGTCGTGATCACCAGCCGAGATAAAGATTTTTGTGCCTGTAATGCTGTATGAACCGTCTGCATTTGGTTCAGCTTTAGTGCGCAGAATACCTAGGTCAGAACCACAATGAGGCTCAGTCAAACACATGGTACCTGTCCACTCACCTGTAACCAGCTTAGTCAGGTATGTTTCTTTCTGCTCGTCAGTACCAAACTCGCTCACAGTATTTACTGCACCGTGGCTCAAGCCTGGGTACATACCCCAAGACCAGTTAGCAGTACCAACCATTTCACTTACAACAATGTTCAAAGACTCTGGCAAGCCCTGACCACCGTAGTTGGTGTCAGCACTTAATGTTGGCCATCCACCTTCAACAAACTGCTGGTAAGCTTCTTTGAAGCCTGTAGGCGTGGTAACGCCATTTTCTGTTAGAGTACAACCTTCTTCATCACCAACCGTGTTTAATGGCGCCAGTACTTCTTCACAAAATTTTGCACCTTCACCGATAATTGCATCAACCATCTCTGGTGAGGCTTCTGCTCCACCTGGAAAACTCTCATAGTGTTTTTCACTATCGAGAAGCTCTTTCATTACAAAGTTGATTTCACGAAGGGGGGCTTTATATTCTGGCATACTCTTTTACCTCGAATTTATCTGGGTTATGCGATAAACAACTCAAGCGGTTTATCAACATTGAGTGATGCTTAGACCTTTTGTTTCGGTTTGGCATCACTGCTAAATAAACCGCTTAGGCTGTCTGTTTTTCGCAATAACATTTACAACGGCACAGTGAGTGGAGCATTCTAATAATAGAGACTAAGAACTTCTCACCAAGGTTAAACGTACCTATTCAAATACTGTTTCAAGTATTGTATTCAAATACTATATTCGAATACGACAAGGACATGATTCGAATACGATAAGGACATGTGTACCACACCCTTATATCAAACAACTGTTTGAAACATACGTTTGCTTTAACCAATTGTCAAGAAACAATACCTTTGTTTAGAGTAAAAATTCAGTTTTTGCCAATGATATTTCCCCTTGTAGCAGGCCATTTATTTACTGACTATATTCTTATTGCGTATTATTTTCAGTGAGTTACAGCCCTAAAGCGACATAGTGGCGGCGATTTTCTGCATCCCGGTTTTTTTTGTTAACAAACGTAATACTGAAGGTACCAAGAGGGAAAGAGTATTGGGATTAAGACGGGAAAGTCATCGCGTTTACAGGTAGATATCAGCGACTAAATAAGGGAGTTAAGTATTTCAGGGGGGGTAAATCAGACGACTTCATCAAGGTTAACAGCAGGCGTTAAACCGTTTTCAAATTGCTGGCCCAGCTCCACCAGACTTTCGTACGTACGAACGCCCTCTGAAACCGAGGTTCGTGCGTCATCCTGGCGTTCTTGCTGCTGCTCTCGCGCCTCAGCCGCCTCTATCTGCCGCTGCTGGACTTCGTCTCGGCTGGCTTGCAGTTCCTCAGACCGCTGAGAGGCTAATTCAGCCTGCGCCTGCAATATAATCCTGCTTGCAGTAGAGGCCACCGAGCGATCCTGAGCGGACGGTTCTGCCGGTGCCAGCGCGGCACTCTGCACAATGCGCATTTTATCAATCGTTGCCTGGGGATTATTAGGTACTTCTGATATGTCAATGGACACCTCTCCACCAATGGCATATTGAACACCATCAGGCCCCACCTGATAGGAGTAACTGGCCGATCCGGCATATTGTCCACCCACCGCCTGATGTTGCTGCTCATGGGTACGCACTTCTCGGTCTCTTGCCGCCAGTTCACTGACAATCTCTTGCTCTTCAGGCGTTAAACCACCAAATGAATCAGGCTGTTCAGAAGTCCCTTCTTCGGTGCTTGATGAGGAACCTGGAGTCGAATTGGCACCGCTTACGTCCCCTTGCTCAGCATCTGGGGCAGCGTCACCATTAACCGTCCCTGTTGCAGCTTCATTGCTTCCCTCATCAGAGGCTCTTGAGCCACTGCCTTCAGGTGAAAGGCTGACAGCGCCACTCGTCGACGGCTCTGGCGCATTGCCAATCGTTTGCGGCGCAACACCGGTGACCGGTTCCTGTCCTGCCTCACCAACAGATTGAACCAACGACTCAGGGCTATATACAACGTTTCTTTCACTTAGACTATTTTGAGACGCAGAAACTGTTTGGGTTTCATTTAAAGGAGCGAAGCTTGAGGCGAGTATATCTTTTGTGACGCCCGAACTGGGCTGATCTACCTTTGGAGAGAACGGTGCGACAGCATTTGGGAAAGGAACGCTAGCATTCGTAATCTGCAACGGCTTCACCTCCCACAAAACTATACTGACAGTTAGCTCAACCTAGGGCTTTACGCCATAGTATCAAGCAGTGTGCCGATCATTTCATCTGCCGTTTTAATCACCTTGGCAGACGCTTCAACAGAATTTTCATAGAGCTTAAGATCCATAATCGGTTCCACGAAGTCTCCAGCACCACCGTTTGTGCTGTTGCTGGAACCTGCCTGCACAATCTCCTGTGCAGCCTGTTCCATGCCTCGTACACCTGTTTGAACACCTTGTATGCCGGTATTTAAAACTGAACCAATACTCATAGACACCTCAATTCTGCTGTTACTTCTCTGGACGTCTATACCAAGGTCAAACGCCAGACACAACAATACCCATGGCAATTAAAGCACTTAATAGTACAATTTTCAACCAACAAGCGATTACTAACTCTACATAACGCGCGGTTATTCACAGTTTAGCGCGTCAATTGAAAGGCTTTTAGCCAGCGTTTCAATTGACAGGGGCGAAGAGTATGGCAGCACTCCCAGGCAAGGTGCAGGCAACGCAGATCGCAACGTTTCGATATTTTCATGTTCGAAATCGATAGGCTCTGAAGTGACGCGGTTTGCCACCCAGCCCGCAATAGGCAATCCATCCCGTCGAATTGCTTCTGCTGTCAGTAGCGCATGATTAATACAGCCTAACTTTACCGACACCACCAGAATGACTGGAATGTTTAATTCACAAGGCAGGTCAGCCAATGTCTCACGCGCGTTAAGTGGGACTCGCCACCCTCCTGCCCCTTCAATAAGCGAAAGGTCGTGTTTTGTCATCAACGCGCCTCTACAATAACCGACCAGACGAGATACCGATAACGCTTTTCCTTGACCCGCCGCTACAATGTGCGGTGCGGCTGGAGCGTCTAACGCAACAGGGTTTACTTGTGCGTATGGAAGATCCAGCGTCATATGCTCCTGAAGTAACAGCGCATCGCTATTCCTCAAACCTTCATCGGTAATGTCACAGCCCGCTGCAACAGGCTTAATGGCTAGTGTTTGCAACCCCTTTTGTTTGGCTGCCTCTAGCAAGGCGGCAGAAACAATCGTCTTACCCACATCGGTATCAGTTCCAGTCACAAAAAACGTTTTTGCCATAGTTAATTACTCTTTATTGATTTAACTGAGCTTGTGCAGAACCGGCTTTGCCAGGCTACTCGTTTAAGGGTTTTCTTAAACGTCCGAGAAATACTTCGTAGGTTGCGGGCAGCATGCCATCCGAACCTCTGAAACGCTCATAGGCATTTTTAAATCGCAGAATGCGCTCTCGCCCAGTCACTTTGGTTGGCCTGCCTTCATTGACATTGTGCGCACCAAGCATTTTTAGCTCACGAGTCAATGCTTTAACTGCCGGGTATTTTAAGGTGTGAGTGTATTGTTGAGATGTAACTGTTTCAAATCCGGCACCTTTCACAGCGTCGGCGATAACACCGGCACTAACAAAGGTATTTACATGTCGATAGCTATCGACCTCACGCCAGGCTAGTTCGAGTTCTTTGAGTGTACCATCCAGAAGAGTGGAAAAAACAACATCTCCCCCCGGTTTCAGCACCCTATATAATTCTTCAAACAGTGAGTGATAGCTATCGCACCATTGAATCGCCAATGATGTAAATATCACATCAACTGAGCCTGTTGCTATCGGCAAATTCTCTGCATCGCCTACCAACCATGAAATGGAGTCCTCTGTATACCCCCTGTTTTCACGAGCGTACGTAATCATCCCCTCTGAGAGATCAATACCGACCGTTTGAGCCGCCTTTAATTGGTTGCCTAACATCGGAGTAAAGTGCCCGGTTCCACACCCTAAATCCACCGCTAAGTCAGACTTGCTACTTGGCAACAACGCTAACAGCCGATCACCAACACTTCTCTGAAAATGCGCTGCGGTATCATAACTTGTCGCAGCACGGCCAAATGACGCTGCAACATTTCGCTTTTCAATCATTACGGCATCGGAATTCAAACGGTTTCCCCAATAAATCGAACTATTTGCTTAACAACCAAGTCTGCTGCACTAACACATGGAAAGTGAGACATCTCAGGTATTAACTCAACACGCCTGCTGAAGTGTCGCCCCTTACAAACGAGTTCGCTACGTTGTAAAGCGCTATCAACCTGGCAAGCCACATCAACCGGAACCAGTTGATCCTGCTCTCCGAAAAGATGCAACAGAGGCACCTTGAGGTCTTTTAGCCTGTTTCTTACATCGAGAGATTCCAGTAACTCAAGACTCTGATACAGGACCTTTGCAGTAGGCACAGAGTCAACAGAGAAGCATTTTTTAAGCGCTTTTAAATCACCTAGTGCATCAACACCACCGGCCGTCACCAAAAATGAGAACCGGCTTATCAGACGCTTAATATCCGCCTCATTCTCACTGCCAGCTAACCCTTTAAAGGCTTGAAACACCCCATAATCCATGGCCGTCGACCAGTCAGGCCCCGCAACAAATTTGGGGTTCACTTGCATCAGGCAGACGCCACGTATGTTTTGTGGATGCTGATAGGCATATTCAAGCGCCAACATTCCGCCAAGAGACCAGCCCACTAACAGCGTATCGGGTTCAACAATATCATTCAGATAGTCCACCCACTCACTCACACTCAAAGTGCGGTCAATATCAATGACCTTACAGCGTTTATATGCAATATGAGCATTGAGCAGATCACAAAACCCAGCCCAAATGCCGGAAGGCATCCCCCAGCCGTTAATAATTACTATATTCATTGGGGTTTTGCCTGATCAAGCAAATCAAGCAACCTGTCGACTTGTTGCTCAGTGTGTTCTGCACAAAGCGTTACCCTTAACCGGGCTGTGCCCTTTGGCACGGTAGGCGGCCGTATCGCAGTAATCAGTACTCCCTGCTCTTCCAACCATGCCGCTAGCGCCAGTGCTTTTTCTTCGCTACCAATCACAATCGGTTGGATTGGGCTGAAAGAGTCCATTAGCTCATACCCCAACTGGACGGCACCATTGCGAAAACGCTTTATAAGGTCAGCCAGACGCTCTCTTCGCCAGTGCTCGTTCTGCAACAGCTTCAAGCTCACGCGAGTCGCCGCAGCAACGGCAGGAGGCATAGCCGTGGTATAGATATAGCTGCGCGCATTCTGAACCAGCGTATCGATCAACAATTCGCTGCCCGCTACAAACGCCCCTGCAGTTCCAAACGCCTTGCCCAACGTCCCGACCAGAACTTGAACATCATCCTGTCCAAGTTCAAAATGTTCTATGCAACCACCGCCATTCCTGCCCAAAGTGCCGAAACCATGAGCATCATCAACCATCAGCCATGCATTATTTTGTCGGCAAGTGGCCACTAACTCAGGCAGCGGGGGGATATCACCATCCATACTGAAAACACCATCGGTCACCACTAAAGAACGACGATTAGTAGAGGGGAGATTGACAAGACGCTGTGCCAGACTCTCTGAGTCAGCATGGTGGTAGCGCTGAAAACGGGCACCACTCAAAAGCCCTGCATCCAGCAAAGAAGCATGATTCAGCCGGTCTTCCAGTACTGAATCCCCTTTGCCAAGCAGTGCATTTACAGCACCGATATTGGCCATATACCCATTAGAGAAAAGCAGAACACGATCTCTGCCGGTAAATTCGGCCAGTTCTTCTTCGAGCTGATGGTGTTGTTGGTGATGCCCATTAACCAGATGAGAGGCACCACCTCCAACACCGCACTCATTAGCCGCTTGCCGGAATGCGTTGACGACATCAGGATGGTTTGCCAGCCCCAGATAATCATTATTGCAAAATGCCAGAAAGCGCTTGTTATCCAGCAACACTTCAGAACCCTGAGGGGATTGCAACAACCGGCGACTGCGATACAAATGCTTCTTCTTTCGCTCTTCCAGTTCCGACGCTAACGATTCAAATCCCACAGGGTGCCTCCTGTTGCGTTCAGCGTCTATCGCGCCGCATCATAGAAAATATGCTTGTGCTTCTCATGCTCTAACGCATCGGCCAACGCCGCATTCTGCTGCTCTTCCGGTTTTGTTTCCTGCTTATGCTCAGGGTGAATACCTAAACGCTTGAATAGCTGCATATCTTCATTTTCTGAAGGGTTGGCCGTTGTTAGCAGTTTGCAGCCATAAAAAATCGAGTTTGCGCCTGCCAGAAAACAGAGTGCCTGCATTTCGTCTGTCATATCCTCTCTGCCAGCAGACAAGCGAACATGAGACGCGGGCATTAAGATGCGAGCCACCGCGATAGTGCGGACAAACTCAATAGGGTCAACATCATCTTCATGGTCTAAGGGTGTCCCTTCAACCTTAACCAGCATATTAATCGGTACACTTTCCGGGTGAACGTCCATATTCGCCAACTGAGCAAGCATTGCAGCCCGGTCAGTGACGGTTTCACCCAATCCGAGAATTCCGCCACTGCACACTTTCATGCCAGACTTACGCACGTTCGCCAGCGTATTCAAGCGATCAGAGTATGTGCGGGTAGTAATAATATTTTCGTAGTGCTGCTCTGATGTATCGAGGTTATGGTTATAGTAGTCCAGCCCCGCTTCCGCGAGTGTATCGGCCTGCTCTTCCGTCAACATCCCCAATGTCATACAGGTTTCCATTCCCATAGATTTAACCTGCTTAACCATATCCAGCACTAAAGGCATATCCCGGTCATTCGGATTACGCCATGCAGCCCCCATGCAGAAACGGCTGGAGCCATTTTCTTTGGCTTCTTTTGCCGCTTTTATAACCTTCTCAATTTCAAGCAGCTTTTCTTTTTCAAGGCCAGTGTTATAGTGCGCGCTTTGTGGGCAGTATTTGCAATCCTCAGGACAGGATCCCGTTTTAATGGATAGTAACGTGCTGATTTGCACCGCATTGGGGTCAAAGTGCTCTCTATGAACCGATTGCGCTTTAAACATCAGATCGTTGAATGGCAACGCTAACAATGCTTCCACTTCGGTAACATTCCAATCGTGGCGAATTGCGGTAGTCGTCATAGTCTGGCCTCTGTACACTTTATATAGATCCCGATTTAATACGGGCAAATTCCAATGGAAAACAGTTAAAATAACTATTCAGCACTCAATGGGGCGGCTAAACAGCCTTTCCATTCAATTCTCAGGAAGAGACATGATAAACAAGGCAATGGAGCTGTCAACCAAATTTATAAAAATGGTTAACGGGCTTTACCCACGGCAAACAATACAAGAAGCGGTCTCGCAAAAACATTGCTACTTATGCGATACAACCACCTATGAGAAGCACCCAATCTGCAACGGATGTAAGGGAGACCTCCCTTTTAACCAGTCATGTTGCACAGGCTGCGCGCTCCCACTACCTGTCATAACAAGACACGACGAAAGTTCATTGACGCAGAAAAGACTTTGCGGTGCATGTTTGCAACGCCCTACCATCTACACGCAGTGCTTCTCGGCCTTCAGCTACACATTCCCTGTTAACGCGCTAATCAGTGACTTTAAGTACAGCCAAAAGCGGCATTTAGGAAAGCTTCTTTCAGATCTGGCAGCAGGCATTATCGAAGAGCAATTCAAGACCGGTCAGCTAAGCAGACCAGATAAGCTGGTTCCTGTTCCTCTTCACGCTGATAAACTACATGCAAGGGGGTTTAATCAGTCAGAGGATATATGCAGAGACCTGAGCCAGCGCCTCAAGATAGGTTTTGATCGCAACTGCATAGTACGGCAACTTAACAACCCTGCTCAAGCATCTCTAAGCAAAAAACAACGCCAAAAGAATCTGGCTCAAGCATTTAGCGTTCAAAAAAGGCTGGACGGTGAAATCATCGCGCTTGTTGATGATGTCATAACCACAGGTGCAACAGCGGATATGTTAAGCAACCTGTTACTTGAAGCGGGCGCAAAAGAGGTCTATGTCTGGAGTCTGGCAAGAACACCACTAGAGCGTTAATAGCACTAAAAAGTGCCTATCAAACGTTTAAACCTGTTTGTTGCTTGTTTGCCTTGGCGGACAATGATGTTTTTGATTGCGCAGGTAAGCCAAACGCAGATCTTTATATTTGCGCTTGGCTACAAACAACGCGATAACTGAGACGAAAAAGAGCACAACCCACACCATGCGATTACCTTTTGCAATGCTATTCCGGGAAGATTTTACTGCTTGTGTGATTAGGATTATCAACTTTTAGCAGCCAATCAAGAATGATAACAATTATTATTAGCAATAAAAGTTGTTTTGTCCATTTAATAGTCGATTTTAGAGTCAACAAAATAAATTACCGGAACAGTTCAAACACGCGCAGAACGTTATCAGACAGCGGTATACTCCAGCATTAGCTGTTTCACCCATTTGGCAATACGCCCGTCTGTCAGGTCAAACTGCTGATCCTCATCTATTGCCAACCCGACGAAGTGAGACTTCTCGCTATTCGCAGCCAAAGACGCCTCAAACTCATAACCTTCAGTCGGCCAATGGCCGATCACCTTTGCCCCAATACTGGTGACATGCTTATATAACCAGCCCATTGCATCTACAAAGTAGTCACCATATCCAAATTGGTCACCCAAACCAAAGAGCGCCACTTGTTTGTCCCCCAGCTCGGCACTTAACAGCTCTACCTCAAAGTCTTCCCAGTCCTCCTGAATACCGCCAAAATCCCATGTGGGTATACCCATAATAAGAAAATCAAAGCTATTCAAAACTTCAACGCTTGTTTCTATCACATTCAGCATGGTCACCGAACAGCCATGACCTTCCAGTTCATGGCTAATTCGCTCACCAACCTGCTCTGTATTATTGGTATCCGTTCCATAAATCAGACCAATATTGGCATCCAATAATTTACTCATAACAATGGGTTCCTGCTAACGACTGGGTTTAATGAATAACGGTAGAGCTGGCATGACCAAAAACCGATAAATCTGCATATATTTGGGAGGGCGCAGCATCTTTCTTTTTACAGACAGCAGGCCCGACATAGCGCTGATGCAGTTGGCGAATCAAGCGCTGTAGCAGCGCTTCACTGAGAACCTGTACCTGACCAACATCATTGTTCAGAAGGTCTAATCCACTTTTGTATATAGCATTGATGGCTTGAGCTATTTGACGATCAACATGGATAGAAAGCACCTCCTTTCGCGGCACCCTAGACATGTCATCATCTATTGCTGAAAACCAGGGCCGTTTCAAATTCAGCCCTTCTAGCGCCACCATTTGTTTCACTCTCGTAAAAGGGACATATAGCTGCATACAGGTAATATGCTGATTGGCATGAAGCCTAGCCCCCCTCTTCTGATGCTGAGATACCAATGCGGCTTGAGCCAGCTGATTTTTCTTACGACTACAGTCAGGGCAGACAGGCTCAGAGTGCGGCATTTCGACACCAAGAAATTGCTTCGCCGTAAAAGAAAAAGTTACACCAGATTCTGCGATACCCATCAAGTCAACCTGTTGATTTACCTTGATATTGGCAAGCCTCACATGCGCGCCATTCGACAGCATAAATTGGCGATAGACGCCTTCAATCCAATGAGAAAGCCGTGATGGAACTTCTCCCTTGACACTATATAACTCGTACTGAGCAATAGTTTTAATTTGGTTCAAGAGCATCCCCCTTGCCGAGAATCCACCATACCTTCTCCCCCCCCTTTCACATCTAACGTTATAAGTTTCACTGTCAAACCTTAAATACGAATACTAATGAGAATGATTCTGATTTACAATAAATATATTATTTGCACGCTTTACACAGAAACGACTCAGGCTTGGAGCAATGAACCAACTCTATCCGGAACAAAAATCAGACATAGACCCTGAACTAGATTACTTGATAAAGGCCGCTCAGCACTTTTCCCCTTCGTTAAAGGGGGTCATTGGAGCGCACCAGCCAGGGATGATCAAACACGGCGAAGATAACCAGAAAGCGATCGCCCTACTTTACCAGCGTCTGCAAACAGCTCACCCCGAAGCAGGCATGCCATACTGGTCGGTACGTGCGTGGAGCCTTCTGGTTTGGCAACCCATTTACCTGGCGCTAATTGGTGTCCACCAACTCAATATCGTGGTTCCCATCGATAAAATCAGCCAAACCCGAACCGCTGAGAGCGTTGCCGGATTTGTCATACCCAGTGATTCATATATTAGAAGTAACATTAATGACCTCATCGGTGTTTCCGGGGGGCAGCTAAAAAGCATTTGTAATGCTACTTTTGACCAACTCAGCGAAGTCACCCGCATACGAAAAGTAAGCGCAATGCGGCTGGTAGCTGACACTCTGCTGGCCGCTTTAAATCGCCTTAAGCACTCTAACAGCCAGCTAACCAATCAACACATCATTAACCTTGGAGAACTCTGGCTCTCTGCCTTGGAACTCTCGGGCCAAAGCAGTTATATGCCCATTAAATTATCAAGTGGGCGGGAGCAGTTGGTTCTCAATAGAAAGGGGTGCTGTATGCACTACCGACGTCAAGATGGGGTGCTCTGTGCGTCCTGCCCGAAACAAAAACTACCGTTAAGAGTTGAGCGATGCTGCAAGCAGTTTAGTTCTTCAAATTAGCATCCGCGGAATATCAAGCAGTAAATATTATTATGATTAGACTATCCAATATAGTAATGAACAGGGATGGCCGAGAGATATTGAACGTTAACGATCTCAGCATTGCGCCAGATAAATTTACCGTCATTCTTGGTCACAACGGCTCAGGTAAGTCGACGTTGCTAAACCTCATCGCACGGCAAACTAAACCCGACCATGGCAACATTACCTATAACAACCGCTCAATTAGGCAGTTTTCTCAGAGAAAGCTAGCTCAGGAAATCGCATTTTTACCTCAACAGCTACCTCCGGTTGCCGGCCTATCCGTAAGAGAACTTGTCCGGTTAGGACGCTACCCATGGCGAGGAACATTGGGTCGATGGACGTCAAGTGACGCTCAAATCATTCAAGAAGCAATGATTCAAACAGATATTGCCAATTATGCGGAACATATGACCGATCAACTATCAGGGGGTGAGCGACAACGTGCATGGGTGGCCATGTTACTTGCGCAACAAGCGCCAGTGTTGATGCTGGATGAACCCACTTCTGCACTGGATTTACCCCATCAGTACGAGCTAATGACATTGCTGCGCCAACTCAATAGAGAGTCGGGTAAGGGCATCATCGTCATTTTGCATGACGTTAATCTAGCTGCACGCTACGCAGACCGCATTGTGGCACTTAAGCAGGGAAAGGTTTGGCTGGAAGGCAAGCCAGATGAACTGCTCACCTCACCCGCCTTGTCTGACCTGTACGGAATTAATATCCAACTTATCGACCACCCCACACTTAACCACTCAATCGCTGTTGTCGCCTAACGAGGACAAAAAATGAATCGTTTTATTTCCCTACTCTTATTTGCCATATTGTCGTTATGGCTACCCGCCATATCGAGTCATGCGCAACCGGTGAGCATCACCGATAGCCTTGGAGTGCACCATTTTGACGAGTCTCCCACACGAATAATCACGCTGCCGTGGTCAATCACTGAAATGCTGCTTGAGCTCAAGGTCACTCCACTTGGCGTTGCAGGGATAGAAGACTATAAAAAATGGGTTGCACGGCCCGAAATTCCACAAGCGGTATTCGATATAGGCTCCCGAAACGAACCCAACATTGAACGAATAGCTGAGCTTAAGCCCGACCTTATTGTTATCTCGTTTCAGCAACGAGACCTTATAGAAACCCTTTCGGCAATCGCCCCGGTATTGTATTTCGAAACATTTTCGGCCTCCCACAATAACTACCAAACATCGAAAGACATTTTTATAAGACTCGCTAAATTACTTAACCGTGAACGCTTTGCCATACAGCGATTGAGTAGTATGGATAAACGTGTAAGCGAACTCAGAGCAGAACTACAGAAGCACTTTAAAGGAGAGATTCCGAAAGTAACCCCGATCAGGTTCAACAACACTGCGCTGGCATGGATTTATGGTGAGAACTCAATGCCTCAATATGCGCTTGAGCTATTGGGAATACAACCAGGGCTTCCTCAACCTAATTCGCAATGGGGCATCACGCAGAAAAAGGTCATTGAACTGGGCAGAGTGAATGAAGGAGCGGTACTCCACTTCTTGCCCTATGAACAAGCCGATACACTATTTAGCACACCACTTTGGCGTGCGATGCCATTTGTTCGCAAAAATAAATTTGCAGCAGTAAGACCAACCTGGACCTATGGTGGCCCCGTATCAGTGCTGTACCTGGCTGAAGCGATGACCGCCTCACTTCTTAGCATTCATTCAAACTAACACCATGCAGATACAATCCGGCAAACGATATACCCTGACAATTATACTACTCCCCCTTACGCTTCTGGGCTATGCAACCATAGACTCCACTCTTGACCTGAATACTCTTTGGGCGCTTGTGTGGGGGCAGGAAACTATTGAATTCGAAGAGTTTCGATTCGTTTACGCAACACTGCCCAGAGCTGTTCTTGCTATGCTCGTTGGGGGTATTCTTGGCCTTGTCGGCAGTGTGCTGCAACAGGCCACACAGAACAGACTGTTGTCTCCCATGACATTAGGGGCTTCATCCGGGGCATGGTTGGCACTGGTCTGTGCGAGTGTATGGGCTCCCGCATTAGTCGGTCATTACAGCGCCTGGTTAGCGATGGGTGGTGCCACATTATCGGTCATACTGGTACTACTCATTGCTGGTAACCAAGGTTTGAGTGGTTTGCCCGTCATACTGGCCGGTATGGCGGTACATATTTTATTGGGGGCAATCGCCTCAGCCGTAATACTACTTAACGACCAGTACGCCAAGAACCTCTTTATCTGGGGCGCAGGAGATCTGACACAGACAAGCTGGGATTGGGTCGTATGGTTATTGCCAAAAGCAACTATTGCCATTGCCGTTATTCTCTTCGCCCATCGCCCGCTTACACTGCTAAGGCTGGGAGAACAAAGCGCTCAGGCTCGTGGACTTGCGCTATTTCCCATGCTTTCAATACTTCTGCTGGCATCATTATGGCTGTTATCCAGTGCGATTACCGCTGTGGGGGTCATCAGTTTTATTGGCTTATTGACACCTAATATTGCACGGGCTCTAGGAGCCAGAAACGCCAGAGATGAGCTTGCCTACAGCACGCTACTAGGAGCAATACTGCTACTGCTGACAGACACAATCGCCATTATATTCAGTACCTGGAGCGCCAACCTTGTACCCAGTGGCACCACGGCTGCACTGGTCGGGGCACCGGCACTTTTATGGTTTGCCCGACAAAAAATGACCGCACAAGACCAGTCAGCCTTGCAGTTACCCAAGGGGGCAAACTTCGTAAAACCTGTAACTTGGGCCGCCATGCTTTTTGCGGTCTTGGCACTACTTATTATCTCTATCGCCTTCTCGCCCAGTGTGCAAGGGTGGCAATTTGCCTGGCCATCTGAGCTTATTTTTTCACTCCGATGGCCTCGTACCGTCACCGCAATAGCCGCTGGTGCCGGTATGGCAATAGCAGGGGTACTATTGCAGCGTTTAATAAGAAACCCGCTTGCCAGCCCCGATATATTGGGTTTATCTTCCGGGGCAACGCTGATGCTGGTGCTCACTACGATTTTTGTTGGAGGTTCCGTTCACGACGCAGGAACGGCCGTGGCATTCGCTGGTAGCATGGGCGTATTAGGTATCATTATATTGCTTGGTAAGCGGCACAACTACGCTCCGGGGAAGATAGTCCTGTTTGGCATAGCTCTGTCCGCACTGATAGAGGCACTGGTGCATTTTGCGCTATCGAAAGGAGATGACAGCGTATATAGTATTCTCGGTTGGCTCGCAGGCTCTACTTACAGAGCGACAGGACAAGGCGCAATAATATTACTGGCAGGTGTCCTATTATTGTTCAGCGCTTGTCTCGCTACCTCTCGATGGTTAACGCTAATCTCAACAGGCGACGCAATAGCAATGGCACGCGGGCTGGCAGCACCAAAAGCACGGCTAAGCTTGCTGGTTATCGCTTCCCTACTCTGCGCACTTATTACGGCCTTTATGGGCCCCGTCGCATTTGTAGGTTTGTTAGCCCCCCATATCGCCTCCATCCTCGGGGCAAAAAAAGCACTTCCACAACTGGTTTTAGCAACACTAACCGGGATATTACTGATGTTATTTTCGGATTGGCTTGGCCGAACAATGCTATACCCGATGCAAATGCCTGCTGGAACAATCGCCTCGATAGTCGGCGGTTGTTACTTTGTCTATTTACTGGCGCTACCCAGGCTCAGCCGGACAAGGGCTAACGGGTTACGATGACACATAAAAAAACCAACTCTGGCTAGAGTTGGTTTTTTTGCAGTCAGCTTGGTTATCGACTAGAACCTCAGTTTAGTAGACAGAACGACCGTACGCCTCTCACCATAGAAGCTCCGTCCGCTATCTGTCGTCGCTACAAATTCCTTATCAGCGATATTTTTTCCATTTAAGCTGACTAACACATCACCAAAATCATAACCGATCATGGCATCAACCAATGTGTAGGGGTCAGCATACAAGGTATCCGTTCCATCCCAGCTCTTACCAACATAACGAGCGCCGATACCTGCTTGAACACCTGAGGCAACAGGGTCATAGCTTACCCAGGCAGAAGCCTGCTGTGGAGCAACGGCCGCAACTCTAACACTCTTTTCTCCATCACGGTTTTGCGCATCAATATAGCTGTAGTTGGCCAGCACCTGAAAATCGTTCAGGCGCTTTTGTGCCTCCAACTCAACCCCTCTGATACTCACTTTACCTGTTTGAACCGTAATACCCGGGCCTCCACTGGTAGGCCGGTTGGTTTCATCGATATGAAAGGCGGCGACGGTATAAAGTGCGCTGCTATCAACAGGCTGGTACTTAATACCTACCTCATGCTGGACACCTTCTTTAGGCTTAAGCTGTGAACCAAGCATATCTTTACCCAACGGCTCGAATGATTCAGCATAGCTATAGTAAGGAGAGATACCGTTAGCAAATTGATACATCAACCCTGCATCGTAAGTTGTTACCGTTTCATCAATACCCGCACTTGACGGTTCATCTTTAGCGCTCTGTTTTACCGCATCCTGCCTGACCCCAAGTGAGGCAATCCAATTACCGTAACGAATCTGGTCTCCAACAAAAAAGCCTAGTTGGCGTAGTTGGTCTGCTGGCGTATCAACGGGCTGCGGGGTCGCCGCCACGTTTCCGTATATTGGGTTATATATGTTAATCAACCCACCTGCACCTCTACCGGTGTATTTGTCGGTATCAGTTGTAGACTTGATGTAGTCTGTTCCAAAGCTCGCATTGTGACTAAGCGCGCCAGTGGAAAAGTCTGCTTTTAAGATCGCGTTACCGGTAAATACTTCAGTGGTCGCTGGAGCATCATAAATCGTTCGTAGAACTGTGCCGTCAGGGTTTATGACCTCCCATGGAACATAGGTAATCCAGTGGGTCTTATAATCTGCTTCACTGTCTGTGTACCGTCCATTAACACTGAGGCTGAATATGTCATTAATTTTTCGGTCGAAGAATAGCGAATAGGCCTGCTGTTTAGTGTCGTAGCGATCCCAGCCGGGTTCTCCAATAAACGTTTCAGAACCAATATGCCTGCCCGGTGTTAGTGTGCCTTCATTAGGCAAGAACTGGAGCGTTGAACCGCCTTCATTTTCTTGTATATTGGCCAACAGAGTAAGGCTGGTTTCTGCGTCTGGCTGCCAGGTTAATGACGGCATAAATACTTTGGCATCATCCTCAACGTGATCAACCTGCGTATCACTATCACGGGCAACACCCACTAAGCGGTAGAGGAATGTTCCACTGTCGTTCACCTTGCCGGTAAAGTCTATGCCGACTTGCTTACGATCAAAAGTACCATATTGAAGATCAACTTCACGCTTGGTTTCCTGCTGGGGGAGCTTCGACGTAGAGTTTACAATTCCGCCTAACGCGCCCTGCCCATAAAGCACAGACGACGGCCCTTTAATGACCTCTACCGACTCCAGTGTATAAATATCGGGCCGAGGACTGTTATAAAAGCCATACTTTGACCGGAAGCCATCATGAAAGTCCAGTGGGCTTACACCTCGAATTCGGGTTGAATCCAGTCTCGAATCAAAACCAAACGGGCCAGCCAACACACCAGATGTATAACCTAAAGAGTCCTGAATGGACTGAGCACCACGGTCTTCTATGCTTTTGCGTGTCACTACTGAAACCGAGCGGGGCGTTTCAGCAATCGGAGCATCCAACTTATTGAAGCGAGAGCTATCGGTAGCGATGTATTCGCTTGCAGCAGAACCTTCTCCTGATACGGTAATCGCTTCCAACGCGTCTACATCCTGTACTTCATTTGACTCTGCTACTTTGTCTTCAACATTCTCTGCGACCACACCTCCGGAAAACGATGTAGATAAAGCCATCGCGATAACAGTGGCTAACTTGTTTTTCTGCAAACCCATAACTGCAAATACCCTAACATTGACCCATACATGCAATACCATCTAAGTAGGTAGTATTACTCACAAACGCGAATACTAATGATATTGATTCTCATTTGCAATTAAGCAAATGCACTTTCTTTGCATAAAATGGCAATTCGGCAGTAAAAAATGAACAACCGTTCAATTTGAAGGGAAATGGCTTATATTATCTTGCCAGCGATCAGTGAAACTGGCGACTCCGGCCTTGGAAAAATCATCTAAAGACCAGGTTGTAAAATTGCTGGGCAACAAGGCAGTTTTTTTACGGCGCTTCTTACTCGTAAGATAAAGTGTTGGAAGACCGTTGTTGCGTGCATCTTCAACAGACACTACCAGTAATAGCAGTGAAACAGCCAGGTCGGTTAACTTAATGTTATCAACCACAACCTGTTCTATGCCCAGATCATACAGTTTCTTATCAATATCAATCTGAATGGCTCGCAGCAATTGATTAATTTCAGCTTTATTTTTACTTAACTGGTCAGCATGCTCAGGCCACAAGGCGGACAAGTCCCGCGCCATAACCCCCGTCATCAACAGCGCATTGGCGGGGTTTAACCAAAAATAGCCAGGACCTTGCATACCTGTTTTCGGATTGGTAAAGCGCACCGCCGCAACCCTCTCGCCACCCGGCGTCAGTGCATGGGCCAGGTCAATTGGCACCACTCGGATATTGCGCTCTCTTAATGCAGGATACATATCAACGCCCGACCATATAGCACTAATGCCTGCAACCGCATCAGCGTTGGCAGGCAACACTGAACTATTGTGGCGAACCCAACCATGCACCCTGTTAACAGAATATTTTCGTGGTGGAAGAAACGAAACCCGTATCGGTGTGTTTTTAACTAACTGCCTCCCAATACTATCGACGACAGGAATAACCGTCACAACCAAAGGGCTTTCAGTGTCGTTTTTGAGTGCTGTCTCCTGCACGGAACCATGCTGGCTCATTGAACAAGATGCAAGGCTTACCCCCCCAAATAATGCAGCTATAACCCAAACAACCTTTAATATCACGCTATCAACCCTGCTGGTCACGCTTCCCCCCGATTTAACTGTCTTATCAACAACATAAAACCAAACCAGACACATGCAAACAGGATGATTGCAGGGCCTGAGGAAATGGCCCATTCCCCGTACATCGGCATCAAGACACCTAACAGCGCACTACTGGTCGAAATCAGTACCGACCAAAGCACCATCTGTTTCAGGTTGGCCGCTATCAGCCGCGCACTGGCCGCAGGAATAAGCAGCAAAGCCCCGACCAAGACAGCACCAATAATTTTAACGGCAGCCACTGTTACCAGTGCAATAAGCAATACAAACCCATAGTCATGCAACCGCACATTAATCCGTTGCGCATGAGCAACCTCCGGTGAAATAGCCACTAGGTAGGCTTCATTCCCATAACACCAAGCCAATACAAACACCAACACACTCATAACAAGCAGTATCCACAAATCACCTTTTGCTGTAACGAGTACTGACCCGAACATCACCTGCTCAATCAGGTGCGCATTCACATGTTTTGCCACATAAAGTAACAAGGCAGCCCCCAGAGCCAGCGCAAACGACAAAAACACACCAATTAATGCATCATAGGGCACCGTGCTTCGCCCCTTAACCCACTGCAGCATCAGTGCAAACAGAATCGAAAAGGTAAATAGACTAATCCAAGGCGCAGTAACCGGCTCACCTAACAATATGCCAATTGATACACCTGTGAGAGCGCTATGGCCCACCGCCTCTGACAAAAAGGCCAATCGTTTAACCACCACGAGAGTTCCTAACAACCCAAGCAGCGGACCAATCATCAAACTCGCTAATATCGCATTTATTAGAAAGTCATAAGCAAACATACTGGGCAACAAACCGGCGCTAACCCATAAGTCAAATTGCGAATAAATTGCTGTTAACATACAGAATACATACTCAAATGTGCGGAGTGACTGTTATGACCAACGTAAAATGTCATACAGCTATTTCTTATAACAGTCTCATAGAACGGTCTCATACAACTGTCTCTTAGAACGACCTCATACAAGGATGCACGAATCTGAGGGTTGTCTAACGGTTGATGGAGAAGTGCATTCAAACACCTCGGCCGGCAAACCTTTGGCTTTTAGCCCACCTTCAATCCAGTACGCTTGATGACAATGGTCTATCACGACCTGCCAGTCATGTTCGACCATCACAATCGTGCCTCCCTGCCGATTAAACTCAGACAGCAGGCTGAGCATCTCTTCCTGCCCTTCCCGATCCAGGCCAGATAAAGGCTCGTCCAGCACCAACAGTGAGGGAGAGTGCAAAAGAGCTACAGCAAGAAGAAGCCGCTGACGCTCCCCGCCTGAGAGCGCCCCCACCTTCCTGTCCAAAAGGCCTGTCAACCGAACACGCTCAAGCACATCAAACACACTATGAGGCAACTTTCTTGAGCACCATAGCGGCATTTTGGTCGCGGACATCAATACGTAATCCAATACCGATATAGGTACACTCCGATCAAATGGCTGCATCTGAGGCATATAACCTACGCCTCCTTTTTTATTGCCCGGCCAGCTAATCGATACATCACCCTGATGCGGCATCAACCCCAGTATTGTTTTTAATAACGTGCTTTTCCCTCCACCATTGGGGCCAACGATGGCATGCCATTGACCTCCAGCCATGAGCATTGAAGCAGGTGCAACAAGCTGGGTTGACTCAACCGTCACACTGGCTTTAGTCAAGCAAATGGATGGTCCTTTTAATGGATTGTTATTCAAGCCCTTCCCCTGCGGCGAAAGTGAATGCTGATGCCAGTGTTTTCAAGTTGTACGCCATGTCTTCATTGACCAGCTCAACACGATAGTCCCCATAAGTCATATGAGAAAAGTGATACAACCGAACACCTGTTTCTTCTTCAATAACACGAACATACTGGTTAGGCATGTTTAGCTCGGTAAACAGGATATCCACATTTGCTGTGCGAATTTTCTCAATGGTCGACTGCAACTGTGCAGCACTGGGTGATACACCATGTGCAGGCTCAACAACAGCAGATACCGTTAGGCCAAACTCCTGTAATAGGTATCCATAGGCATTGTGCGTACTGGCGACCCTGATCTGACTAAAATCTAACGCCGCCAACTGCTGCTGAGTGGTTCGCTTTATAGCCCTTAGCTCTCTAGCAAACTGTATTGCATTTTTCTGGTAAAACCTGCGATTGGGAGGGTCTAGAGATGCAAGCCTTTTGGCAATGGTATACACCTGCCGAATCGTCGCATCAATCGAGACAAATGTGTGAGGGTTATGTTTTGTACCCGCCTTATTTCCGATAAGAGGCACCGAATCATTGGCGTAGATAATTTCAAGATTGGGTAATTCAAGTCGGTTGAGCACTTCAATCGCAAATTCATCATGGCCGATACCGTTGACGACAATAGCATCCATTGACTTTAGCCTTGCTAAATCCGCTGGCGATAGCTTATAGGCATGCGGGTTAAACCCTGCTTCAATCAGTGGTTTCACCTCTGCCCTATCGCCCACAATTTTACTCACGTATGAGTAGTAGGGATGTAACGTGATCCCTATGGTTAGCTTCTCCTGAGCAACGACCGGAGTATATGAACCCAACAACAAGGCAATAAGTATAAGAAAATGGCTAGTTAAACGGCTCATAGGTGTGAATGCTCCCGACTTCTGGAGTGATGCGGTGTTTGAGACGAAGAGAACACCTGCCAATCAAGCCCCTTATCTTCACTTAGTCTTTTAGTACATAACGCTTTATTTAACTGTTCAGGTTGAGAGTCATTCCCTCCTGCTCGCCAGCTGATATCTGTGGTTGCATCAGCTGTCATCAGGCGAAAGCTAAACTCTCCTGTTGAACCTAAATAGCAACCTGGCTGAACCTCTACCCAGCGCTGTTGATGATTACTTGCAAAAGGGGCCACGCCCATTTGCCGTAAATCACTCACCGTTGGGTATCTCCCATCCAGCTCTGTCATCATATGAATTTCTTCAGCCGCAACACTTAACTCAGTAAGTGTTTGCCTGGCGCCGTCTGGCACGCGCTCAACGGCTGCGACCTGACCAGGCTGGCGTAACCAAAGCATCAGTACGGAGCAGCAAACAACCGCAACAACAAGGCAGGCAATAACGGTATCTTCACCCTGCCGGTTAATGGGACGTATTTTTTCTTCAACCACTGAGCTCATTCACCTTTTGCTTAGTCACTTGATGCTAGTTTCGTTACGGTTTACAACCGTTTTTTCGGTTAGCTGATATCTATCGTTCTCGTACCTCATCATCAGATATTTCAATCACGTGCCCTGGCCCCGCATCCATAATGATAAAAAATGCGCCGTCAGGTCTTTTGAAATCAAATAGTGCATTCTCATCGGTACGTCCTTGCGCGATGACCTCATCATCCTCAGAGAATACCTCCATCATGACATTCGGAGCTTTCGAACGGTCAGAAAACCCCGCATCACAATATACGTGCAACCCACCTTCACTCCCGTAATAGCAATCAAGTAGCGGGTAATGAGCAAATGCAGAGTGACTGAGCAGCCCCATCGCCAGAAAGAATGAGGCTTTAAAAAGGGATTTATAACGCATCTCGTGTCTCCTTGCCGTTTGGCATCAACGACCAGGAGGACTGGTAAAATTCGCCTCCCAAGTCCAGCTCTTCTACAAACACAGCAATCGCTCCGGTTCCCAAAACAACAGTTGGAAGAATAGTCAGTTTAAGACCAAAAAAAATATGGATTAAATACGCAATACGGCGCCTGCTATATTTTCTGGAAGACATTATCTCACTACATCTAATTGGGAGTAATATTAAAAAACAACACAATCGATAATGCTAATGCTAACCATTCTTATTTACATTAACAACCATAAATACTAGAATTCCACCCTCGATATAAATATTAATGCGAATCATTATCATTTGATTAAAACTTTTTATATAGCGTAGAATCATGAAAAAACCTTTAAATACGATTGCTTATCTAACCTGTTTGTTTTTTGTTGGCATGTCCGTTAATGCATCAACCTTTATTGAGCAAGCTCATAGTCAAGTGAGCAAAGCGACGCAGAAGGCAGCGCAAACGCAGACCAGAATTAACGAACTGGATGATCAAACAACTGAAGACTACTACCGCTATATAGAGACTATTCATCGCGCAGAGCAAATAGAGACCTACAACAACCAGCTACGCCGCCTGGTAGACTCACAAGAGCGTGAGTTAAAAGGCTTACAAGACCAGATATCTTCACTTGAAGAGACCGGCCAGGCTGCACTCCCCCTGTTGGTTAAAATGAAAGAGATGCTTGCCAGGTTCGTAGAGAGTGATCTCCCGTTCCTGCAAGACGAACGTTCGGGCCGATTATCAAGACTTCAAGCAGTACTTGATCGCGCTGACATTAGCATTGCAGAAAAATACCGGCAGGTGCTGGAAGCCTATCAGATTGAAGTCGAATATGGCCGCACACTTGAAGCATACAACGCACAGCTAAATATAGACGACATCACCAAAGACGTTACCTTTCTCAAGCTCGGCCGCATAGCGCTCTATTATCAAACGGCTGACGGCCAAGAAAGCGGGGTCTGGGATAAACAAAACAGCCACTGGAAAGCGCTTTCTGCCGACCACCGTTGGTCTATTCAAAAAGGCATTCAACTTGCCAGACAGCAAACCGTGCCGGAACTTCTTGATTTACCGTTATCTATTGATGCGCCTCTCAGCTCAGGGAAGTAGTAATGCCTATTAATATATCCGTTATTGCACTATTCAAAACGTTGACTATAAAAAAACTTTTCCGTTTTTGGCTATGTCTAGCTCTATCAGTCGTTAGCTACAACAGCGTTGGTCAAACAAATGAGGGGTTAAAGGCCCTGCTGGACGAGGTTCAAAATAGCATCGCTACAGACACGAAAACAGATAGTGATCGGCTGCGGGCATTCACAAAAAATCAGCGCGATCAGGCCCGACTGCTGAAGGAGGCTCAAGACCGACTTAAAAAAGCTGAGCTGATGCAGACCTTCTTAAAAGACAGGTTTGACCAGAATGAAGATTTCATCGCTGAAAAAAACGAACGTCTAATCACCCGCAGCGGCCAACTGGGCGAAGTTTTCGGTGTAGTGAAACAGCAAGCACAGGACTTTAGTGGCATTTTACAAGACTCATTGACTAGCATTGAATTTCCGAACCGGATCTCGGCCCTTGAGTTTGCAGATCAAAAGCGAATACCGACCCTGAACGAGCTGAAAACACTCTGGTTTCTCTTGCAACAGGAAATGACAGCAAGTGCTGATATTAAAGTCATCAGGGGCAATATCACGCTGACCAATGGCCAGCACAAGGAAAGTGAGATACTGCGAATTGGCGCTTTTGGTGCAATCACACCACAAGGCGAGTATTTGCAATATCTACCCAACGACCAGCGCATGAGAGTTTTACCTCGACAGCCAGCGCTATCAATTCAGCGGCAAGCAGCAGATTTTTTTGCCGGCCAGGGTGAGAGTTTAGTCATTGATCCTAGCCGAGGTAATTTGCTGGAACTGCTGGGGAGAACTCCAACGTTAAAAGAGAGAGTTCAACAGGGTGGCTTGGTTGGCTACATCATTATTGGGCTGGGTATGCTGGGTGCGCTGGCTGCACTCTGGCGGCTAACCGCCACGCTAATCGCTGGCACCAGCGTTAACAAACAGCTTAGACAGATAGAACAACCTTCAAGTAACAACCCACTTGGCAGGATATTGCTTGCGGCATCAGCAACAAACCCGAACACCAGCGACGCAGGCCAGCCACCCCAAGACACTCAAAACGAAAGAGAAATTCGTATAGACGAAGCGCTCTTAAAAGAGGCTCCCAAGCTTGAGCGAGGTTTAACACTTCTTAAGTTAATCGCCGCAATAGCGCCATTATTAGGCCTATTGGGAACCGTGACTGGCATGATCGGCACATTCCAGAGTATTACGCTGTTCGGCACCGGAGACCCTAAAATGATGGCAGGAGGAATATCACAAGCACTAATGACAACCGTATTAGGGCTCTGTGTTGCCATCCCACTATTATTCAGCCACAGCTTTATTTCAGCCAAAACCAGAACCCTGCTTCAACTACTACAGCAGAAGTCCCTGGCACTGACCATTGACCGGAATAGCGCAATCAATAAAAACGCAGATATTCGCTTGGATAACCGGTCGGCAGGTCTTTCAGATGCCGCTTGATTTCACCTCATTTATGCCATCGCTGAGTGCATTTTTTCACGCAGGTGGGCCTGTACTGCTGTTGCTGGTTGGTAGCGCATTAGTTCTCTGGAGCTTATTGCTTGAACGTTTGTGGTTCCGTTTTAGAACCTTTCCAAAGCTAAAACAGGCATGCATATCGACCCCTGTGCGCAGTCAGCAATTGCTTAAGTGCTGTGATTTGCAGCTGAGTATTATTGCAACATTGCCCGTTATCAAAACGCTGGTGGCGCTTTGCCCACTCATTGGCCTGCTCGGCACCGTCACCGGCATGATCCACCTTTTCGATATTATGGCGTTAAAAGGCACGGCTAACCCACGGTTAATGGCCTCCGGCGTTGCACAAGCCACACTCCCAACCATGGCAGGTATGGTGTTAGCCGTCTCTGGGCTAATGTGTTATGTCTGGCTTAATCGCTGGAGCCAATTGCAGCTAAACGCACTGAATTTACTGAGGAGTCAATCGTGAGAAGCCGACTTAATCTCGATTTATCAGAAAATGATAACGAAATCGATATGACCCCAATGCTCGACATTGTCTTTATCATGTTGATTTTCTTTATTGTTTCAAGCAGTTTCATACGCGAAGCCGGGGTTGATATTAACCGCCCGACCGCAAATACCGCAGAACAAAAAGAGAGCGCGGGGATTATGATCGCCATTACCCCCGAAGGGCAAATCTGGCTTGATCAAAAGCAAACCGACATCAGAATGATTCGACCCACGCTGGAAAAGCTCAAAGTAGAGCAGCCCGATGTGGCCGTCATGATACAAGCAGATCGAAATGCCAGAACCGGCACTCTGGTTAAAGTGATGGATCAGGTCAAGCTATCGGGTATCGAGCAGGTCGCAGTCGCTACCAAAAATGGAGCCGGATAACATGAGACAGCTCTGGTTTCTGCCCCTTTCAGCCTTAGTGGTTTTTATGCTGTTTTCATTTATGGCTCAGCTGGCAGGCTTTGGCCTAACTCACGAATATAGCCGCCAAGAGTCTTTGAGTATCGATATAGGGCGCATGCGGTTTGATACCGATCTTAACATTCGCGAACGGCTGCGCCCGCCACCTCCTCTTTTGGAGTCCCAATCAACGCCGGAGCCAAAGGTCGCAACACCGAAACAAGCGGTGGCCGCTGGCATGCCCGATATATCCCCCTCGGTTGCTCCTCTCGACCTTGATATAAAGATGAATATCGGAGCGGATTTAAGCAAAATCGCGATCTCCGACCTACAGCTATCCGATAGCCTTGAGCTTAATTTGACGCAAGCTCCCATTACCAGAATTAACCCAATGTACCCACGCAGAGCATTGCAACGGGGCATCGAAGGCGAAGTTACTGCTGAGTTTACGGTTGACCCGGAAGGACAGGTGGTACCTGATTCCTTCAAAATTATCGACGCAACCCCTCCGGGAGTTTTTGATAACGTGGTCAAGCGCGCCATTCTCAGGTGGAAATTTAATCCTTTCGTTAAAAATGGCAAAAGCCAGCCATTTAGAACCCGTCAAAAACTCTCCTTCAAGATGCAGTCATGAACAACCCGAGAACCTATCTTTCTACACAAACAAACCCTTCACGCAGGCACGCCAACCCTATACAGGTGACATTCAGCCTGCTAGTCATACTCAATATACTGGTGCTGCTCATCCACAGTGACCTTGCCAATGCTGGTAACCGGCAACGGCTTTCTCCTAATGTTCAAAAACTGCTGTTTCAGGCTCAGCAAGTATTTACAACCACCCCGAAATCACAACAGGCGCCCGCCCCGTCAAGCCCGTTGTCTCCGGAACAGCTCGCCAAGCAATCCATAGCGGCCATTAACGAGTTACAAGCCCTAGAGCTAAATGACTACGAACAGGCACTGTTTTATAAAGTCAGAGGCGGCATTGCGTTACATCAATCTGACTACAAAAGCGCGCTGGTTTATTTTGAAAAAGCATGGAACGCCGATATTTTCGAACCACCAGAGCAGCTAAAACTACAGCACATGCTGGCCCAACTCGCCTTCAACCAGGAACAATGGAAAAAGGCGATCAACCTAATGAGCAACTGGGTAGAGCTCACCATTCAAGCCGCCAATCCACTCCATGATACGGGACATAGAAATACAGGCCACAAGACAAAATCGAGCAATACAGACAAGGGAAACAAACAACGGGCTAGTGTATCAACGGATGACTATCTGGTTCTTGCACAAAGCTACGCAAAACTTGAGCAATGGGCTGATGTTCTCCCTCCACTGAACGAGGCGATTAAACTTAAAAACCCAGCACCTGAAAGCTGGTATCAACTCGCGCTAGCAAGCCACCAACAGCTAAAGCAGGATAACCAATCCATCAAACTCTTAAAACAAATACTAACGATTTACCCCAAGATGCAATATTGGGAGCAGTTGGCCGCAATCTACCATAGAAGAGAGCAATTCGGCCTCGCCCTGAGTGCTTTACGTTCAGCCCAGTTGGGTGGATATATGAAAAAGGAACGTCACTATGTATGGCTGGCCCAGCTCGCAATGAGACAGAACACCCCTCTTCGGGGCGCAGAGGCATTAAGCGCGGCAATGAAAAATGGACAAGTCAAAAAGAACAGCACTAACTTGCAGTTACTGGCTAATGGCTGGTTGCTGGCGCGGCATTATAAGGAGGCCCGTGCAACACTGACTCAACTATTAGATGTTGACCCTGAAAATAAACAAGCCCTAAAAATGCGGCAACAGACTGCTCAATATATTAATCGTCAATAGTAGCCTCCGTAAAAGCCATTTCTTATCGTAGCAATCATAGTTATTTAACCACTCTTGATGAATATCAAGTAAATATAAATGAGAACAATTATCATTTGCGTTTACTTGATATTCACTTGAGCAGGGTCAGAATTATGAGGACAAAAAGCAACGGAATAAACTCTATTTTGTTATTCATGCTATCCACAGGACACCTATACGCAAATGAGCAGATGACAGAAGACAGCGTCAATCTATCTCCCTTAGTTATCCAAGGGGACAAAAGCCCTGGCTCAACCACTAAGACCACTCTAAAAAACAATCTATACAATGTTCCCGGTGGAACCAATTTGGTTGACTTGAATGACTTATCAACCAGCAAATCAACGCTTAGCGATGTTCTTAAGAACGAGCCAGGCGTTATTATGCAAGAGTTTTTTGGAGGAAATGACCAACCTAGATTGAACATCCGAGGCTCAGGAATTCAAGACAATCCGGTTAATCGCGGCGTACAGCTGCTATCAAGCGGCTTGCCTCTAAACCAATCCGATGGTTCTTTTATTATTGGTCTTCTTGCGCCACAGCAAATGCGTTATATTTCTGTATACCGAGGTGCTAATGCTCTCCAGTATGGCGGCGCAGCGCTAGGTGGCGCCATTAATATGGTTCCTAGAACAGCCCTTAACAGCAACAATTTTATCCAGGCAGAAGGTGGCTCTAACAGCCAATTTAACGGAAATTTTGGCTTTGGCCACAAAAACGAACTTTGGGATTATTACATCAGCGGTGGGCGAGCCCAGTCTGATGGATTTCGTAACCACAGTGAAGGCGAACGAACTGACTTGGCGTTTAATGTTGGCTATCAAATTAATGAGAATATAGAAAATAGAACTTATTTTAACTATGCCGACAATTACTTCCAAATTCCATTCGTAGTTCAAAAAGGCATCGCAACTGAACACCCTGAAGCCGTTATAGGTGATGGCTATGCTTCCAACTATGCCCCTCCCTCTGGTCTGCCAGCTCCCGCAGTCAACCATCCAACCTTTGGGTGGAATGCGCGAGGGGGCTGGGATGGTGTTTTTAACGTCTACAAGCGTAAGCCTCATAGAGACACGCAGCAACTTCGATTAGCAAATACCACAAGTATAAGCTTTGACCATACCGATCACGAGCTGGGTGTTTTTGCTGAAACGGTAGACGACGTATTTACCGACCCATTGTCTCATGCAGTGGTTGAATCAAACAATCTAGGGGTTCGCTACGCCTTTAATACATCAGGTAACCTGATTACACCACAAGACGACCTGCTCATTTCGTTAACCGCCAACCAGGGAGACATGCCAACTGAGTACTGGGTTAATAACCCAGAAGATGGAACGCGTTTATTTCAGTTCGCAGATTTGGATATGGATGCAAACAATATTGCATTAAATATGCAATATAAAGCTAGAGTTCACGACCAAGTACAGTTAATTACAGGGCTTCAATGGTTGCATAACGAACGGGATATAAAGGGAAAAGCATCTACTCCCCCATCTCAAGGATTTGATAAAACAGTTGCCAATGTCAATCAGGATCTGTCATTCGATGCATTCAACCCTAAAATTGGTTTGATTTATGAAGCAGATGAATCTGTGCGTTTCTTTACTAACCTGAGTCGTAGCATGGAAGCACCGACATTTAACCACCTCGTTACCCGAATGGTTGGGCCTCTTATTGTGCCGGGTGAAACCAGTCCGCCTTCGCCGCCGTTTACTGATGCCGAAATAGCATCAGGCGCTGCTTTAAAAGACCTAAAAGCACAAACGGCCTGGACACTTGAGTTAGGTACTCAAGGTGATTGGAACGATACATCGTGGCAAATGACGTACTACCACTCAAAGGTGGAAGATGAGCTGATAACGCTGGTAACGGGGTTTGCCGTGAACGCAGAAACTCTCAATTACACCGATGGTACAACGCATCAAGGAGTCGAGCTAGGCTTCAATACCCTTCTTGGAAACAACTTGCTGCTGGGCGGGGACCGCTTAAACACTAATATTATCTACAACTACAGCCACTTTACCTTTGATGGCGGCATTTATAGTGGCAACCAAATAGCGGGAATTCCTGAACACCTTGGGTATGTTGAGTTAGCTTACCAACCAAACAATAAGATTCTTATCGCGCCAAATGTCAGATGGCAACCATCAGATACCTATGTTGATCATTCCAATACGCAAGTTCAGGACGCATTTATGTTGCTAGGAATAAAAGCATCTTACAAAGCAACAGAGTCATTCCGACTCTACGCTGATTTGGATAATATTAACGACGAAACTTACCAGACATCTTATGTGATACGGGGCATTTCAGATGCCAATCAGCCTACGTTTCTTCCTGGCCAGGGCCTTAGCTTTTCTTTAGGGGCAACGTATTCATGGTAACTAACAGCTTAGTTTGGTTAAAAATAGCATGTATAACAGTTCTGCTATTCATGTTCTCTTTAGCTAATGCGGTTGAGAAGCGGCAACAAATAACGCTGGCGGGCCCTATGGCCAGCGTTTCCAACCCACTGATGCGCATGGTGTCCTCAGGGGCACTGACTGATATTACAGACAGTCTCAAGTTTGAACTCTGGAGAACGCCAGACCAAATGCGAGCAATGTCTCTGAATGGTAACGTAGATTTCATAGCAACCCCAACTAATGTTGCGGCTAATCTTTACAATCGTGGTGCCGATATTCGCTTACTTAATGTATCCGTCTGGGGGATACTTTGGATGGTTTCAAGAGATAACAGCCTTAAAACCATCGCCGACTTTAAAGACAAAGAAATTGCTATGCCATTTAGGGGCGACATGCCAGATATTATCTTTTCAACATTGGCTAAATCTTCAGGGCTCAACCCCAAGACCGATTTCAATTTACGCTATGTTGCGAGCCCGTTAGACGCAATGCAACTATTAATAATGCGTCGGGTTGATCACGCGTTACTAGCCGAACCTGCTATATCAATGGCCTTACGCAAAACTCAGTCTTTTCCGGTGAAAATGATTGCCCCTGACCTCTATAGAAGTGCCAATCTGCAAGATGAATGGGGGCGGCTACTAAAGCGACAAAGTAGTATCCCTCAAGCAGGCATGGCGGTTCTCAATAGCGCTCTTTCAAGCCATGAGATTAAGCGATTTAATGATGAGTATCGAAAAGCTACACAGTGGTGCATCGACAACCCGGATGAAGCGGGGCAATTAATTGGGAAAACAGTCAAAATGTTAACACCGGAAGCAATCTCAGACTCCATTAAAGTGAGCCAAATACGCGTCGTTTCTGCTACCGAAGCAAAATCTGACTTAGAGCATTTCTTTTCTATGTTACACCAGGAAACCCCCGCCCTTATTGGCGGGACGCTACCTAGCAACTCGTTTTACTATACAGAATGAACGCCCTCCTTAATATTCTAAAAAACTTCCCTCGCTATCTCTGGGGCGGCTGGGGAGCCATTGCCAGCATCTGCATCTTTATTGCGTTTTGGGAGTACGGGTACCAAACCTATGGAAGCCTGATTCTCCCCTCTCCTCAAGTCGCCTTTTCTACATTATGGCAGTTATTACAAGATGGCGATTTGCAGACAGAGTTATTGATCTCATTAAAAAGAGCCATGTGGGGCTTTCTCATATCGGTGGCATTGGGGACAACATTAGGTTTATTAGCCGGCCTATTTGCGACCGCATCAATGATGAGTCGTCCTCTCGTAACTATCTTAATGGGAATGCCACCGATAGCGTGGATTGTACTTGCTATGATGTGGTTCGGTATGACTGATATGACGGTGGTATTTACCATCGTGATAGCATCTTTTCCAATGGTGTTTGTAGGTGCCCTTCAAGGCACCAGAACACTTGAAAATGATCTAAACACGATGAGTAACATATTTAAAGTTCCTTTGAGAATGAAAGTAGTTGATATCTATTTTCCGCATATTTTTTCCTATGTTTTCCCCGCATGGAGCGTCTCACTAGGCACCTGCTGGAAAGTCGTGGTAATGGCCGAACTGCTCGCTAGTAATAGTGGCATTGGCGCTGCGTTAGCCATTAGCCGCTCACAACTCGACACCGCAACTGCACTCGCCTTGGTCACGATCATGGTTGCGTCTCTATTATTAATTGAATACCTGTTAATGGAGCCCATCAAGCGGGAGGTCGAACAGTGGCGCAATTAACCCAAACAAGCAGTCTACAGGTCAGCCACCTTAATCACCGTTTTGGCCCTGCAGAAATACTACGCGATATCAATTTTAGCGTGAAAAAAGGGCAAGTCGTGTCTGTTGTCGGCCCTAGCGGAGGGGGTAAAACCACGCTTTTACACTTGTGTGCAAGACTACTGGATGTGCTGGATGGGGAAATCATAAACACATTCGAAAGTTTTTCTTTTGCCTTTCAAGATGCTCGATTACTACCCTGGCAAACTACCCTGGATAACATAGCCTTTGGGCTGAAAGCAAAAGGTGTTAAAAAAGCCCAGCGGCATGCTCAAGCAAAAGACATTGCTTTACGCTTTGGTTTAGATGAAATAGATTTTAATAAATTCCCTAAAGACTTAAGCGGCGGCATGCGCCAACGAGTTGCCTTTGCTCGCGCACTAGTCGTTCAACCTGAGCTATTATATCTGGATGAACCTTTTTCAGCGTTGGATATAGGCTTAAAACAAGAGCTGCAAAGCATTTTAGTAGAGCTCGTTAACCTTCAAAATTTATCAATCTTGTTTATCACCCACGACCTTATGGAGGCCGTTAGGTTAAGCCATGAAATTTTACTCCTTGATATTGACCCTGGGCGAATAGTCGAAAGCTTTACACTTAACAAGCCGCTACCAGAACGGGACGACCAGTTTGTTTATCAGGAAACCGCAAGGCTGCTAGCACATCCCAAAATAAGGCAAACCTTTGAATTAAACCTGAGGGCTAAATAGTGGCAGCCACTCCAAAGACATTAAACCCACCGCTGTCGCACACTTTACTTGCTTATGGGTTCCGTCCATTTTTTTTATTATTATCTGGTTATATTGTTCTCACTGCCCTGCTTTGGGGAGTGCATTGGGGGGGCTTTATCACCCTGAGTTTTACTGGCAACATCATTGAATGGCATATATACGAAATGCTGTTTGGTCTGGCAGGAGCCGGAATTGCAGGGTTTCTACTGACCGCACTACCAGAGTTTTTTGAGCGAACCACTCCCATAACAGACAGCCCCTTAATGTGGGCAATTATTCTGTGGGCCGTTGGGCGACTTAGCTTCTGGATGATCGACCTGCTTGGCCCACTCATCGTCAGCATAGTCAATTTATCTTTTTGGTTGTGGCTACTTTTTCAAGTCATCAAGCCAGTGCTTTCAGACCCGCAAAAGAGGCATTCAGCTCTAGCGTTTTCAATCATGCTATTAACAACGATTCAGGTCGTCTTTTTTATATCAAAAATTGGCTCATTACGCCTATTAACGGGAGTCACAGCTGACTCTATTGCCGTTCTAAAACTAGCTGTAGGGGCGTTTATGATACTGATTCTCTCAGTCTTGCAGCGCGTTAATACCGGTGTGATCAATAGCTTATTGGAGCAACATGAGATAAACGAATTATTTATATCCCGCCCTCCCAGGTATTATTTAGCTATTTTTACCCTGCTACTATTTACGACAGCTGAATTTTTGATACCTGAGAATCATATTCTGGCTTGGTTAGCATTTGCTGTTTCGGCTGCAATACTCAATATCCTAAATGACTTCTTTATTAAAGACGTCCGATTGTTCACTATTCCACTGGTTTGGCCGTTAGCCTCTATTCTTCTGCTAATGGCCTTTGGTTATGGTTTTATGGCGGTTAATTATTTAGATGATAGTTTCTACGGAATAAACCATTTCAGGCACATCTTAACCACTGGCGCACTCGGGCTTGCTTACATAATGATAATGACCATTGTCTCCACCGTACATACGGGCAGAATATTACAGGCTAGCAAATGGTTAAATGTAACGGTCATTTTCATCATTATTGCCAGCGTGCTTAGATCCTCTATAGCATTTTTGCCTCACTACGCGCCTTTGTTATATGCTAGCTCTTCGTTTTTGTGGGCTGGAGCATTTGTGGTTTATCTGGTTAGGTTTTACTCCATTCTTATGAATCCAAGAGTCGACGGTTTGCCAGGATAAATCCTATTTCTCGGCATATTAATAGAGAGTTTTGCACGACTACTGCGCTTACAAATTCATCGTTAAAAAATGGCTCAAAATGGTGCGCTCTCCTGGGTCGACCGGGACTTATTACACATAAACTGCGCTTTTTCGTCATTTTTGCCTTGTCTTTGCTTCGCTCATAACATCGTGCAAAGCTCTCTAATAAGCAAATTGTCACAACAAATTTGCCACACGCTCCCCTACTCCCTCAGCACAATAATCGTTTAATCTCTTAATATTTTATTGCGAATAATTATCATTTGCATAAAATATAAGATTTAGCTTAGAGAAAGCCGTTATGTGCGCCCCTTCAAACAGCAAGACATCGAGCCTTCGTTCAAGTCATTTAACCCGAAAAAAGCTATGGCATCTTGATAAGGCCTATCACTGCAGCATTATTGGAACGTGCCTTTCACTGGCAGAGCTAAAGCAAATCACAAAAAAATACCAAATTACGACAGATGGTAAAATGACTGATTATAAGTTGCACAGCATTTTTGTTAACTCAGTCAGTGCCGCCAGTGACCCAATTCGCTATATTCAAAAGTTTCTCGATAAAAAATATAGCTCGCAAATAAAGCGTTACGCTAAAGCAAGATCACTTGAAGAGTTTGAACAACTCTGGAGTGAAGCCCTTGAAAGTGGGGATGTTGCAGGTGCCTTTTGGGCCATTGTCACTAACCCGCATATAGACAACAACCTGCTGCAACGAGTAACAGGTGAAGTGCATATGTTATCTCACATATCGGGCGCATCAACGCGAAACGACATAAAAGTTGTGGGAAAACTGCGAGCACAAAAACAAATGGCCAATGAAGCTCATTCAAAAACCACCTCTTCCATGGCCGCTCAATTGCGGCAAAAAGAGTCTGACATTAGAAGTTTAAATAAAGAGATACGATACTACAAAGCTCAAATGAAAGCGCTAGAGATAGAAAAACAGAAATTGGACATTATAGAAAAAGAGGGAGGACTCGCGCAGCTCAAAAACCTTGGTAAACAGCTTGAGGTAACCGCTTTAAGAGCACAACAAGCTGAACAGCATTCAAGCGGCTTGGAGATAAAACTTAAACAGTTCGCTCAAAATAACGAACATCTACAACAAGAACTGGTTATACACCGAGCCGAGAAACAAGCTGTAGAATCAACACTCAACAGGCTGTTGAGCGACCACTGCAATAAGAGTTGCGAGCTTTCAGAAACAGAAGAGTGCCCACTTAGAAACCTAACTGGCTTAAATATTCTTTATGTAGGGGGGCGAGCCAGTCAATGCTCTTTTTTTAGAGCGTTAGTAGAGCAATGTCATGGTGCGTTTCTTTATCACGATGGAGGAAAAGAAGAAAGTCAATCAAAGCTCAATTCATTGCTGGCTCAAGCAGATGCGGTTCTCTGCCCAACTGACTGTGTTAGCCACGACGCATACTATAGAGTGAAAAGGCACTGTGAGAGTCAAACGAAGCAACTTATCATGATCCCACACGCAAGCCTATCATCATTTACAAAAGGATTAGAGGAAGTAATGATTTAGCGTTACGAATAACGCCTGATCTGTGTGACTCACTACAACATATAAGGTTACGAGAGTAAGCCAGTTAGACCAGGTTCACGCTTACAAGTCTCGTGTTTCTTTACCGTTAGGCATCAACGACCAGGAAGACTGATAAAACTGACCACTCCAGTCTTCGATCGTTATCCACAACTCCGCAGAGTCTTTTAGGCTTTCCGGGATTTTCAGATTTGCATGCTGCATCCCCAATGGGCCATGAATGACATCACCTGGCGCTCGAGTTGTTCTAGGCTTACCAACCCTTGCATACATAAACTTAATTTGAGAGGCGTCTCCGGCTTCAATAGTCGCATTTAGCGTTGTTCTCCGACCAGCTCGAATCGGAGGCAGGTCTTTCTCTAATAAACCTGCTACCGCATTAAATGATAACGTCCAAGGCCCTATTGCCTGTTTCTGATAGACAAAACCTGACCCGACCGTCCCTTGACTTCCCAGCGTGTAAGCAATGCCACACCCTGCTAGAATTCCAGCAACAAAAAGCACATTCACATACTTAAAACCCGACATAGAGCCGCCCCACGGACGTAAAATCAACCAAAGCTTCTTAAGTTTTCTACCATATGAGGGTTGAGGTAAGTTTTTATTACGCGCCTTAAAAGTTCGCTTATAATAAATCATCACGCCTGAAATCGACATTCCGGTTAATGCAAAACCAAATAAAAACCAAATCAGTTTAACCAATAGGTCTGCCACACCACTGTTAGCCCAACTGCCGTAGTGTAAAGGTCTCATAGCGGCATCAAATCTTTGCATACCATTCCAATCAGAAGCAGGTCTGTTTTCGACGACCTTCCCCGTATAAGGATTAACATAAATTACACTATTTGTGCGGCTCACCAAAAAGTCACCATAGCTCCCTCTCACTTTGTAGAGTAAGCCATTATGATCCGGTGGGTTCAACATATGAATTTCAAAATCCGGATGTTCTGTTTTTACAGCCGTCACAACATCCTCAGCAGATGCTCGTATAGGCGTATTTGGACCCAGCCGACTTAAGTCTCCATGATCTACTACAGGCTCCGTCAAGTAAGATGGCGTTAATTTCGGCACCCCAAAGTACCGCTCAAGAGGATTCTGATAAAACCACCATGAACCAGACACTCCGATAATGAGCACAAACCATAAACTCCATAACCCCACCAGTTTGTGCAAATCACTCAAGTACACTCTAGGCCCTCTTTTCCAGCGAGGAAGTTGAAAGAAGCCTCGCCAAAAATACCGATAACTTATTAACCCTGTAATTAAACTAACCAGGCAAAACACCCCAAAAGCATTAACCAAGCTTCGGCCTATGACAGGCAGATAAAGAGACGCGTGTAAAAAAGATATAAAGTTACCAACACTCAGTAGCGGCGTATCCCCTTTCACCTCTCCTGTATAAGGGTCAATCCATGCGTTACGAAAGCCTCCATCCGGCAGCGTCAACATGGCACTAGCTGCGGTATGCGTACGGTCATTGGCAGTATTAAAGGCAGACAAGCCAATCTTGGGATAGGCCTCCTTTATTTTGTCAAACAGCAAACCTTCATTCAGTCTATCGCCAACAGGCGTTACCCGAATCTCATCGTAAATAAGCCAATCAATTTCCTCAGCTATAACCGCTAAAGTCCCCGATAAGAGCACTACGGTTAAAAGAAGCATTAATTTAAGTCCAAAAAAACCATGAATGAAATGGGCTATCCGGCGGGCATTATATTTTTTTGAGAGCATATCGATTGAGGCATCTTGTAGAAAATAGAACGTTCAAAATGAATTTAATTATGAATACTAATGCGCATGATAACCATTACCATTATCATTTACAATTAAGAGACCTTCCGAACACCATAAATACAGATAAAAAAGTAACGGGCTAGAAATACCGGCTATTGTCCTCCGGAGCCAAATGTAACAATTGTAAAAACCCTGTATTTTAACACTCACACAAATGACAATGATTATCATTACCATTAATTAATAATATACAGAGGTTGTAGTAATGCCCCAGTTAACACGTTTCACTCATAAACACAGGCTTAGTCTTCTGGCGGTATCAATAGCCAGTGCAATAAGTACACAGGCCATAGCTCAGGAAGCTGATACCAAACAAACTGCGACTCCTGAAGCGACAGAAGACGTTCGCAACACTGACATGATAGTGATTAAAGGTCAGGCTACTGGCGGTATCGACAACCTGATAACGTCAGAAGACCTTGAAAAAACAACCGCATCTAGCTTAGGCGAAATATTTGAACTAGACCCTCAAGTGAATGCAGGCGGTGCAGTAGGCCTTGGTCAGAAACTTTATCTTCGTAATATTGGGGAAAATGAATTAAATATTTCCGTTGATGGGGCAGAACAAGCCGGTGCGGCGTTCCACCACGCAGGTCGCGTTGCCATAGAACCTGAATTATTAAAACAAGTTGAAATTGAAGCAGGCCCAGGTAGCGCAGCAGCTGGCTTCGGTGCTTTAGGTGGTTCGATTCGCTTTGTCACTAAAGACCCAAGTGACCTATTAAATGCCGGTGAGCAAGCGGGCGGTTTGGTCAAAGGTACTTACTACAGCAACGGTGAAGGTTATAGAGTATCAACAACCGCTTTTGCCCGCGATGAGTCTGATACTGTTAGTGTTTTGGCGAGTGTTATAGGTGCTGATTCTGACTACCTGGAAGATGGTAACGGTGATGACATTCTCGGTACCAATAGCGAAAATCTAAATGGCTACGTAAAACTGGTTGCTAACTTGACCGAAGAGCAGAAGCTAACTGTAAGCTATGAAAGGCTTAAGGAAGAAGGCGATTTGCCTTTCCGCCCCGAGTGGATCGTGACCCCAGGCACAAGCTATGAGACGCCTACGGAAGTAACCCGGGATACCGCTATCCTTAATTATGAATTTGATTCTGTTAATAATGATTATATTGATGTGATGTTCAATATTTATAACACGAATAACGAACAGCAACGTACCAGTACAGGTAGGTTTTCCAACATAGATCGTGAGGCTGTAGAAAGCCATGGTTTGACACTTCAAAATACCAGTTTGGTTGCTAGTCATGAGTTAATTTACGGCATCAACTACCGTGATGACGAAAGTAGTTATGCGGGTTTGCTTGACAGTACCTTTAATGGCAAAGAAACCGGTGAAGCCAGAGGTGTTTATCTTCAGGATGTTATCACCGTAACAAATCAACTGACGCTTTCAGCAGGTGCTCGTTATGATAAGTATGAAGTCGATGAAGAGGCCGCTACCAAAAACCTTGAAGATAGCGCTGTAAGCCCGAATATCAGTGCAAACTACGATATCACATCAGACTTTAGTATCAGTGCTGGCTATGCTCAAGCCTTTCGTGGACCTACTGTTAGAGATGGTTCTTTAGTCTACGCAGCAAACGGTAACGTTAGAGACCCGGACTTAAAAGGTGAAACATCTAAAAACTATGAACTAGGGTTTGATTATAGCAATCAGAACTTTGGATTATCTGGTGGTGTTTACTCCCTAACCATTGAAGATGCGGTTCTAACTAAAGGTTATACAAACGCCGATGATGATATCGAAACGACGGGGTTCTATATTAAGGCTGATTATGTTTGGAACAACCTAACAGCTGCACTTAGCTTTATAAGCGCAGATACTGAAATTGATGGTCAAGATGCTTTCCGCTACATAACGGGTTCAACAGCTACTTCAATGGGTAACAAGTTAGTAACTGATATCTCTTATGATATTAATAATGACTTGCTCGTTGGCTGGGTAGCTGAATTCGTTCAAGGTATTGATATTTCCGTTAATGACACATGGAATGACCCTCGCTACCCTATTTCTGACTTTAGAAAGGCAGGATATGGTGTACATGATATCTATGCTCGCTGGCTACCAACCTCAAATGAAGATATTACGCTAACACTCACTATTAAGAATATCTTTGATAAACAGTACCTTGATCATGCAAGCAGTGAAGACCTTACAGGCTCACCCGGTTATGAAAGCATTGCTGGTCAGCCCGAACCTGGGCGAGATATTCGCTTAACCGCTGCATGGCGCATCTAACGCTTTAGTTTGGAGTTGCTTTTGGAGTGGTGCGTACTTCCTTTCGCTATCATTCCGAAAGCGCTCTTTTACTTATTCTGAAGTCTAATTAAACAGGTTGTTACCGATAGCAGTGCGGCCTTCATAGAGCTGTAAATTAATGTATCCAGTATTTAGGTGCTTGACCAAGTCACTATTGTTATTTATTACGTTCTCTGTTTTTAGTGGTATTAGTTTAGCAGAGGCATCTCGTACCGTAGTCGATTTGACCGGACGTGAGGTGACTATTCCTGTCAATGTAGCGCGGGTTATTTTAGGTGAAAGCCGCTACATCCCTGCATTAGCTATTGTTGAAGAAGATCCGATTTCGAAAATCGTCGGCATGCTGGCAGACCTTAAATTAACGGCGCCCGGTACTTACCGGCAGTTTAAAAAAAAATTTCCTGAGATTGAAAATATTCCCCTGATTGGTCATACCTCTGCAGACTCTTTTAGTGTCGAGCAGGTATTAACCCTTAGAGCAGACGTTGCTATTTTTGGCTTGGAAGGCCATGGCCCCACCGCGAGGCATGCACACGTAGTAACACAATTGGAACAAGCAGGCGTTGCCGTCGTTTTTCTTGATTTTCGTAAAAAACCGCTGGAAAACACCCCAAAAAGTATTGCACTGCTAGGTAAAATTTTTGGACAAGAACAGCGAGCAGAAGCATTTAATCAATTCTACCGTGAACAATTACAGCGTGTGACTGATGGCTTGTCGCAACGAAACAGCTCACTAACGCCTACCAGCGTATTTATTCATAGCCGGGTAGGCTTACTGGATATGTGCTGCGAAACAATGGTGCGAGGAATGATGGCAGACTTTTCTGATTATGTGGGCGCCAATAACGTGGCTAAAAACATCGTACCTGGGGCTGCCGGAGTTATAAACCTGGAACACTTGTTAACATTTCAACCGCAAGCCTACATAGCAACCGCTGTAGGTTCGAAAGACACTTGGACAGCGGGGAATACCTCCCACGCAGATAACATTCCACCTTATATTGTATTAGGAGCCGACATATCTGAAGATGTGGCTAGAGCGTCATTTCATAACGCTCTGTCTGCATCCAATACACGCGGTGTAAAACAGCTGGAAGCAGTTAAACAAGGACGAGCCTACGCTATCTGGCATCATTTCTATAACACACCTCTTAATGTAGTTGCTGCTCAGGTATTTGCTAAGTGGTTATATCCAAAGACGTTTCAGGAACTAGACCCACACGCTACTTTAAATGAGTTATATGAGCGTTTTCAGCCATTCCCGGCACAAGGAACCTATTGGGTGATGCTGAATAAGGGTTCCTTAAGGTCTGAGACCACATCAACCACTCAGCCGGACAAGGCGATGAGTCAACCATGACAAAAAATGTCTAATGGTCAGCGCCAAATGATTGGGCTAGCACAAGCACTGGCGCGCCAATCGAAACTATTATTACTTGATGAACCAGCGAGTGCATTAGACCTTGACTGACAATTGAATGCTCTGGAAACTATTCGTGATGAAACGACTCAGAGGCGAACGACTGCTTTGGTGGCCAGCCATGACCGCAATAACTGACCTTGATTACTCCCTTATATGACCGTGGCAGTCAGAGACCGTTATTGCTAACGTTCCTATAATACGTGCCCTGCTGATCAAGCGACTTGTGTACACATATTTAGTAAATTGCAGCTCATCATAGACTTAAAGTCCGTTATTTTGGACGCTGACCCACCAACACCGCCGAAACAGGTTACGGTTAGTTGTGTATCTCTAACTTCCTATGGCTTCCTTCAGACCCCACCGTTGGCCAGTGACGCCCTTGCCATTCAGATTATCTTCCCCTTAGTCAGGGTGATTCCACTTTCTTTCAAGTGGACGGGTTTGCCAGCTTCGCTGGGCAAACAAAAAAGGGCCGAAAAGCCCTTTATTTATATTCGACCATACAGGCCAGGAACTACATCACTGACTGTAGGTAGTTTTGCAAGCCAATCTTGTCGATTAGCCCTAGCTGTTTTTCGAGCCAGTAGGCATGATCTTCTTCTGTATCCTCAAGCTGCTTTACCAGCATCGCTCGGGTTTCATAATCCTGCTCTGTTTCACACAGCGCGATCGCTGCTTTAAGGTTTTTGACCACTGAGTACTCAAGATCAAGATCACTTTGCAGCATTTCAGGAACAGTAGAACCAATATTCAGAGGCTCACGCTTCGTTAAGTTAGGGGTACCCTCCAAAAACAATATTCGCTTTATCATTGCATCTGCATGACCGGTTTCATCTTCCATCTCATGGCCAATGCGCTCATACAGCTTAGATAGCCCCCAGTCATCATACATTCTGGAATGAACAAAATACTGATCCATCGCCGTTAACTCACCGGCTAATAGATCATTCAGTACGTCAATTACTTTACTGCTGCCCTTCATAATTTTACTCCCAAAAAATCAATCGCCGATCATAGACTGAAGATAGTTCTCGATAGTCACCTTATTAATTAGATCAAGTTGTGTTTCAACCCAATCCAGGTGCTCTTCTTCACTATCCAGAATGCCACCCAACAGATCTCTGCTGACATAGTCAGACACAGACTCACAATATTCGATGGCCTCTCGTAAATCCTGCAACGTCACTGTTTGAAGTTTGAGGTCGCACTCGAGGATTTCCTGAGTGTGCTCGCCAATCAATAGCTTGCCCAGTTTTTGCAGGTTTGGAATCCCCTCCAAAAACAAAACCCGCTCGATAAGCTTATCCGCTTGCTTCATATCCTTTATGGACTTTTTGTACTCGTGCTCATCTAGCTCAGCCAGCCCCCAGTGCTTGAACATTCGCGCATGAAGAAAATACTGGTTGATCGCTATCAGCTCGTTACCTAAACACTTGTTAAGTAACTCAATGACTTTTTTATCGCCTTTCATAATGAAAACCTTTTCAAACTAGCGTGAAGAGCCAATGGAGTTAACCATTTACTGTAGTATAGGTTGGATAGTATAGACGATAGGGAGGGAGTGCCAACTATTTTTGGCAATTAGAAGAGGTTGTCCAATAGTAAAAGATAATATGCAACTACATGATTATAAAGATAATCTTAATGCAAGTAATTTAGATTAACAGGCAATCTCTTGAGCCAGGTGAAAATTATTGGATAACTGCAACTGGGAAACGGTATCTTCAACAAGGCTTTTTGCGTAAGAAGCACACTGCCCGCAGCATCCACCTACACCCAGAGCGGCGTGAACATCACGAAATCCGGTAGCGCCTTCATGAACTGCATTTTCAATATCTTTATCAGTAATACCGTTACAGATGCACACCAACATATTTAAAGACCCGTATTAAGTTTCAATAATCATTATTATATGCAAATGAGAACGCTTATCAATTAAATTTTTGTTAATTTTAATGAAAACCTTTGTACGACGTCATAAGCGACACAAAGACAAGGCAAAAAATGGCGAAAGCGCGCAGTAGACCTGCAAAGTTCTTTACCGATAATAATGTTTAATTGACTCCTGCCCTATGCCTGATAGCATTCCCGTTCAATCAATTCATAGCCTTATATAAGTTGCCATTCATGACAGAAGCACATGCAAACTCGGCCTGCCCTTCCCTATCAGGTACATTAATGATTCAAGGCACAACATCTGATGCAGGTAAAAGTACGCTGGTTGCTGGTATCTGCCGGGTGTTAAAGCGAAGGGGGATTCCTGTTGCGCCGTTTAAACCACAGAATATGGCGTTGAATAGCGCAGTAACAACCGATGGGGGCGAGATTGGTCGAGCACAGGCGTTTCAGGCAATGGCCTGTGAGCTTGACCCGATTACCGATATGAACCCGGTGCTGCTGAAGCCAACATCAGATCAGGGCGCGCAGGTGATCATACAGGGAAAAGCCGTTAGCACCATGCAGGCGAAGCAATACCATGACTACAAAAACACCGCTCGTGAAGCCGTTTTTGACTCCTTCAATCGCTTAAAAAGCCAGTTTAATTATGTGATGATCGAAGGTGCCGGTAGCCCTGCCGAGGTCAATCTTCGGCAAAACGATATCGCCAATATGGGCTTTGCTGAGCAAGCTGATTGTCCGGTAGTAATTGTGGCAGATATCGATAGAGGCGGTGTGTTTGCACATCTGGTCGGGACGTTAGCGCTTCTATCCCCTTCAGAACAAGCCAGGGTACGGGGCTTTATTATTAACCGGTTCAGAGGTGATATTGCCCTGCTACAACCAGGGCTGGATTGGCTGGAAGAGAGAACCAATAAACCTGTACTGGGTGTTCTCCCTTATTTACACGGCCTTTACATTGATGCTGAAGATGGCGTGAACTGTATCGAAAAAGAGGATAGTGGAGATCATCAGGAATCTCTAACCGTTATTGTTCCGTTACTCCCCCGCATTAGCAACCACACCGATTTTGACCCTCTTCGGCTACACCCTCAGATAAAGTTTAGCTACATAAAAGAAGGGGACGCTATTCCCCCGGCTGACCTGATTATCTTACCCGGCAGCAAAAATGTACGGAAAGACCTTCAGTGGCTCAAACATCAAGGCTGGCAAGAAGCGATACACAAACACTTGCGCTATGGAGGCAAGTTGCTGGGCATCTGTGGTGGATATCAAATGCTGGGCGAAAGTATTCGAGACCCTCTAGGCATAGAAGGTACTGCTGGAGATGAAACCGGCCTGAATCTGCTGTCAATGAGCACCGAACTGGAGCCAGAGAAACAGCTAAAGCGTGTTGCCGGAACACTCAAGCTGCCAGACCAGCCAGAAGTGCCCGTCACTGGCTATGAGATTCACGCCGGTATTACCCGTGGTAAAGCGCTCAACAACCCCATGCTGACATTGGGCCGCGCGAGCGTTGGCAGTACTCATATTAGCGATAACAACTGCCCTAACAACGACAACATTAACGGCGACAGCATCAGCGACGGAGTACTCTCTAACGATAACCAAATTGCTGGCACCTATTTACACGGCCTGTTTGATCAACCAGAAGCACTGGAACAACTGCTGATATGGGCGGGTTTAAAAGAAGCCACCCAAATTGATTACGGACAGCTCCGTGAATCATCGATCAACCGACTGGCAGATGCCGTTGAGCAGCACCTGGATCTGGATAAGTTATTTCAATGCAACGAGTTAGCAGAGTAAAGATGCCTGTCTATCAAGAACTCAAACCTGAAATATTGAGTGACAACGGCTTAAACCTGTTACATGTATTCAATATTTCAGCGCTACCGCACAGCATCATTGACTCACTTGGTCTACAACAGTCAAAGTACCAACAGCTGATTTTAGTTGGCCATGGGGGGCGCAAGCTTTGGAATTTTTTACCCCAGACCAGGCCCCACCCTGAAAACCGGATTGATGACTTCAGTCAGGCCACTATCACTAACTGGCTTAATACCGCGCACCCAACGCTGAACTATGAGCTTGTTTACCCCCTATCGCAAACCATAAACTTGATCACCCTTGGCCAGTTAGCAGGCTGGCATCATGAGTCACCGTTTAAAGTGGGAATCAACTCACAGTGGGGGACTTGGTTTGCTTATCGTGCGGTTATTTTGGCCAATAGCCAATTCAAAGTATCGCCCCCTTTCGAGCCACCATCACCCTGTACTAGCTGTCAGCATAAACCCTGCATTAGTCACTGCCCGGCAGGCGCATGTGAGAGTGGTAGCCTCAATATCAACACCTGTATCAATTATAGAAAGCAGGCTGAGTCCAACTGCATGAATACTTGTCACGCCCGGTTAAGCTGCCCTGTACAGCAAAAACATCGCTATACTGATGCGCAACTGGATTACCATTACACTGAATCCTTGAAAATAATCAATCAGTTCAAACTATAGGCCCACTATGAGTGATTCTAAGTCAGCAAAACACAAAGCCAGCATGGAAAAACAAAAGGAGAAGGTCGATAAGAGTATCGCTAATGCAAATATCGAACGCGGCGTTTCAATTCTCTTAACTGGCAATGGAAAAGGAAAATCAAGTTCCGCTTTCGGCATGGTCATGCGCTGCCTCGGGTACGGTTACAACGTCGGCATTGTGCAGTTTATAAAAGGCGTACAACTGTCGGGGGAAGAGATATTCATCCGAGACCAGCACCCTGAAGTTCAATTTCATCAGATGGGAACAGGCTTTACCTGGGATACTCAGGATAGAGACGCTGATATCGCCGCTGCTGAAAAGTCATGGAAGCACGCCGAACAGATGCTGCAAGACGAAAGCTTGCACCTTGTAGTACTGGACGAACTCACCTATATGCTGGCCTATAGCTATCTAAACGAGGAGAAAGTACTGGATGCCATTCGCAATCGTCCGGAAAATCAGAGCGTTGTGGTCACCGGACGTGGCGGCGGTAAGGCGATTCGGGAGTTGGTCGATACAGTTTCAGAAATAAACGACATCAAACATGCTTATACCGCGGGTATCATGGCACGGAAAGGGGTGGACTATTAGTCCCCCATGAGCAGCCCGCTATCTTTGATTCATCAACAGTTTATAGTAACCTTAATTTTTTGATTTTAGAGCTGAATAAGATGCCAAAAGCTAGTGAACTAAAGAAAAATGCCGCCGTCGAGTATAACGGCAACGTCTACGTCATCCGAACCATCGAGCGTTCAGTGCCGCAAGGTCGAGCTGGAGGAAGTATCTATCGTATGCGGATGTACGATGTTGCGACCGGCAATAAAATTGATGAGACCTTCAAAGATTCAGACATGCTGAACCTCGCAGACTTAACACGTCGCCCTGCGAAGTTTTCCTACTCTGATGGCGACGAATACGTCTTTATGGATAACGAAGACTATTCATCTTACAGCTTTAACAAAGAGCGAATTGAAGAAGAGTTACAGTTCATAAATGAAGATACCGAAGGTTTGATGGTCGTCATTGTTGACGATGCGCCAATAGCGCTGGACCTGCCTGCCAACGTTGACCTTGATATTGTTGAGACAGACCCGGCACTGAAAGGCGGTTCTGCAACAGCAAGAACAAAACCGGCAATTCTTTCCACCGGACTAACCGTTCAAGTGCCAGAGCATATTTCAACAGGCGAACGAATTACCATCAGCGTTGACGAGCGCAAGTTTGTCAGCCGCGCCGACTCCAAGTAAATAGCGCATAAACAAAGGGCAGGCCATTAGTTCACCAACCTAATGCCTGCCCTTTGCGATTGCCTTTTCTTAGTTCTTTGCCGGTTATTCGTTGGCTGGCTCAGCTTTTGGGTATGGCAATATCAGGTTTAATACAACCGCCGCTATTGCACACAGGCTGACACCTTTTAACACCATTTCACCATTACCAATCGCCATCCCGCCGATTCCGAACACCAGCACCAGTGAGACGATACTGAGGTTTCGGGGTTCAGAGAGGTCAACTTCCGACTTAATCAGTGTATTCAATCCAATAACCGCAATCGAACCAAATAACAGAATCAGAATCCCACCCATTACAGGTGTCGGCACCGTTTGTAAAAGAGCACCAAATTTACCGACAAAGGCCAGCAGAATCGCAAACACTGCCGCCCAGGTCATAACCACAGGGTTGAAGTTTTTGGTCAGGATAACCGCTCCTGTGACCTCAGAGTAGGTTGTATTTGGCGGGCCGCCGAGCATCGCCGCCGCCCCTGTTGCGATACCGTCGCCTAGCAAGGTGTTCTGCAAGCCTGGCTTTTTGAAATAGTCTTTACCCGTCACAGTACCAATCGCCAGGATATCTCCCACATGTTCAATCGCTGGAGCAATCGCCACAGGAATCATAAATAGCACCGCCTGCCAGTTCCATTCCGGCATAATGAAGTTGGGCACCGCAAACCACACTGCATCATCCAGCGAGGTGAAGCTGACCAGCCCTAACGACAGAGACAGAGCATAACCCGCTAAAATGCCTGATAGAATAGGCAACAACCTAAAAATACCATGGCCTTTAATCGCCACCAGCAAGGTAACGGCCAAACTCGTTAGCGACACCATCAGCGCAGTGGCATATGGGACTAGCTCAGCGGAACCATCACCGGTTTTACCCATCGCCATATTTACTGCCACAGGTGCCAAGCCGAGCCCAATCACCATGATAACCGGGCCAATCACCACCGGCGGTAGTAATCGATCTAAAAAGTCAGTGCCGTAAATGCGTATCGCAATACTCATCAATATATATAGCACACCTGCGGCCACCAGCCCTCCCATGGTGGCCGCAAGCCCCCATGTTTGCGTGCCATAAATAATAGGTGCAATAAAAGCAAACGAGGAAGCCAGAAAGATCGGAACGGTTCTTTTCGTTACCAACTGAAAAAGCAGAGTCCCTACGCCGGCAGTAAAAAGCGCAACACTCGGATCAAGCCCGGTAATCAGCGGCACCAGTACCAGTGCACCAAACGCAACAAGCAGGATTTGAGAACCTGCTAATGCATTTTGCCAGGCCGGTGCGCGGCTTGCATTTGAGGAAGTCGAATTCATTCCGTTCCCCTTACTTAGTACCGAATATCTTGTCACCGGCATCGCCTAAGCCAGGCAAGATGTACCCGTTCTCATTCAGACAACGGTCAACCGAAGCAACATAGATATCAATATCCGGGTATGCATCTTCCACTCGCTTAATGCCCTCAGGTGCCGCAACAAGTACGAGAACCTTAATATGGTCGCAGCCAGCATTTTTTAACATTTCAATCGTTGCCACCATTGAGCCGCCGGTCGCCAGCATAGGATCAATAACCAGAGAGATACGATCTTCTATCTTTCCCACCAGTTTTTCAAAATAAGGAACCGGTTCCAGTGTCTCTTCATCACGGTATAGCCCTACCACACTCACCTTAGCACTCGGAACCAGCTGCAATACGCCGTCCATCATGCCGAGCCCTGCCCTTAATATCGGCACTACGGTCACTTTCTTACCTTGAATCTGCTGAACGTCTATTGGGCCAGCCCAACTTTCTATGGTTTTGGATTCAAGCTCAAGATCTTTAGTCGCTTCATAGGTCAACAAGCAGCCAACTTCTGTTGCCAGTTCTCTAAAGCGTTTGGTGCTGATATCAGCTTCACGCATCAGCCCTAATTTATGTTGCACCAATGGGTGTTTAATCTCATGTACCGGCATACTTCACCTATAGAATTTGCGAAGAGTAAAATGATTTGATGAGACATCAATGAGCAACCTGTAAACCAAATTCCGTGCACAATCCCAATGCCTCAAATTGGAGCAGAGTATAACGTCAAGTAATGGGGTTATAAACAAAATAGCGTTCGATTATCGTTTTTTTCAACCCATCATTTCTGCAAGATAAACGCACAACTTATTTTTACAGCTGGCAAAAAAATACCCTTAGATATTCACCTAAGGGTATCGCTATATTTTTAACTCAGGCCAGCAGAAAATTAGGAGGCGTGAGCAACACTAAGACGCGTGACAGTTTGCTTTTCTCTAAGCATAAACGTTAGCAGAGCACTTAGAACCAGCAAGCCTCCGGCAACCGCAAAAGAGCTGGTAAAAGAACCGCTGGATGCCTTTAATACTTCCGCCACTCTTACCAGTACAAATGCACCCGCTCCCCATGCAGTAAATAACATACCGTAATTGGTTCCAAAATTTTTCGCGCCCCATAGCCCTTTGGCAAAAGCCGGAAACAAGGAAAGGTTGGTGCCGTAGTTAAAGCCGATAAACGTTGCTAACAGAATAAGCGCCACCGCACTGGCATCATTACCGCCCAATAATGGAATAGCAGAAAACATGAGTACCGCTTGGAATATAAGCATGGCAAATAGTGTGTTGACACGCCCAATTCGGTCAGACAACAGACCTGCCACAACCCTGCCCCCAGCATTTCCCACAGCCATGATAGATACCGCCATAAACGCCATGGTTCCCATGCTCTGTTTAGCCATGCCTGCAACGCTACCGATCACCATGAGCCCTGCACCTGCACCAATAAAGTAGATCGTCCAGAGAATATAGAATTTTGACTCCTTCAATAGCTGTGATGGAGCAAAATCCTGTGCAGGAACAACCGCAGCGGCGGCCGGCTCGTTCACACGATAGTTTTCAGGTGGGTTAGATAGCAGCATGGCCAGCGAACATACAATCACCGTAAAACCGATCCCCAGTATCATCATCGTACTCTGAAGACCAAGAGCGCCTGTCATATAGGCCGCTAAGGGGGCAATATAAACCGGAGCCAGGCCAAAACCTGATACAACAATACCTGCAATCAGTCCGGTTTTGGCTGATGGAAACCAGCGTAAAGCGGGAGGGGTCGCAGATGAGTAACCGAAGCCAATACCTGCCCCTGCAAGTACGCCAAAGCCAATAATCCAGCCCCAATAATCTGCGGTTTGAGAGATAAGCAAGAAACCTGCACCAACCAGAACCCCACCCAATATAGCCGTAACACGGGGGCCAAAACGATCCTGGCACTTTCCTGCAACAACCATCGTTAAGGCAAACGTAAGACAAGCAACCGCGTAGGGGTCATTAATAGACGACAAGTTCCAATTAAACACCCCACCTTGCTGAATCGATTCGGTAATCTCTTTTTTAAAAATACTCCACGTATAAAGTACCCCTAACGCCAGGTTAATGCCTGTACCCGCTAAGGTGACCTGCCACCCCTTGTTCTTCATCTACCATCCCCTCTCGCAGTGAGTGCCCGACCTTTCTGTATTCAGGTCAATGTCGTCATAAACTTGTGCATTTAAACGAATTCTGATTACGTTGTACTTGTATAAGATCAAGAGCCTCTTGTGATCACCGTTGAATCTGATAGACAATGGTTCAGAGACCAGAATAATAAGGAACGAGCATGGATAAGCATTTCGACTACGACTACATCATTGTTGGCAGCGGTTTTGGGGGCTCGGTATCAGCCCTTCGTCTGTCAGAGAAAGGCTACAAGGTATTAGTGTTGGAAAAGGGAAAGTGGCTCAAAGCCAAAGACTTCCCGACAACCAACTGGAAGCTAAAAAAGTGGCTATGGCTACCACTGTTAAAGTGTTTCGGACTCTTTAAAATGACAATTTTCCGCCATGTCACCGTACTATCCGGCGTTGGTGTCGGTGGCGGATCGCTGGTTTACGCCAACACACTGCCAGTGCCCAAAAAAACGTTTTTTGAAGCGGATAGCTGGCGTCATTTAGAAAACTGGGAAGAAGAGCTTAAGCCACACTACAAAACAGCATTAACCATGCTGGGCGCAACGCCATCTCCCCGAAAAGAGCACGGCGATGAAGCCCTTCAAACACTCGCTAAACAAATGGGAAAAGAGGAATGTTTTGAAGCCCCTAATGTCGCGGTATTTTTTGGCGAACCGGGTAAGAAAGTCGCAGACCCCTATTTTGACGGAAAAGGCCCGGAACGCGTAGGCTGTACTTTTTGCGGCGGCTGTATGCTCGGTTGCCGCTTCAACGCAAAAAACACCTTGGATAAAAACTACCTCTATCTTGCGCAACAGAATGGTGCAGAGATTCAAGCCGAATCAGAAGTCATCGATGTAAGAGAGTATCTTGCTGACGGCCTTCATGGTTATAGCGTGGACTGGAAAAACTCAACTCGCTATTTCGGTGAATCTGGAACATTTCATACCAAAGGTATTATTTTTGCGGGTGGCGTTATGGGAACCATCAAGCTGCTTTTAAAACTTAAAGAAACCTCATTACCCAGAATTTCAGACCGACTCGGTTACGGTATTCGCACCAATTCAGAAGCCTTAATTCCGGTGACAACAACCAGTAAAGAGAACGACTATTCTGAGGGCATTGCTATTAGCTCGCTGCTGCACACTGACGACCATAGCCATTTGGAGGCAGTGCGCTATTCTGCAGGTGCAGGCTTCTGGCGGCTGGCCATGGTGCCTATGGTTAGAGGTGGCAATATTATCACCCGCATTGCAAAAATGGCCTGGCAGTGGCTACGCCATCCGGTCAAAAACTTTAGGGTGGCAACTGTTGACGACTGGGCAAAACGAACGCAAATACTGCTCTTTATGCAAACACTCGACAGCACGCTAAAGTTTACTCGCGGCCTATTCGGGATGAAATCGCGCGTAGATATAGGCGAAGCGCCTACCGCGTTTATACCCGAGGCGCAGGAGCTTGGAGAAAAATACGCTGAGATCATTGACGGAAAACCCACTGTTTTACTTTCCGAAACGCTCATGGGCATACCGACTACCGCACACATTCTCGGTGGCGCCTGCATGGGTGACAGCGCGAGTGAAGGCGTCATCAACTCAAAACACAGTGTGTTTGGATATCAAAACATGTATGTCTGCGATGGTTCCTCGATCTCCGCCAATATTGGTGTAAACCCATCTCTGACCATTACCGCACTGACCGAACGAGCAATGAGCTATGTTCCTGAAAAAGAGAGACCAGAAAAAGATAGACCTGAAAAAGAGAGGCCTGAAACAAACAACCCCGAAAACGAGAAGCCTGAATGACTGAGTGGTTTGCAGGCCTATCGCCGGTTACCATCGCGCTGCTGTCAGCAAGTAGCTTTTTAGGGTCATTTATCACTGCTGCGTTGGGTGTCGGCGGGGGTGCGTTTTTAATTGCCGTAATGGCCGACTTAGTCCCTCCCCTCGCACTCATCCCTTTACACGGTCTGGTGCAAATGGGGTCAAACGGATCACGCGCAGTACTCACCCGCAAGCACATCGACAAACAGGTGGTGGGTCTTTTTGCTATAGGTGCCGTAATCGCATCGGGCTGTGCCGTTTTTCTTTTGGGCGCCATCGGCACCGAAATAATTCCACCACTGGTTGCACTGTTTATCCTGTGGTTATGCTGGGGGCCGATGCCGGAGTTTGGCTTGGGAAAAACGCCCACCGGGTTGCTACTCGGCGGATGGTTAACCACGCTAGCAACAATGACTGTGGGCGCAACTGGCCCGCTTGTCTCTGCCTGGTTGGGAAGAAGCGGGGTTGACCGCTGGATCTATACCGCTAACTTCTCAAGCTGCATGACGCTTCAACATTTACTCAAGATAGTGGTTTTCGGGTTCGCGGGGTTCGCATTTACTGAATGGCTACCACTGCTGGGGTTGATGATAACCATGGGGTACATAGGCACAAAAATCGGCTTGCGTGTATTGGGCAAGCTCCCCGAAAAGCAATTTAAAGTGCTTTTTAAGGGGCTGCTTACCCTATTGGCCATAAGAGTCCTCGTCACCTGGGCATAACTTAGCGCAGCTAAAGCCAGGGTCAGAAGCGGCAAACCACTTATAGCGATCGAGCGACGATCTCTTTCATTATTTCATTGGTTCCGGCATATATTCGCTGAACACGAGAATCAGCCCAGGCCCTCGCAATAGGATACTCCCACATGTATCCGTAGCCGCCATGAAGCTGTACACATTCATCCATCACCTTGCACTGCAAATCAGTTGTCCACTGTTTAAGCATTGCAGCCGTAGGCACATCTAACTTTTTGTCCAGGTGCAGTTCCAAACAGCGATCTGCAAAGCAACGCCCAGCGATAATATCGGCTTTAAGTTCGGCCAGTTTGAAACGCGTGTTTTGGAACGACATAACCGGCTTGCCAAAGGCTTTTCGCTCTTTAACATAGTCGATGGTCCATTGCAGCGCAGCTTCACAGGCAGCCATGGCCGTAAGACCAACCAATAGTCGTTCTTGCGGCAACTCCTGCATTAGCTGAACAAACCCTCTGCCTTCTGCATCACCCAGTAAATTCTCTTCCGGTATCTCAACATCCTGGAAAAACAGCTCCGAGGTATCCTGTGCTTTCATGCCCACTTTTTCAAGATTCTGACCTTTTTCGAACCCTTTTGTACCTGTTTCAACAATAAACAAACTGGTGCCTTTAGCACCTTCTTTCGGGTCTGTTTTAGCCACGACAATGACCAGATCACAAAGCTGACCATTGGTGATAAACGTTTTAGAGCCATTGAGAATGTACTTATCGCCTTTTTTTATTGCCGTCGTTTTCACGCCCTGCAAATCTGAACCCGCTCCCGGTTCAGTCATCGCGATAGCCCCAATCATCTCGCCGCTAATCAGCTTGGGTATATAGTGTTGCTTCTGCGCTTCAGTACCATGGCGCAATATATAAGGCATGACAATATCCGAATGAAGGGAAAAGCCGACCCCCGATAGGCCAAGCGCAGAGGCTTCTTCCATCACTACAGCGCTATATCTAAAATCAGCCCCTACACCACCATACTCTTCAGGCGCTGTCGGGCACAAAAACCCCATCTCTCCTGCTTTTCGCCAAAGCTCTTTCGAAACTTGCCCTTCCTTTTCCCATTGAGTATGAAAAGGAACCGCTTCTTTCACAAAAAACTTATTAACCGCATCTCTAAAACCTTCTAAATCTGAATCAAACAACGGGCGTGTCAGCATGGGCTATCTCCTCAATATTTTACTTATTCTGGTATCCCCGTTTGGTATATGAAACCAAGGGGCGCATACCCTCAGTTTCTCAAGCCTGAACTGTTTTGCTCAATGCTCTAATCCACCAATTTAAGTAGCTAAAAAAATCACGTAAGTCATAGAGCATGAAATGAAGTGATACACGGCTTCCAGCGATCACAGTGAACCATCTCGACACGAACATAGTTTTGTGACGCACATCTCATTAACCAGCTCACACTTGTTTATTTTTTGTACAAAACTGCCAGTTTGACATAAAAGAATGACTGAGGTTCATAAAAAAATAAAAAAACAATCGCTTGACCCAAAGCGAAGGGAACGGAGACAAACAATGAAAACAAGTCATGTCACTCGTACCAGAGCACTAATCAAAGGGTTTTCACTCGCACTGCTCATAAGCCTGTTGTTCGGTATTCAGTCTGCAAGAGCCGACCTGCCCAGCAATGCGGCTGCTGCAGGTGACAGTATTACCATGGGGTTTGCTGCCGATTGAACAGGTAACATCTGGTTCTGGGATCTTGCTTGCCTGTTAGGTGGCGATCAGCCTGAACACTCCTGATTTAACGGCTGGGGCTCAGATGTTTTTAGCATTCACGGCCGTTACTAACAGCTAAAAGTACGCCCTCAACAGTTAAAACAACCACCAACGCCCACTATAATGTTCTTCCGGCTATAATTAGCTCCCGACTATAATTAGTGCCCGACTATGCTTACTTCCAGGTGGGCATTAGCGTCCAGCATAGTTCCACACAATTGCAGAGGGCCAATGGCCACTATAGGAAAACCATGAATCAGTCAGTGAATTCAGAAGAAATAATAGAAGAAGCCTCAGACCTGGTTAACCAGTTTAAAACCGTTCAACTTGCAACGCTTAACCCGGCAGGCAACCCGGAAGCCAGCTACGCCCCTTACATTAAGCAGGCGGGGCGCTATTATATCTTTATTAGCGAACTGGCATCACATACGGCAAATATTCTACGCCACCCTATGCTCTCTCTTTTTTTCATACAAAACGAAGTTGATGCGAAAAACCTGTTCGCGCGTCGTCGGCTAACCATTGAGTGCAGCGCCACCCCCATTCCCAGAGAACATCAACAATGGGAGACGCTGTTAGATCTCTTTCAGGCAGAGCACGGCCCTACAGTTGAATTATTGCGCTCACTGCCGGATTTTCAACTATTTGAACTCACCCCATCAACCGCTAATTATGTGAAGGGGTTTGGCCAGGCTTTTACGCTTGAAGGGGAAAACTTACAAACCGTGAAGCAATCAAAAGGCAAATAAACGTATCTGCCATGGATTTGAAACCTGCAAATTACTCGACTCGATAGTCGTACCGCACTGGCAAACCATTGCGCATTAAAACAAGCGTGATTGACTCATCATTGCCCAGCGTCTCCCATAATGGGTTCTGTCGTTCTGAGGTAGGAACGAGCCCTTGTGGGGGGGGAAGAGTTGTTCACGTTTTACCTAAGCCCGGTCACCCCCCCATCGTTCGACCATCTTTTGCTCAACGCCGAGATGGTCTAGCACCCTCGCCACCATAAAGTCGATCACATCCTCTACCGACTCAGGCTTATGATAAAAACCAGGGCTGGCAGGCATGATCGTCGCCCCCATCTGCGTCAGTTTAAGCATATTTTCCAAGTGAATAGCCGAATACGGGCTCTCTCGTGGTACCAGGATCAATTGACGCCGCTCTTTCAGCACCACATCCGCCGCGCGCTCAATTAAGTTATTACTCGCCCCGGTAGCAATTGCCGAAAGTGCGCCAGTACTGCATGGGCAGACAACCATTGATGAAGGCGCGCCTGAACCCGATGCCACCGGTGACATCCAATCTTCTTTTCCGAAAACCACTAATTGGCCTTCTTTTGCATGATATCGCTCAGTTAAGAATTGTGTCATCGCAGCCGCTTGAGCGGGAAGTTTCAACTCTGTCTCTGTGGCAATAACAACCTGCGCTGCTTTTGAGACCAGGACAAATACCTTAATATCTGACTTAATCAAGCACTCTATCAGTCGAAGCCCGTACTGAGCCCCTGATGCCCCGGTAATGGCAACGGTTACGCGTTTTTGCTCTATCATGACTTATGCCTTCTCTTCTAACGCAGCAATCAGTTGCTGATGTATACCGGAAAAGCCGCCGTTACTCATAATCACTACATGCTGGTTGGATGAACCAGCATCATGAATGCCCTGCGTTACAGTCTTGATAATGCTTTCAACAGACGAACCCAGTTGGTGCTTGCTAACGGCACTATCAACCATGCCATTTAACCAGTCCATTGAACCATCTATTGCCAGGTTTGCCCAAACAACCTGATCTGCCTCATCTGCCGAAGTGAGCAGGCTACGTTGATGGACACCCATTTTCATCGTGTTTGAACGTGGCTCGATGAGCGCGATAATTGAATCTGTACCGACCTGTTTTCTAAGCCCATCAAGGGTTGTCTCAATGGCTGTAGGGTGATGGGCGAAGTCATCATATATCTTAATGCTATTAACACCCGTTACATTTTTAATATCAGCCAATAGTTCAAGGCGGCGCTTAACCCCGCCAAACTGGCTCAGTGCTTCTGCGGCCACTTTGGCAGTCACCCCGACGTGCCTGGCGGCAGCCATTGCCGCGACACCGTTCAACACATTATGCAGGCCTGTCATACCCCAGTTTACGGTCGCATGCTCCTGCTCAATGTTGATAGAAAATTCAGAGCCATCTGGCGCATTAAGCCTGTAGTTCCAGTCGCCGTCTCCTGTAGATATTGTCTGCAAGTCGCTCCAACAACCTTTGTCTAATACCTGTTGGAGGCTTGCTGTGTTTTTCGGGGCAATAATCAGCCCTGATGAAGGCACTGTTCGAATTAAGTGGTGGAACTGTGTTTGGATAGCCGCCAAGTCTGGAAAAATATCAGCATGGTCGAACTCTAAATTATTCATAACTAGCGTGCGTGGACGATAGTGTACAAACTTGGAGCGTTTATCAAAAAAGGCACTGTCGTATTCATCCGCTTCTACAACAAAAAAAGGCGTATCTCCCAGCCGGGCTGAGGCTTCAAAGTTTTGCGGCACCCCCCCGATTAAAAAGCCCGGAGACATGCCCGCATACTCCAGAATCCATGCAAGCATGGTACTTGTGGTTGTCTTTCCATGAGTGCCTGACACAGCCAGCGTCCAGCGCCCTTGCAGCACGTATCTTGAAAGCCACTCTGGCCCTGAGGTATAGGGCAACCCTTGATTCAAAACGGCTTCCACCTCGGGGTTACCACGACTCATGGCATTGCCTATAACCACAAGGTCAGGCTCAGGATTCAGGTTGTCGGGCGAATACCCATTCATCAGCTCAATGCCTTGAGCTTCCAGCTGAGTGCTCATAGGCGGGTAAACGGCTTGGTCAGACCCTGTAACATGATGCCCAAGTTGCTTGGCCAATACCGCCAAGCTGCCCATGAAAGTGCCACAAATACCTAAAATATGAATATGCATTAAAATATATCGCGTCTATTGTATTAATGTTTGTAGTAATGTTGGGTGGAAGAACAGCGTTATTTATTATCAGTTAGTCTGGCTTCTCGCCTTTTCTTTGCCTCAAGCATCACGGCTCTGCGCTGCTCTTCTGTCAATTTACGCCATGCCAGTATTTCATCTAAAGAGCGAAAACAGCCCAGGCAAATATCTTGTTCGTCCAGGCAACAGTTTCTCACGCATGGGTTTGAACGATGCCCATCCGATGGCTTTAAGTTAAGCAACTGTGACATAAACGGCCCACCAGTTAACACCTTCAACTTAAGTTTAATCGCTTATGGTATAGGGTGAAAGCATAATGCACGTAAGAATATAATTTCAGGATGCAGCACAACTGATATAGTACTACCCTATAGTCAATTCTTTTTAAATAGATGCAGGGATAATGCATGCAAGGCTCTACGATCAAACGTTTAATACGCCATTCGGTAATTGTTTTCGCCATGACTCTGCCTACGCTTGCATTCGCTGAGAACAAGCCCTTTTCTGTTGCTTATAACGAAAGCTGGCCACCATTTAGCTTTAGAAATGAAAACAATGAAATGGCAGGCATTCTGGTTGATATCGTTAAAGAAGTCTTTGAGACGAAGTTAAAAGAGCCTGTCGAGTTTTATGGATACCCTTGGAAGCGGGTTCAGCACAATGTTGAAATTGGCGTTCATGATGCGCTTGTAACAACCGCCACTGAAGCACGGCTTGCATATAGCAATAGCAGCAGTGAAGTAGTGTATACGCTTGAAGAAAAAGCATTTATCAACAGGCATTCCAAACATAAAAAAGCGTTATCTGCGCTCACCCTAAGCAACATAAGCGAGTTAGAAAACTACAACGTATGCGACATGATTGGAAATGGCTGGGCAAACAATTTTTATGGCAAGTATGGTATTGAAATAAAGCGATTTAAAGACATTAATCTCTGTTTTAGAAATATAGCATTTGAGCGATATGATATCGCCATACACGCCAGCGCTGCAGGTTTAGCGCTACTAAAAAAAGAGCAGCTTACGGATAAAGTCGAGATGCTGCCTTTCGTATTTGACGAAGTCCCCTTTCCGTTACTGGTCAGCAAAAAATCAAAACACCCAGATATATTGCCTAAGTTCGACCAAGCTATAAGGGTATTCAAGCAGCAAGGTGGAATTCAGAAAATCGTAGACCGATATACGCGTTAAGCTCTTTTTTCAGATACCCAGCGTTCATCATTTTGAAAAAAAATGGCTCGCCGCTGAAAGTACCGGTCTCCAGTTGGGTCTGGCGTGTGAGCGACAGAGTCATGAATATACTTTTCAAACAACAGTGAAGCCTCTTTCGGCAATGAAACAGGCGCGTCCATCCAAGTCAGAAAATCACGTTCTTCGCGAGTAATCGATTTAACTCGGCGCTGCTCATTCATCTGTCCCTTAGCCCCTGATAAGTGGTAAAAAGCAGATGCAGGCGGGGAGAATCTGGGCGTTACGCCTTTAAAGTACAAATCTCTCCATTTAGCGCTGTAGTAGCTCTCGCTTAGTTGAGCGTAAGCATCCTCCATATCATCAATGGAGTTATTTATTGACTCAATTTCATCTTGCTTGCCCTGTAGTTCCCGGTGAATCTCCAAGTAGGCGGGGTCATCATAAACCCCCAGTCTTAACTGAACACCGGTTAACTTTCTTGGCGCACGCCTTTGGGCATCACGAAGATCCTTAATTATTTGAACTCTCTTCTCTCGCTCATCTTTGGAAATAGGCTCTATACTGTCTTGTAAATTCTTTCTGTGAGCCTTGGCCTTATTGATAAGAAGCGTAAATTCATCGGGTTGGGCAACCAATTTTTTCAACCATTTAAAGTAAAGCGCTTCATGGTAGGCAATAGATTGGTAGAGGTTTGGGGTGGAAGGTATCTGACCACAATAAGACTTATAAAAACGTTTAAGCTCAGAAGACACTTCAAATACGCTGTATAGCTCTGGGTTGGATAACTTTAGTTCTTCAACTGAATACAGAGGCACGCCCGCATTAATTGCCGCCTGACTCATATTATGTAGTGGAATGCGAGAAAGCTCTTTATGTCTTCCCTGTTCATGTTGCATATAACCTCCCCCAACATCCGCATGCATACCGGGATAGACCACTTCCTTTAGCCTGCCAGATACAGGTATGCAACCACTAGTGCGTATAGACTGTAGGTCGAATTTAGAACGCCTCTCATGAGCCGCAATAAAATGAACAGTTTTTTCTACAGCCTGCGGGATTTCAAACTCAAAACCCCAATCTATATTATTCCCCCCAAGACCAAACGAACCCACAGTATCAAAAATACCCAAAAATTTGATATTAATATGTTCGCCTACTTTGAATGGGTTACCAGGGTCGTTCTGATTCTCCAGACCTTCATTGACCAACACATTTGCGAAGTGCCGAGCTAACGCGGCACCTCGGCTAAAGCCAAATAGGGCTATATTGATAGTTTTTGCATGGTTCTGATCCTTTAAAAAATCAGCAGCTTTACTTTTGGCGTACAGAATTCGAGCTTGCCCTCCTGCACCTGAGGCGCCCCCGATATAGACCGAGTCACGGATATAGTCAATAGGCCCTTGATCGCCGCTTCTCGTGCCCACACCGTTAATGTATATTCGGTAGACCCCGCTATTGACCAGCTCTTTAGCGGATTTGTGTAGTTTGGCTACATTAGTCATTCTTCCAAGCGCTTCATCAACTTCAATATTATTACCTGTTCCATCAAAGAAAACACTAATCCATATACTATCGGGTTTGTTACAGGCAATCCCCCCGTTGCACTTTGCTGAAGAAAGTTGTGACGCAGAACTAAAATGGGTATTAATATTCATTGATCGACTCATCCTTGAGTTATAGTAAGTTACAATTTAATGCCTATGCCACCACCAACCTATTTTTTTGGGGCCATCATAAAAACTTACGCCTTGCGAATCATTGTTTTTATCAATATATGAAACTCCCAGCTCGGCTATAATACGGTCATTAGGAAAAACATGAATTCTGAGCTGGTTATCACGTACCCTAGCGCCACTCGGCAGATCAGGATATGGTGGAATAGGTATTACTTGAACATTGTCTTCATCCCCTATTACATCCCCCCAATTCCAGGTAAAAATAGCCTTACGCGGTACCCATTTAACATCTAGCAATACACTTCCCCCCTCATTCTGAGCATTTGCGGCTCCAGCCCAATAGGTAAACCCGCCTAGCTGTATTGAGCTTGTAAATATCGGCCGGTCTGTATGGTTAACAATGATGATCGAGTGAAACCCGTCCCGATACCAGACGCAGCTTGCACTCGCTAATACCATTAGCACTAACATCACACCGCCACAGGCCTTCAATAGCTTATTTTTCATTGTCCAAGTCCTTTTTTGAGGGGGGCAGCACCCCAATTGTGCTCACGGATATATTCCCAAGTTATCTCATCAATACCTGATAGCGCATCACTTAACGAGTTATATTTTCTGTCTTTTGTGGCATTTATAATGATTGGATGGGTCTCAAAACGATCTCCAAACTCCAGTGACAGACTGCTTAACAGCCCTACAGAAGAGTCGTCATTGAACCCCAATCGGGTAGCCCTTGGAATGTAATCATCTCTTATCCGCGTTAGAATTTCCGCGTCTGTGAAGGCATGAGTTTTTTCAATAAAGTTCAACTTCAAATAACTCAATATTTTGAAGGGCAATAAGGCTGATGTAAGGATGGGAGTAAGCCTCTGTTCAAATCGACGAGTAGTCATCATTGTGTCGGTCAAGTCTGCATTGCTCACTTGCTCATAAAGTGCGATTTCTTCGTTGTAATAATCCCATATCATGAGTCTCGAAATGGGGTACACTAGTTGCTCAACACTCTGCTCGGGGGCATATTGGAGATACGCAAGCATCACGCGTGGGTCATAAAAGCGAAATAACATCGGCTTGCCATCGTCATCAACTACACAAACTCTGGCTCTATATAAAATAAATAGCGCATCCAAAGAAAGAGACGATGTGAAGAAAAACCCGACAGGCTGTTTTTGCCAACTACCCAAGATCCAATTCGTAAGTGATGATTCTTTCTCAAGTTTAACAATATACGGGGCTTGCTCTGACAGCTCGGCGGCAGACGACTGGAAAAACAACGATATGGCTTGAGGTTCTTTTTCTAGTTCCCATATCTTGGCTGGCAATGCTTGGTGAGAGGCAGCATCTAAAAAAGCATAAGTGTTTTCTCCATGATCAGGCCACAATTTTTCATAGAGCAAGTCCAAGCTGATTGCATCATGCTTCATGGCCGCATCCCCCTGGTTCACCGCACACTTCGCACGCTGTCTGCAAGGCTGAGGCATTTGATGAGGCCACTTCCAGTTTATCCGCAGTCAAAAAGCTAAGCGCCCCACCATCATGGTGAAAATCAATGGCTTCCTGCTTGTGGGGCTGGTTAGCTTTACCCTTTTCAGCGCGCTTACCTGCCCCTTCCCCTACGACTTCAATGGCCGCCTCAGGTGTTTTCGGTGATGCCGCACTGGCAGACCCTGCACTGCCGCCACCATTCAGATTAATGGTGGCACCCTGTATTTGAACTCCCGCCGGGCTGAGCTTAACGAAAGCGCCGCCCGCTTTGATTGTCAGCTCAACCCCAGCATCGATAGTGACTTTACTACCTGCCTTAATATGAACATCACCACCAGATTGCTGTTTTATATCGCCCCCGACTTTGGCCTGCTGATCGCCTTTCACCGTCAAGTGATAACCGCCACCGGTCTGGCATTTAATATCGCCATCGGCAGATTGGTTTATCTCGCCTTTTATCTGCTCAAATCGGCTTTTTCCAACGATCAGATGGTTGTCTGCGCCGACATGGGTTTTGTGGTTCTCCAGCACTTTCAGATCAAGGTCCTTTTGAGCATGCACAAATATCTGTTCCTGGCCTTTTTTGTCTTCGATTCTAAGTTCGTTAAAACCACCCGCAGGGACACTTTGGGTTTTAAATGAGGTACGCGTTTTATGGTCAGGTAGTTTATAAGGAGGCTTGTGCAGGCTATGGTAAACGCAGCCAGTGACGATCGGGTGATCAGGGTTGCCATCCACAAAATCCACTATCACCTCCTGCCCGACCCGTGGCAGGTTAATCGCTCCCCACTGATTGCTTGCCCATGACTGGGAGACCCTTACCCAGCACGAGCTTTTATTCTCTCGCTCCCAATGAAAATTAACTTTGATGCGCCCAAGGTCATCGGTATAGATCGTTTCACCTGGCGCGCCATGCACGACGGCCGTTTGAGAACCTTTAATCAAAGGTCGTTGATAGCCTCTTTGCGAGCGGTATTCCATGCTGGATGGAACGCACGAAACCTCTGCCGTAAAGCGATAACTGCCACTGCCCGATTGCTCTTCCAGAACCTGAGGCTGGTCGCCACTCTGTCGTAATTCAGCAATCAGGAAGTCATCATTGAAGTCGCTCCTCGGGTGCTGGCTAAGCGAAAAGACCGCGCCACTACTCAAAAAACTCACAGTGCCCGCAGCGTCTATCTTGCAGCTTGCGATAGATTCTCGTGCTAACGCAATACGGCTTAACCTATCGCCTTCTTCCGACTGTTTGTAACCACCGGGGTAACGATACTGCTCGAGTGAGGCGTCTCGACTATTCTGAGCGGATGACATGAGAGAACGGTTCGGTTTTTCGTAGTCATAGTCATTAAACGTCACTCGGTCATGGCCGACCTGCTGACTCCAGCAAAAAGCGTGAAGTGTTGCTTCATCGCCTGACTGGCCGCTATTTCCCTGAAACTTAATATCCCGGCGTGGCGTTAACGGGCGGAATGCTGCCGGGTTATCAGCGATGACCATCACCGGTTGACGCTCAGTATGTTCAAAATGAAAATGAATCCCTTCCTCCTCCATTAACCGGGCAACAAAGTGCCATTCATTTTCATCATATTGGACGCAATATTCACGCAACGGATAATGGCTGCTCAGTTGAAACCTGACACTCTGGCTATCAAGCCCGGCATCATCAAATACTTGCTTTAAAATCGATGGGACATCCTGATCCTGAAATATCCTGAAACCGTGCCGGTGTTGCAACCATTTAAACTGAGGAACAATCGTCAGGGTATAAAACGAAAAGCGACGCTGCATGGCCCCTTGCGTGACCGAATAAACAGCACCCAAAATAGTCCTGGTATTGCCTTGTGAATCTTTTATTTGAAAGGATGCCTGACGGCCAATTAAATCATTGAGTGATAAAGAGGGATTTTCACAAGCAACTTCAATGGAGTACTCGTAAAGTGCTGATATCGCTTCGTGCCCGTTAAAATGAACCACCCGGAGCAAGTCATTCAGACCTGCAACAGATAACATTAGACGAGCGTTCCAGCGCTGCTGGTTTGGCAGTGAAGACGGTGTGGCCGACATAATTCTCTTCCATGAGTGAGGCGTCAGAGCCTGATTGTTTAAGCGGCAGTTTTAATCCCGCCTTACTACTAGAGACCTTTGCACGACTACTGCGCTTACAAATACAGCGTTAAAAAATGACTCAAAATGCTCATTTATTACTCATAAACTGCGCTTTTTCTTCATTTTTTGCCTTGTCTTTGCTTCGCTCGTAACGTCGTGCAAAGGTCTCTCCTAATATTCCAGGGTTTCGTAATAACCGGCTAACCCCGAAATACCCTTTTTCATCCTGTTCGTCCTGAACAAGCAAGAGCGATTATAAAGCAAACAACCCTCGGTGTAACCCGCCAGACTCACGGAACAAACAAAAAGCAGGCAAGATCGCCTATTGCCCCCAGCCTCTGCCTCGTTATAATCGTTAGCCTTACCTACATTATGGAAACTCTTCAAACAGATGAAAATTTACCTTGTTGGTGGCGCTGTACGAGATAGGCTTTTAGGCCTACCGGTAAAAGATCGCGACTGGGTGGTCGTTGGCGCAACGCCTCAACAAATGATCGATGATGGCTATCAACAGGTGGGCGCTGATTTCCCGGTTTTCCTGCATCCCAAAACCAGGGAAGAGTACGCATTGGCGCGTACCGAACGTAAAAAGGGCAAAGGCTATCTGGGGTTTGAGTGTTTTTCGTCCCCCGACGTAACCTTGGAAGAGGATCTTAAGCGCAGAGACCTGACCATTAATGCCATGGCATCACTGGACAACGAAATTATCGACCCCTATCACGGTCAGGATGACTTAAAGCAAAAAACACTTCGCCATGTTTCTAGTGCATTTTCAGAGGACCCTTTGCGAATTTTGAGGGTGGCTCGTTTTGCTGCTCGATTTAGCCACTTGGGCTTCTCAATCGCAGATGAAACAATCACGCTGATGACCGAAATTGTAGACTCAGGTGAAGCCGCTCACCTTGTTGCTGAGCGCGTCTGGCAGGAGACGGCTAGAGCACTGAGCGAACAGTCTCCCTGGGTGTATTTCGAAACCTTAAAAGAGTGTGGCGCACTCAGCGTGCTCTTTCCTGAATTAGACACATTGTTTGGTATTCCTCAACCCGAGCAGCATCACCCTGAGATTGATACCGGAGTGCACAGTTTAATGTCACTGAAGGTCGCCTGCGAACTCAGCACTGATATTGCGGTCAGGTTTGCCGCTTTGGTACACGACTTGGGCAAAGGACTAACACCCACGTCTGAGTGGCCAAAGCATCATGGCCACGAAAAAAAGGGCTTGTCTCTGATAAAAAAACTCTGCACCCGCATAAAAGTCCCTAATGAAGTACGCACTCTATCTCTGCTTGCAGGGGAATTTCACACCCACGTTCATCGTGCTTTTGAGCTTAAACCTGCCACTGTATTAAAAGTGATTAAATCATCAGATGCCTTTCGAAATAATGAACGATTTCGACAGCTTTTATTGGTTTGTGAAGCAGATGCCAAAGGACGAACTGGCTTCGAAAACTGTACATATGCCCAACACCAATACTTTTTAGATGCATTTGAGGCCGCCAGATCAGTGCAAGCATCCACGCTTATTGAGCAAGGGTTTAGTGGGAAGGAGTTAGGTCAGGCACTACAGCGCAGCCAGCAAGCGCAGATTCAGCGGCTAAAACAAAATTATGCGCTTACCAAAAGCCAGCAAGAGTAAGGGTCAAATAAAATGACTGAATCAAGCCGCGACACAAAAACCGCATTGATCACTGGAGCTGCCCGGCGCATAGGTGCAAGCATTGCGAAAGCGCTTCACCAGCGAGGCTATAATGTCATCATTCATTATAACCACAGTAAAGATGACGCTGATTGCTTAGTCGAAAGCCTGCTCGCAATACGAGCAAACTCCGCCGTCGCCATTCAAGCCAACCTTCAGGAATTGAGCGACCTAGACCGGCTATCTGAATCTGCAACGGCACAGTGGGGGCATATCAACCTGTTGGTTAACAATGCATCATGCTTCTATCCGACGCCTATCACTGACACAATCACAAGCCAGCAAAGCGATAACTCAACCAAGCTGGTTGACTGGAACACGATAATTGATACAAATCTACGCGCGCCTTACTTCCTATCCCTATCATTAGCCGATGAACTACGAAAGGTGAATGGCGCAATCATTAATCTTGTAGATATCTACGCTGAGCGACCTCTTAAACATCACTCTATCTACAACATAAGCAAAGCCGGTATCGCGATGACCACTCAAACACTGGCGAGAGAGTTGGCCCCGGAGATACGTGTAAATGGTGTCTCTCCTGGCGCTATTTTATGGCCCGAAAACGAATCAACTGAGCAGAATGCAGCGCAGCAGAGGATTGTATCCCAGACGCCCATGGCTCGCAGCGGAGCCCCTGAAGATATCTGCGAAGCAGTGTGTTATCTCGCTGCCAGCTCATTTGTGACAGGACAAATCATCAAGGTTGATGGAGGAAGAAGTCTCTATCTCTAGAGGTAATAGTTGCGTAAGTGTAATAGTTAAGCTCCACAATAGATCACGTTGACGCGAAACGATAAAACCAAACGAATCAATATACAGACTAACAGGCATCACTTAATACGAGGACACACCATGAAAAATGTTGTTATTGTTGCTGCAGGGCGCACACCAATAGGCACCTTCGGCGGCAGCCTTTCATCACTGACGGCAGACCAGCTCGGATCACTCACAATAAAAGCGTTGCTCGAAAAATACTCCATTTCGCCTGACCATGTCGACGAGGTCATACTAGGCCAGGTGCTTACCGCAGGGTGTGGCCAAAACCCTGCAAGACAGGCTTCAGTTAACGCAGGCATACCTGTCACCGTTCCAGCGATGACTATTAACAAAGTATGCGGCTCCGGGCTTAAAGCAGTTCATATGGCAGCCCAAGCCATTGCCTGTGGTGACGCTGAACTGATTATTGCTGGCGGGCAAGAAAGCATGAGCCAATCACCTCATGTGTTACCCAAGTCCAGGAATGGTCAAAAGATGGGTAACTGGAACCTGGTAGACACAATGGTTAACGATGGCCTTTGGGATGCATTTAACGATTACCATATGGGTATTACTGCAGAAAATATTGCTGAAAAGTTTGAAATATCCAGAGAAGAGCAAGACCAGTTTGCAGTCGCATCACAGCAGAAAGCTGAAGCGGCTCAAAAAGCAAACCGGTTTGCGGATGAGATTATCCCTGTATCCGTTCCTCAGCGCAGAGGGGAACCCGTTATTGTCGATACAGACGAAAACCCACGCCATGGTGCAAACATGGAATCAATGGGTAAGATGCGCCCAGCATTCAAAAAAGACGGTTCAATTACGGCGGCAAATGCCTCTTCTCTCAACGACGGTGCTGCAACCGTTATTGTTTGTAGTGAAGAGAAAGCAAAAGAACTGGGTTTAACACCTCTAGCCACGATCAAAGCCTATGCTAATGCGGGTGTAGACCCTAGCATCATGGGAACAGGCCCGGTGCCTGCGACCCAACAGTGCTTGAGCAATGCTGGCTGGACAATTGATGATTTAGACCTTATCGAAGCAAACGAAGCATTCGCGGCTCAGGCAATTTCAGTTAACCGAGGGCTAGGTTGGGATACAGACAAGGTTAATGTGAATGGCGGAGCCATAGCGCTCGGGCACCCGATTGGCGCATCAGGTTGTCGGGTTCTGGTAACACTGATTCATGAAATGATAAAACGCGATGCCAAGAAAGGGCTTGCAACACTCTGTATCGGCGGCGGAATGGGGGTCTCTCTGGCGATTGAGCGCTAGCCATACGGCATATCCCAAGTAGCACTGTGGAGATAAGACCCTACGGTTGCTCCTGTTGAAAGACAGATCTTCTAAAATTGTGTGGAGTCTAGGCTCTGCACAATTTGGCTATTTAGCTGTCGTCGCTTGGCGTCGGCTAGAAGTGTAAATAGTCATGTGAGGTTTCTATTTCAACTTCCCGGTGGTGGCTGCGAATTTTCTCTATCACTTCGTATTGATGGTTTTTATCAACATCCACCAGCAACATTTGTTTTCCCTCTTCAATATCAAGCTCGTGCTCTTCAATATTGACCTCGTTCCGGCCCAAGCCGATTATGGCCCCCATCAGTGCGCCAGCCCCTGCACCAATAATGCCGCCCTGCATAAACATAACAAAACCAATATACATTCCGGATGATGATAGCAGCACCGCCCAAAATCCACACAGCAGACCTGCTAACGCCCCTCTTTTTGTCATATTCCATGCATCGCTAACATGAAAGGCATGGGCTACCGGAACATGCGCCATCCGGGCATCATGAGAACTGTTTGATAGCAGGTGCATATGGTGATCATCAACACCCAAACTTCTCAGCTCGTCGGCAACACCTACGACACTTTTTACATCAGGAAGTAAAAAATAAAGACGAACCATATCCACCTCCCCAGGATAAGTCAGCCAAACTCGGCTCACCAAGCCTAGCCTCCCCCTACTTAAAGTATAAGGATCAGGCCTCAAGTAATCCAAGGCCAAATGATGCTAACAAAAGGTTTTAATAGTGCGTTTGGTGAAGTCAATGCCAGAGGCTTTTGCATTAATCTTTTCCACTTCTAACGGCCGCTTAAACCGTAGTAAAGATCTAAGCCATATTGGTAATATGGCCTCATTCAGGGCCTCACCGTTTGACAAAAAAGCCAGCTATTTAAGCTGGCTTTTTTGCTATTCACGGGATTCAGAGAGCAAGCACGTAAAGAAACGAACACTTGCCAACCCGCCTCTCTATTTTATATCTCACCGGCTATTGCTTTCTTGGCCATTTTGCCTAATTCAATATGGTGAGTCATTGAAGAGAACTTACTCTCAACAGCATCTGGGCCAAAGGCAATCACAGCAACCGGCGTGCTAGTGTGTGTACCCGTTCCCCATACAACATTTTGCTGTTCACTCAACGCACGCCCCAATAAGTCATTTCGAATTTCATCGCCATAAACATAAAACGATTTAAAGTCATTAACTTTTGGGAAACTCTTTGAGTCTAGGTACTTGTGCCCTTTAACGTGATAGTCATTATTTTCGCGAGCAAGAATTTCATTGGCTTGGTCAACAGTGATATCAAACTCGCTATTTTCATTTACCAGTTTGGCCAACGCCTCCGCTGTTTTTTCCCCACTGTCATAATCAGCAAGGATATTCGCAAAGCTCTTTTTCTGCATATATAGCTTGTCGAGAATATCGAAACTACCAAAATTGAAATTTGGCTTATATTGAGCATTGGCAAATGCCTTGCCAGTTACTTCTTTTGCTTCAGGCAAGTTGGCGCGAGTGTAACTAAAACCAAAGCCGCCAGTTTCATGGTCTGCCGTAACTAAAACCAATGTATCATTACGCTTGCGCGCCCACTCATAAACATAGTTTACGGCTTCATCAAACTTGAGCATTTCATGCAGCATAGTCCCGGCATCATTATCATGGCCTGCCCAGTCGATTCGGCCTCCCTCGATCATGAGGAAAAAGCCATCCTCGTCCTGAGAAAGGATATCCAGAGCTTTCTCTGTCATCTCTCTCAGACCCGGCATGGTTCGATTCGGATCATTTTTAGTTTGCGTGTATTCAATGCCATCCTGCATTCCTGAATATGCAAACAACCCTAACAGCTTACCATTATCGACTTGTGACAGGTCATCACGATTAAAGGCAAGGCTATAGCCCATTTTTTCAGCTTCATTCAACAGGTTTTTATTGTCCTTACGCTTAGACTTGATCTTAACCGCGCCGCCTGTTTTCTCTACAAGCGCCTGATAGGCTTCGCCTTTCTCATTGACTTCTTGAGGGATCCAGTAACGCAAACCACCCGATAACATGACATCAACTTGGTTTGCCAACATATCTTCTGCTATCTGGTTTTCCAAAGAGCGGTGATAACGGTGCGCTGCAAATGCTGCCGGGGTAGCATGGGTCAACCGAGTGTCAGAAACAAGCCCCGTTGCCTTTCCTTGTGCCTTAGCCAGTTCGAGAACGGTTTCAACACTATTACCATTAATATCCAAACCCACGGCCTCGGATAGTGATGGCTCACCTGTTGCGAGTTGAGAAGCAGAACAGGCAGAGTCAGCAACAATACTATCCGCGGGGTTGTGCGATGATAACCCGAGAGTACCGTTATTGATCATTTTGGCCAGACCCGTTTGCTGATCTTTATAGATTGACGTCGAGGCATTAACTGCATAATTTTCCAGCAATCCCATCTGCTGTGGCCCCATACCATCACCAATCATCATGATCACATTCTTCACTTGCGAAGGTGACTCAGATACCGCACTTTCAGTTTGCGTATGGCTGCACCCAACGACAGTCAACATGGATAGCCCAAGGCTCAATGCCTTAACATGTTTGACCAAACTCTTTTCTTGCATTTCAACACTCCGAATAGAACTGCTTATTGTGATTTTCGTTTTTGAACAAAGTGTCAGCATTATCTTTCTAACCCATTACATTTTTATGACATGTTTGTTTATTTATGAATGAATAAAATTGATTAATCAGATTATAGAAATATCGAGTTATAATGGTGGCCACTATCAACCAGCAATAATGCAAAATGCCTATCACCTATGATCAATATCGTACTATTTGAACCTGAAATTCCACCCAATACAGGCAATATAATCAGGCTCTGCGCCAATACAGGCTTTCAACTTCATCTAATTGAGCCAATGGGCTTTATCTTGGATGACAAGAGGTTACGACGTGCGGGGCTGGACTACCATGAATGGGCGGCAGCCAAAATTCACAAAAATTATGAGGCATTTTTAACTTCAGAACAGCCAGAACGCATCTTTGCATTTACCACAAAGGGCAGCCACTACTATCAGGATGTAGCGTTTAAAAAAAGTGACTATTTGATGTTTGGCCCAGAAACACGGGGCCTGCCTGAAGATATACGGGCACAGATACCAAACGAGCAATGGTTGAGAATTCCGATGAAAGAGAATAGTCGAAGCTTAAATCTATCGAATACTGTTGCCTTAGTCGTTTATGAAGCCTGGCGTCAGTTTGATTTTGAGGGGGGGATGTAACATCAAATAACAAGGAGGGCACATATACGACTCTGCGGCCCTTCTTGTTACCGTTTTTCTGAAGCTCGCTAAATTAGTGAGTAGCCGCGCCTTCAGCCTGCTGAGCTTCTTCTTGCTTACGCTTCATTGCTTCTGCAAAAATTGCATCAAAGTTAACTGGAGCAAGCATTAACGATGGGAAACTTCCTTTGTTCACTAAGCTATCAACAGCTTCGCGAGCATAAGGAAATAGTACATTCGGACAAAATGCCCCTAGTGTTTGAGCCAGTTGAGGGCCTTCAATTCCTGTAATGTGAAAAATACCCGCCTGCTGGATCTCAACGATGAAGGCAACCTTCTCGTCAACCTTGGCAGTGATAGATAGCGATACAACAACCTCGTACTGGGACTCACTCACCTTGTCGCTTGAAGTATTCAGATCCATATTAATCTGAGGCTTCCACTGCTGCTGGAAAACATCTGGCGCACTCGGAGATTCAAAAGAGATGTCTTTTACATAAATACGCTGTAGAGCAAACTGTGGTTGAGCGGGTGCTTGTTGTTCATTTTCCGGCATAACAATTCCTTAAACTTAATATTTTTATTTATTAGTGATCGTATAACCGATCCCTGACTGCAATAATAAAAGTTAAACTACAATGATTCGAGTGCAGAGGTCACTTTTACTTTATTCGATTTTTTTCCAAGCTTAGTTATTTCCAAGCTTAGTCTTTTGAGATCTGAAAAGACCTTACCCAGATCAAGCCTTCATCCTAAACAAAGAATAATAACCTGAGACCTTTGCACGACTACTGCGCTTACAAATACAGCGTTAAAAAATGACTCAAAATGCTCATTTATTACTCATAAACTGCGCTTTTTCTTCATTTTTTGCCTTGCCTTTGCTTCGCTCGTAACGTCGTGCAAAGGTCTCAACGTAGCTAATTGTAATGGGGTCAATCGGCACAAAGTTCAAGTGCCGAGTCTAACTTTCCACTTCGCTCTAAAGCATAAAGCTCATCACAGCCGCCAATATGCTGGTCCCCAATCCATATTTGAGGCACGGTATGCCGACCACTTTTTACCATCATTTCGCGTCTAAGCGCAGGGTCATTATCGACCGCAATCTCTTCAAAACTGACCCCTTTGCTATTGAGTAAGTTTTTGGCACGAACGCAATACGGACAAAAGCGCGTGGTATACAACACTACATTATTCATCAACTACAACTCTCTAATGACGCCACCAAGCAAGAATGCTTATTTTTTAACCAGTGGTAAGCTACTGTTTTTCCATTCGCTAATACCACCCGTCATACGACATATATTTTCAAAGCCTGCCGCTTTCAGCGTTTTACCAGCCATTCCAGAGTGCTGGCCCGCCTTGTCAACGATGACCAATTGTTTATCTTTATACTTTTCCAATTCGCTAGTACGGTCTTTTAAGCTGGCAAAAGGAATATGCAACGAACCTTTTATCCGCCCTTCACTAAACTCTTTCTTTTCCCTTATATCAACAATAACGGCCTCATCTTTGTTCAGTAATAATGTTGCCTGCTGAGGAGAAAGCGAACGACCAGAGCGATGTTTCTCCAACAAGAAAAGCACCACCAACAGCCCTACAAAGCTTGAAGCAAGAATCCAGTGATTAATCGCAAACTCAAAAAGTCTTTCCATTATTACATCCAGTCGTTGATAGAATTAAGATTGGCGGCATTATACACGCCTCTAGCCAGTATCTAAACAACGTTTCAATTAGCTATATATCATTGTTCGCGGTAAAATCGTGCCGCGCTTCTATTCGATAGATGTCGCGTTAATACCCTGAACACCTAAATAATGCGGAATGATTGATTAACCATGACTGACCAACGTACACCGACAGCTCTAATTATCCTTGATGGCTGGGGCTATCGTGATGAAAGCGAAGCCAATGCAATCAGTAATGCAAACACCCCTTTCTGGGATCAGATCTGGAAACAAAACCCTCATACCTTAATTAATACATCAGGCATGGCAGTAGGTCTCCCTGAGGGACAGATGGGCAACTCTGAGGTAGGTCACATGAACCTCGGAGCAGGCCGCATTGTTTATCAAAATTTTACTAGAATCACCAAAGACATAGATGACGGCGGGTTTTACAGCAATCCAGCTATTACGGGCGCAATAAATAAAGCAGTAACAGCAGGAAAAGCCGTTCACATAATGGGCTTGCTCTCGCCAGGTGGTGTCCACAGCCATGAAGACCATATCATTGCAGCGTGCGAACTGGCAGCTAAACAAGGCGCAAACAAAATATTTGTGCATGGTTTCCTTGATGGCCGTGACATGCCACCAAGAAGCGCTGAGTCCTCAATTAACGTCATTGAAAATAAACTCAAAACACTTGGGGTTGGTCGTCTGGCCTCAATTGTTGGTCGCTATTACGCAATGGATCGCGACAACCGCTGGGATAGAATCGAAAGTGCCTACAACTTGCTGACACTCGCAGAGGCCGACTTCACATACGCTGATGGAATCTCCGCCCTGCAGGCCGCCTATGATCGTGATGAGAACGACGAGTTTGTTCAAGCATCCATTATTCAAGGCAGTGAGGACGAAAGCGCCACAATCAATGATGGCGATGCAGTGCTGTTTATGAACTTCCGGGCGGATCGGGCGAGAGAGATAACTCGATCATTTGTCGAGGGTGAAGAATTTTCGGGCTTCAGCCGAAAGAAAGTCGTCCAACTGGCCGACTTCGTTATGCTGACCGAGTATGCAGCAGATATCAATACCGCATGTGCCTACCCACCTTCAGACTTGCCTAATACGCTTGGCGAATATATGGAAAAACAGGGACTTAGCCAACTTCGCATTGCGGAGACGGAAAAGTATGCGCATGTTACCTTTTTCTTTAGCGGAGGACGAGAAGCCCTGTTCAAGGGAGAAGACAGGGAGCTTATTCCTTCCCCAGATGTCGCAACTTACGACCTTAAGCCAGAAATGAGTGCCCCGGAACTGACCGACAAACTTGTATCAGCCATAAAAGGTGGCCAGTACGACTTAATAATTTGTAACTATGCAAATGGGGATATGGTTGGGCATACTGGCAAGTATGACGCTGCAGTCAAAGCGGCGGAGTGTCTGGACGATTGCCTTCGCAAAGTTAATGAGGCATTGCACGAGGTCGGAGGCCAGTGTCTGGTCACTGCAGACCATGGTAACGCAGAACAGATGGTAGACCCTGTTACAGGCCAACCTCATACTGCACACACCACACTCCCCGTGCCACTGGTTTATATGGGTAACAAGGCGATCTCATTAAGAGAGGGAGGGAAACTAAGTGACGTCGCCCCTTCCCTGCTCTCACTGATGAGCCTGGCTCAGCCGGAAGAGATGACAGGCGAATCTCTTATTGTTAGCCAGTAATCGGACGTTACCTAGTTTGATGGTGTGGGCTTCACGGCTCACACTGAAAAACCAACACACTGATAAACCGAATAGACGAACTATACAGCCAGCAATAATGAGAAGAAGGGTCGGCACTCTGAGTTCAAAACCTAACAACCTAAACAGAACCGTTGGGAAGTGCATAATTTCTTCCGCTCTCTCACTATTACTGCTGATACTGCTATCCCCTGCCCAACTTATGGCGGCTCCAGACGAGCCTGACGTATCCCCTAAACAGCTGAAAGAACTTAAGAAAAATATTAACAGTCTCAATGCCTGGTTGAATAAGGCGCAAGGGAAAAAAAGTGAGCTGCAAAAAGCACTGCAGAAAAGCGAGCAAGAAATCAGCCGTATCGGCAAAGACATTCATAAAATTCAGCAACAACTTAATCAGGCACAGGCAAGCCTGAAAAAGCTTCAGAAGAAAAAGAAAAAGCTCGAACTTCAACTAAAAAACCAACAATCTTACCTAAAGAAGCAAATCGTTACCGCATACTCTCTAGGAAGGCAGCCGGCCGTTAAGGTACTACTAAACCTGGAAGACCCTCAAAAAATTGACCGCACACTTGCCTATTACGACTATTTCAATAAAGCCCGTGCGAAAGAGATAGAATCTTATCGCACGACTATTGATGAGCTTAGTGCAACCCGACTAGCAATAGATCACCAGAATGAAACATTAATTAATGCCCGTAGTAAACTGGTTACCAGCAAAGCAGAACTTAATGAGAGTCAACGCTCCAGAAAAAGGACACTAGCAAAGCTGAACAGCTCAATTAAAGGAAAAAGCCTTGAGCTTGAAAAACTGACAAATGATCAAAAGCGCCTGGAAGAGTTACTCAAGAAGGTTGAGAAAGCAATCGCTAACCTGAAGTTGCCCGAAGACTCTAGACCATTTTCACAACTGAGGTCTAAACTTCCCTGGCCAACTCGTGGTAAAGTGACTAAATATTACAGGTCTCGTCTGGCAGGTGGAAAGTTACGCCAAAATGGCGTCATAATAGAGACCAATCCAGCAGAACAAGTCAGCGCCGTTCATTATGGGAGAGTTGTCTTTTCCGACTGGATACGAGGCTTTGGCCTAATGACGATTATCGATCATGGCGGTGGCTATATGAGCCTGTATGGCCACAACAAAAGCCTGTTAAAAGACATTGGCGACTGGGTTCATACCGGAGAGGCGATAGCTTACGCTGGCAATAGCGGAGGCCAGCAAGAAACAGGGCTGTACTTTGAAATCAGGAAAAATGGCAGGCCGCAAAACCCTTTGAAATGGTTAAAACGCAAATAAGAACACCTGAACTAACGGGAATTTATTAATGACAGATATTCAGAAACACCTACGTCAGTTGAAGTCAACCAGCGCCGCTCTAATCAGTCTACCGCTATTATGTTTACTGGCACTCCAACCGAGCTTGGCTCTGTCAGAAGAAGCAACCAGCAACACCTTGTCGAGCGAACAACATTCAGCGAATGATGTTCCTTTGCAGACAGACAAGGCGGAGGAAAATCCGCAGCGCACCGTCATAACACTGCCGGACCCGGCTAAACAATTACCCCTTGATGACCTAAGGAAGTTTACCGAAGTTTTTGATCGCATAAAGAAAACCTATGTCGAAGAAGTAGACGACACCACCCTGCTAAACAATGCGATTAAAGGAATGCTATCTGGCCTGGATCCCCATTCAGCCTATCTTGAACCCTCTGCATTTGAAGACCTCCAAGAAAGCACTTCCGGGCAATTTGGAGGGCTCGGGATTGAAGTGGGGCAAGAGAACGGTTTTGTTAAGGTGATCGCGCCTATAGATGATACTCCGGCACAAAAAGCAGGTGTTGAAGCAGGTGATTTGATCATCAAGCTGGACGACACGCCTGTAAAGGGCATGTCTCTGGATGAGGCCGTAAAGCTTATGCGTGGCGAACCGGGCTCCCCCATTGTTCTAACAATTGCCAGGGAAAGCGAAAGTGGCCCTATTGAAATAACCATTATCCGAGACGTTATCAAAGTCACCAGTGTAAAAACACGTTTGCTTGAACCAGGGTATGGCTACCTGAGAATCACACAGTTTCAGGCACAAACGGGTGAGGATTTCAGCAAAGGTTTAGAAAAGTTAAAAGCCGAAAATAAAGGCGAACTTAACGGGCTAATACTCGACCTGAGAAACAACCCTGGTGGTGTTTTACAGGCGGCCGTTGCCGTATCAGACAGCCTTCTTGAAGAAGGGTTAATTGTATATACCGAAGGACGCATCAAAAGTTCTCAATTACGGTTTAGTGCAACACCGGGTGACGAGCTTAACGGAAAGCCTGTAATCGTGCTCATTAATGGCGGTTCAGCGTCAGCTTCAGAGATTGTTTCCGGCGCTCTTCAAGATCAGGGCCGTGCAATCATAATGGGGACAGAGAGTTTTGGTAAAGGCTCTGTTCAAACCGTTATGCAGCTTAATGAAGAAAATGGCTTGAAGCTCACTACCGCTCGTTACTACACGCCTAACGGCCGCTCAATTCAAGCATTAGGTATTGTGCCAGATATCGAAGTTAAACGAGCCAAACTCACTGAACTTCAATCGCAAGAGTTCTTTAAAGAAGCTGATTTGGCAGGCCACTTAAGCAATGGCAAGACAGAAAAAAGTGATAGCGACAAAGCCGTTGAAGGCGGCGAAAGCAGTGACGGAGATGATTCCTCTTCAAACGACCCTTCAACGATTCTTGAACGAGACTTCCAGCTTCGAGAGGCCATCAATTTACTTAAAGGTCTTACCATCCTGAGTAAGCGTGCTGACGAGAACTAAAGCCGGGATGACCTGCTTGTCTGATAAAACAATCAGCACACAAAAGGCTTTCAACAACCTGAAAGCCTTGTTGCTCTCATTATTATTTGTAACGGCAAGCGCATCAGCTGAGTCAGTCAATCAGCCCACAATTGCCATTATTATTGATGACATGGGTAACCACCTCAAAACGGGCCGGCAACTGATCAACCTTCCCTACCCGCTTACACTGGCATTTCTGCCACACAGAAAGCACACATCGGACTTAGCCCAAAGCGCGCATAGCCATAACAAAGAGATTATGCTGCACATGCCCATGGCAAACACCTCCGGCCTGGAGTTGGGGGCGGGAGGCCTGACGGTTGATATGACAAAGCCGAACCTAACCAAAACCCTGCGACAAGCTATTCGATCGATACCTTACATTCAGGGTATAAATAACCATATGGGAAGTGCACTCACGCAACGAAGAGAAGAGATGCGGTGGGTTATGGAAGAACTCTACAACTACCCTCTTTACTTTGTAGATAGCAGGACCATTGCGGCATCAGTTGCTGCCAATACCGCTCAACAGTACCAAATTCCGAGCTTAAGCAGAGATGTTTTTTTGGATCATTGGCAAACTCGCAAGTCTGTCCACATGCAGTTTAGCAAACTGATCAAAGTAGCCAAAGAAAAGGGAACCGCTATCGCAATCGGCCACCCTCACCAAGTCACGGCTGACTACCTCACCTGGGCTCTTCCCAGGCTCGATCAACAAGGAATAAGAATCGCAACCGTTAGTGGCCTCTGGACAATCAGAAATAACGGAAACCAAATGTTCAGCCAGCGAAAACAGGCCTTACCGAATACCGTGGCTGCAACGAATAAAACAACCAATAAAAAACTAAAAACAGCTCATAAGTTATAGCAACATAAATGAAAAAAATCGCACCAACTCATTGGTTAGATTAAGATTTCACTCCTATACTTTTTTAGTATTCTACGCCTCGAAATATTTATTCAGCATGACTTCAACAAGAGATGACTATGAGCGGACAGAACATCGACTCACTATTCAAAGATGACCAAATTTCCGTTATCACTTTCTCTACACGAGAGGCTACCTTTGCTATCCCCCTCGAGCAGGTAAAGTACATAGAAAAAGACGTTAAGCGTAATATAAAGGTTGGCAAACTCGACCGCTTCAATCATGAAGTAATCACTTATCAAAACAATGCAGTGCCATTGTTTGATTTCAGCATACTAACTGGAAGCCGCTCTCAGTTTGAAGAAAATCAAGAACTAATCGCCATGCTTAACGAACGAGAGAAAGAGCATAAAGACTGGATGGATGCTTTGGAAAACGCCATCAAAAACGACGCCTCATTTAACAAAGCAATTGATCATAACGAGTGTGCATTTGGTGTTTGGTACAATCAATTCACCACCAATGATAGCGATTTGAAAGAAGTATTAGATAAATTTTATGAACCGCACAAGCGCATTCATAAGCTTGCGGAATCACTGCTAACGTCAGCCAAAGAAGATAAAACACATGCGCTGGGCAGGCTGGAGAAAGAGCGACACACAACCTTAGCTGAACTACTTAGGTTATTCGAAACCGCTCGAGAGCGAATACGAAACAGCGACCGCCCCATTATTGTTTTTGTAGAACAAAACAATAGCGCGATAGGTGCCCTAAGGTTAGATAATATTCAGGACATCGAATCTTTTTCGCTCAAAGACTTTTCCAGAGATACGTCTACAGAAGGCATTATGAAGAGAAATGAAACAGACTTTGTCATTGAAGGGTTTCTTAGACGTGGCGATTCAGCCCCGTGTATGCTGATCAACTGTCAGCCTGCCTAATAGCTGCGCTTTAAAACCAATAAAGCAGCCTACTTTTCAGAATAATAAAAGCAGGCGTTGGCAGCACGGCGAGTTAGTTTCGGACTTCTATTCCTTGATCCGCCATAAACTCTTTAGCTTCAGGAATAGTATGTTGTCCAAAGTGGAATATGCTGGCGGCCAAAACCGCATCGGCCCCTCCCTCTATTACACCATCGACAAGATGCTGAAGATTACCGACACCACCGGATGCGATCACAGGGATAGAAACCGCATCACTAATGGCACGAGTAACACCTAGATCAAAACCTTTTTTCATGCCGTCCTGATCCATGCTCGTCAACAATATTTCACCGGCCCCATAAGCAGCCATTTTCTTGGCCCACTCAACAGCATCAAGCCCTGTGGGTTTTCGGCCGCCATGAGTAAAGATCTCCCAACGGCATTCCTCATCTGGCCCGCTTACCTTCTTGGCATCAATCGCTACGACAATACATTGGCTACCAAAACGCTCTGACGCTTCTTTAACAAACTCGGGGTTAAAAACAGCAGCGGTATTTATACTCACTTTATCAGCCCCGGCATTGAGCATTTTTCGGATGTCGTCAACCGTACGTATTCCCCCGCCAACAGTTAAAGGAATAAATACTTCACTGGCCATTTTCTCGACAGTATGAACCATCGTTTCTCGATCATCAGAACTGGCGGTTATATCTAAAAACGTTATCTCATCCGCGCCCTGCTCGTCATACTTTCGCGCTACCTCTACAGGGTCACCTGCATCCCGGATATCAACAAATTGAACGCCTTTTACTACTCGTCCATTATCAACATCAAGACAAGGAATAATTCGTTTCGCAAGACCCATATTAACTTAACCTCAAATACCCATTACTTAAGCGTTAGCCGGATATGCCGAGTACACTGGTACTCTTTCAAGTCGATAACAGAATAATTAAGCCTAACAGTCATCAACCAAATAATATTGAAATGGCGCCTTTAACCTAAACCTGACCATTCCACTGAACAAAGTTTTTCAATAAAGCCAAGCCTGAATGCTGACTCTTTTCCGGATGAAATTGAACAGCAAAAACATTTTCATGCCCTACTGCCGCATCAATTGATTTACCATAATGAGAGCGCCCCATGACATAGCCAGTTTCTTCCATCTCCACATAAAAACTGTGTACAAAGTAGAACCGTTCTCCATCATCAATACCCTGCCAAAGCGGATGAATTTGAGTCTGACTAACCCTGTTCCACCCCATATGCGGAACTTTAAACTTAAGTCCGTTTTCTGTCAGCGGATCACCAAAAAACTTAACCTTGCCTGGTAAAAGCCCAATACAGTCAACACCTGCATTTTCTTCACTATGCTGCATTAACGCTTGCATACCTACGCATATGCCAAGAAAAGGACGATCCCGGGATACTTCACGTACCAGAGTGTCTACACCTAAGCGCTGAATTTCGGCCATGCAATCTCGTATGGCCCCTACTCCAGGAAGAACCACTCGGTCTGCCTCACGAATCAGAGACGCATCAGAGGTAACAAGCACTTTGGCATTGGGGGCTACATGCTCTATTGCTTTTGATACAGAGTGAAGGTTCCCCATACCATAATCGATTACTGCAACCGTATTCATTTAACTCACTCTTACTTAAAGACAGCCTTTGGTTGAGGGCATTATTCCTGTCATACGTTCATCAAGCTCAATAGCCATACGAAGCGCGCGTCCAAATGCTTTGAACACTGTTTCAATCTGGTGATGCGTATTTTTTCCTCGTAAGTTGTCAATATGTAAAGTCACTTGCGCATGATTCACAAAGCCTTGAAAAAACTCCTGGAAAAGATCAACGTCGAAGCCGCCCACAGATGCCCGAGTGTAAGGAACATTCATTTCCAGACCTGGTCGTCCAGAGAAGTCCAGCACAACACGTGAAAGCGCTTCATCCAGTGGAACATAAGCGTGGCCATAGCGGCGGATTCCCTTTTTATCACCTATTGCTTTGTTTACAGCCTGTCCTAGCGTAATGCCTAAGTCTTCTGCTGTATGGTGATCATCAATCTCAAGATCGCCAGTCGCTTTAAGATCCATATCTATCAGACCGTGGCGGGCGATCTGGTCAAGCATATGCTCAAGAAATGGTAAACCGGTATCCATACTGACCTGTCCGGTGCCATCTAAATTTACTTCAACGGTAATCTGGGTTTCCAGCGTATTTCGTTCTACTCGGGCCTTACGCTCAGCCATTTGGCTCTCCACATAAACTTACATATTGTCAACCTGGCTCGCCGGATGTTTGTTCCCACAGAGCAAGCGAGGAAGGCGTTTTGAAAACCGACATTATAGCGTTTTTATCGCGTCATATCCTAATCAATTTTCTTTCACATGAAGACAGCTGGCATACTGAGAGATAACGAGGGGGGATTGAGGTAGTGCATCGCACTACCTGAGGGCAGCCTGTTAGCTGGAGAACTCAGCTTTCAGGTTGTTAGTATAGGTATCGATAAGGGAGTTAAACTCATGCTTCACAACAGGGCTAATAGCCAACTTCAAAAGGCTAGGCAATGGCAACGTCATTTTTGCCTCCGTAGTGAAGGTTAGATGAGTCCCCTCTTCTACAGGCACTATTTTCCAGTTGCCTGAAACCAAGCCATTCCCTTCTCCTTTGACCGGCTTCCAGACAATGCTTCCAGTCTCTTTATCGCTTTCATAATGACACGCATAAACTGATTGCAGGGCATGCTTATCAACTCCGATCTTTTCCATCTCCCAGCGATAGGTGTTGTTACCCAAATCGACCAGCTGGTCAACTTTTGGGAAGTGGCTACCTGACGCAGGAACGTCTGATAACAAGTCAAAAACTTTATCAAAACTTGCTGGTACGACGAAATCACGATTTATTTCTATAGTAATGTTGATCGCCACTGGAAACTCCTAAGCTTTTATTAAATACAACTTTTCCAAATCATCTTTCCGTATCTTAGCCAGATAACCAACAAAATACCAACAGCTTTTTATTGTTCAAATGAGTCCCTAAACGATTGAATTACATCTAAGGAATGAAGGCTCATTGTGCTAAAATGCAATTAACTTACATGACTCATGATGAAAAGGACTCCGAAACGTGCGTATACTGAAAATAACTCTTCTCGCCCTTATTGGGCTTATTACACTACTCCTATTATCCATCGTCGCAATTACTGCGACTATTGATCCAAATGACTATAAAGCGGATATAGAGTCGGCTGTCGCCCAAAACACAACATTAAGACTATCAATTAACGGTGATTTAGGGTGGTCTTTTATCCCTCTCGGCGTAGACGTCAATAGCGTCAAGCTTGAACATTCGAACGGGAAACCCTTTACGGAACTTAATCAACTTACAGCACAGGTCGGGCTACTGTCACTGCTAAAGTTTAACCCTCAGGTTCATAAACTCATTCTTGATGGTTTAACCGTCACACTCGAAAAGAATGAAAAAGGTGAAGCAAATTGGGAAAACATCACGGCCAAGAAAGAAGACACTTCAAACCAAAAGAGCACGCCTGACGCGATTCCATCAGATAACCAAAAACAGGCCACCCCAACGGATGTAACGGATACATCCACAAAGGGTCAGTCATTGCAGCTTGAAATAGAGGAAGTTGCGATAACTAATACGACCATCCATTATATTGATAAACAAACCAATCAATCTGCCTCGCTTGAGGGCTTTAGCTTATTGGCCAACAACATCGCGCTTGGTAGTGAGTTCCCTCTAAATATTGAATTCAATGCATCAAATAGCGCTCCTGAACTCACACTTGAAGCAAGCATAAACGCCGCCCTAACAATTAATAGCGACCTGAAACACTTTGCTATAAAACAGCTTCAAAGTAACTATCAAATTGCAGGTGCACCGTTCAACAATAAACAAGTTACAGCGTCTATTAACGGCGATAACATTATTGCAGATATGGAAAAGGGCACTGTCGAGTTAGATAAAATTGCACTGAAATTAGCAAATTTAGCACTTAACACCCACATCACAATGACCAATCTCAATGATCAGCCTCAGCTGAACGGCAACCTTGAAGTTCCAAACTTCTCCCTCCAAGAGCTATTATCATCAATAGGGCAACCAGCCATTGAAACCACCGACCCTGAGGTTTTAAAACACTTAGGTTTTAGCACTAAAATCAACGGAAGCCTAAGTGATCTCAAATTGGAAGACATGGTTATTCAATTAGATGGCACTCGTTACACTGGCTTATCAAACTACCGGCTGGATGATCAATTTGTCGCAGCTAACTTAAGGGGCAGCAAGTTAAATATTGACCGATACCTTCCCCCGCCAGCCGATCCGGTAACGCAGGTAGCACAGGTAATTGACAGCACAAAAACCAAACAAGATGCAGCAACCCCTTCGGCTACCAGCTCGAAGACCCAATCGACTGAGCAGGAGTCTCCGTTATTACCCTTGGACGTAGTTAGAGCGTTAAATCTCGATATATCCTTTGTACAAGAACAACTAATTGTCAAAAACCTAAAGCTCAATGATCTAACGCTTTTACTAAAGGCTGGAGACGGCATTGTGACGCTTACGGAGGCCAGCGGAAAACTATACGAAGGCAACTTTGATGTTAACGCAAAAATCGATGCCACATCAGACACGCCTACCTGGGCGATAAGTAAGAAGGTTAACAACATCCAAATTATGCCTCTATTAAAAGACTACCAAGAGCTGGAAATCATCTCCGGTGGACTAAACCTAAACGCAGACGTCAAAACTGCCGGCAACACAGTCTCAGCACTTAGAAGTGCAGCAAAAGGCAATGCCAATTTCAACTTTGATAAGGGTGCATTCCACGGGTTTAACTTAACCAAGATTACCTGCGAAGGCATTGCATTGATCAATAAGGATAAAGTCACTAAATCAGACTGGGCAGACAAATCTGAATTCCAAGCAATGAAAGGTGCCCTTACAATCAACGGCAACCAATTCACAAATAACAATCTAACGGCTGCAATGAGCGGCCTCGCTGTCATAGGTAAAGGTGTCATCGACACTGAAACCACCAACATCAATTATGGAGTTGATATAAAAGCGATAGGTGAACTTGGTGATAATGCTTGCCGGGTCAATGACAAAGTTAAAGGCCTCGCGATACCGGTTATTTGCAAAGGCTCATTAAGTGACGACCCGGCAAAACTTTGCCAGCTAGACGGCTCTCGCATGCAGGAACTTGTAGTGGCAGCAGGCAAAAAAGAACTTAAACGAAAAGCCGACAAAGAGATCAACAAGCAGTTAGACAAACATCTAGGTGATGATTCTGAAACCAAGAAGAGCGTTAAAAAATTGATTGAAGGCCTATTTTAAACTCCCCCCCGTTGCCAATACTTCCTCATCAGGTGGGCATAGAAGAGCCCACCTTTTTCACGATACAGCAAGAGAGCTATTTATAGTGAGCCCAGCACAATTCAACCAGTCGATCCTCAAGTGGTTTGACCAGCATGGTAGAAAGAATCTTCCGTGGCAGTTGGACAAATCCCCATACCGAGTCTGGGTTTCTGAAATAATGCTACAGCAAACTCAAGTGTCTACGGTGATCGGTTATTACAACCGCTTTATGTCCCGCTTCCCGACCCTTGCAGAGCTGGCTAATGCGGATGAAGATGAAGTTTTGAGGCACTGGGCTGGCCTTGGTTACTACGCCAGAGCCCGCAATCTCCACAAGACAGCTAAGCTGATACTAAATAGCTACAATGGAGAGTTCCCCAATACTCATAGCGAGATCGAATCCCTTCCTGGTATAGGCCGCTCAACCGCTGGAGCTATTTTATCGTTATCGTTAAATCAGCGCGCCCCAATACTGGACGGCAATGTAAAGCGAGTACTAGCCCGTTACCATGGTATAGAAGGCTGGACTGGGCACACTTCAACTGCCAAAGAGCTATGGCATTGGGCAGAAGTTTACACGCCAGCAACCCGCTTTTCTGATTATACTCAGGCCATGATGGATTTAGGGGCCACACTCTGCACCAGGAGCAAACCAAACTGCCCCCAGTGTCCCATCAATAGCACCTGTAGAGCCTACATTGAAAACAAAACTAAAATACTGCCAACCCCCAAACCCAAAAAAACACTTCCTGTAAAGCACCGCTGGTTGCTTCACATTGAAAATAATGATCAGGAAATATTTTTGGAGAAACGCCCGCCCAGTGGCATATGGGGCAGTTTATGGAGCTTACCAGAAGCACCGTTCGAGCTGGATGACGCAAGTATTATACATCACTGCCGAGAGCACCTATCTTTGGAGTGTAGAGTAAATTCCCATGAAGAAAGCTTTAAGCATACATTTAGCCACTATCATTTAGTGTTACACCCTGTAAAACTGAAATATCTGTCTCGTTTACCCTGTATTAGTGAACCTTCCGAATCTACATGGTTGAAGGGCAAACATGAATACGGACTACCAGCTCCGATTGAGATTTACTTACAAAATATTCAATAAAGAACACGAACAAGCAGACTTTAATAAACACTCATCAAGCAATGTCCGAGTAATTCACTACCCTGTTTCGGCCTGTCTGCTTAGCGTGATAGAGCGCCTTATCGGCCAAACCCAGGTAGTCCTCACTTCTTAGCATTTTGGTAGGGATCGCGTTATAAACCCCCATACTAAGCGTTATGTAGTTTTGAACAGAGGACTTTTCATGCATAATGTTCAACTCTTCAACGCTTTCTCTAACCTGCTCGGCTAACTTGTTAGCATCCTGCTCAGTTGTATTAGGTAATATCAGCGCAAACTCTTCACCCCCAAAACGCGCCGCCAAATCTGTTGCTCTCTTCAAGCTAGACATCAACGTGTTTGCGATCATTTTAATACAGTCATCACCCTTTAGATGGCCATAAAAGTCGTTATAAAGCTTAAACTCATCAATATCGCACATAATCACCGTAAGTGGCTCATTACTCCTAGAACAACGCGCAACTTCGTGCGATAGAAATCTATCCATGTATCGACGGTTCGCCAACCCGGTAAGGCCATCCACGTCCGCCAGCCGCTTAAGCTCGACATTTGCGACCTCAAGCTCTTCAGACACCTCTAAAAGCCGCTGTCGCATCTTAGAGATGCGTTCCATCGCTTTCATCTTCGCCGCCAATACCTGCTGACCTAGTGGCTTGGCAAGATAATCATCCCCCCCCCGCATCGATTCCGGCGGTAATATCTTCTGCAGTGAAGCGCGCACTCAAAAAAATGATCGGCACCCAGTTATCTTCTAATGCTCTTATCGCGCGCGCGGCCTCATGTCCCCGCATAACAGGCATGACTTCATCCATTAAGATAATATCGGGGTTATGTTCTCGATATAAATCCAGCGCCTGCTGGCCATTTTCACCAAGAACCACTTCATGCCCAAGCTCCAGCAAAAACGCTTCCGATATCACTCTATCAACAGGCGAATCGTCAACCAACAGTACCTTCATTTACAAACCTTCAACTTTCAAGCACCTTATATTGTCAGACTGTAAAATGATGCGATTGAATATAAACCGCGCTAACTGATAGTACAGCCTCTATTTTGCTGTTTTTCAAGTTATAAAAAGAATTTGAGGTGAATTGCTTAAGTGTTTGCAAAGTAACCTGGCCTACCTAGCCTCTTTAATAAAAGCCCTGTAGTATATTTCAGCTACACAGGCCTCCCAGTATTAGCCTACGATCTATGACCGATTCGAACAAAAGGCTAACGGCCCCTTCTGGACTGAATAAATTGAGGTAATTTTTAATGAGCCGAATGGTTTTATGCGCAAAGTATAAAGAGGAGCTGGAGGGGCTTGATACACCCCCAATGCCCGGCCAAAAAGGCGCTTACATATACGAAAATATATCTAAGAAAGCTTGGACGGAGTGGCAGAGTAAGCAAACAATGCTTATTAATGAAAAACGCCTGAATATGATGGATCCGGCTTCAAGGGCCTATCTGGCAGAGCAGATGGAGAATTTTTTCAACAATAAAGAAACAGATGTAATAGAAGGGTATGTCCCTGAAAATAAATAGTAGAAGCTAAATTTGTGCAGCATATCAGCTCATGGCAACTATAAATAATGTTTTACTATTTTAGACTTGACTCGAAGCTGCGAAACAGGTCTAATACGCCCCGTTGCCCGGATAGCTCAGTCGGTAGAGCAGAGGATTGAAAATCCTCGTGTCCGTGGTTCGATTCCGCGTCCGGGCACCATTATTTCAAAAACCTGATCATCTCACGATGTTCAGGTTTTTTTATGCCTGTTATTTAAGCCCCCTATTCACTTAACGCTTGTATTCCATCTCTCTTACAAGGGCTGCGATATTACTCTTACTGCCTCTCAACAGGATTAGCCCCAATAAAACAGAACCGGCAGGCTCCACCAAATATCCACCGGAGATACACTATCTTTCGTGTAAATCATAAATCAAAGCAGGGATCTCACTTGGATGCAGTACCGTATGATGGGGATTAATACCCATCTCGGCATCCAATGGCTGCTGATGCTGAATCCAAACTGAGGTAATACCGCTATTGTGAGCCCCCTTTATATCTGCCGATAAACTATCCCCCACATGAACCGCCTCATGCGCCTCACAACCAGCCAACTTAAGGGCTTTCTCAAAAATCGACGTACAAGGCTTCTGCGCTGGCTCCTGCCCACCTATGATAATATGGTCTACAAAGTCAGCCATATTAACTGCCTCTAATTTGGGTATCTGAGAAAACTCGGGGCCATTTGTAATAACCACTAAAGTAAATAGTTTACGTGCCTTCACCAAAAAATCAGCAATACCTGGATAAAAAGCAAACGCTTCAATCCGATCAGCATCAAATTTCAACTGCAGCGCTTTTGCATCATCATCGCTTAACTGATCAACCCCTTGTTCGGCCAGCAAATCACGAATCAACTGTAGACGAAACGCTTCTTCATTTTGAGTTTCTATAATGGGCATATATCGCGCCCTCTGCGCACCAGACCACTCCCTGTAAATACCAGCTACATACTCTTTCGCAAAACGCGGCCCGTCAACACCATCAAAGCGCTGCGCCACCTCTTCGGCCATCAGGCACTGCGCTCGCATATTCGCGCCATGCGTATCACAGAGCGTCTCATCCATATCAAGAAACAGTGCTTTCAACATATAGCTCTCCCAAGCGCTTTAATAAAACCAGAATTATACCTAAAACAGCCAGACCATGAGCTTATTAAACTCAACAAACAAAAGAACCATGAAAAATGACTAATTCGCTTTTCTGCATCCCGTTACAAGTAGTCATTGCTATTTTTATAGTCTCCCCCTCCCCTGACTCCGCTTCTTCGCTGCATCAAGGCTGCGATCCGCTATTTTTACTTGCACCTGGAGTTTCAGTTTCTTCCAGACAATAAAAAACCCCAGCAAGTTGCCCTGCTGGGGTTTCGTATTTAGATGCCTGACGATGACCTACTCTCACATGGGGAGACCCCACACTACCATCGGCGCTGAACCGTTTCACGACTGAGTTCGGGATGGGATCAGGTGGTTCCAGTTCGCTATTGTCATCAGGCAAAACCTTGGTCGGCTGATTGTTTAGCTATAAGTTTCAGGCTTATATCATTTCAATCAACCCACATCAATTCTGCAATGCCTTTAACATTCAGTAAGCAATTAAGTCTTCTAACATCTCGGATCATAATCACATTATCCGGTTACCTCCATGGATGGAGGATATGCTCAAGATTGTCTGGAACAATCTTAGCCAATACTGTTTGTTTTTAATCTCTCAATTGAGAGACTCAAAACTATTTGGGCGTTATATAGTCAAGCCTCACGGGCAATTAGTACTGGTTAGCTCAACGCCTCACAACGCTTACACACCCAGCCTATCAACCTCATAGTCTTTAAGGGCCCTTTAGGGAGCTCGAAGCTCCAGGGAAATCTTATCTTGAAGGGGGCTTCCCGCTTAGATGCTTTCAGCGGTTATCCTGTCCGAACATAGCTACCGGGCAATGCTACTGGCGTAACAACCCGAACACCAGAGGTTCGTTCACTCCGGTCCTCTCGTACTAGGAGCAACTCTTCTCAAATTTCCAACGTCCACGGCAGATAGGGACCGAACTGTCTCACGACGTTCTAAACCCAGCTCGCGTACCACTTTAAATGGCGAACAGCCATACCCTTGGGACCGGCTTCAGCCCCAGGATGTGATGAGCCGACATCGAGGTGCCAAACACCGCCGTCGATGTGAACTCTTGGGCGGTATCAGCCTGTTATCCCCGGAGTACCTTTTATCCGTTGAGCGATGGCCCTTCCATACAGAACCACCGGATCACTATGACCTACTTTCGTACCTGCTCGACGTGTCTGTCTCGCAGTTAAGCGCGCTTATGCCATTACACTAACCGCATGATGTCCGACCATGCTTAGCGCACCTTCGTGCTCCTCCGTTACTCTTTGGGAGGAGACCGCCCCAGTCAAACTACCCACCACACAGTGTCCTCGATCCGGATTACGGATCTGAGTTAGAACCTCAAACATACCAGGGTGGTATTTCAAGGATGGCTCCACCCGAACTAGCGTCCGGGTTTCAAAGCCTCCCACCTATCCTACACAAGTAGGCTCAAAGTTCACTGTGAAGCTATAGTAAAGGTTCACGGGGTCTTTCCGTCTAGCCGCGGATACACTGCATCTTAACAGCGATTTCAATTTCACTGAGTCTCGGGTGGAGACAGCATGGCCATCGTTACACCATTCGTGCAGGTCGGAACTTACCCGACAAGGAATTTCGCTACCTTAGGACCGTTATAGTTACGGCCGCCGTTTACCGGGGCTTCGATCAAGAGCTTCGCCTAAGCTAACCCCATCAATTAACCTTCCGGCACCGGGCAGGTGTCACACCCTATACGTCCTCTTACGAGTTTGCAGAGTGCTGTGTTTTTAATAAACAGTCGCAGCCATCTGGTATCTTCGACTGCCAAAAGCTTACGGAGCAAGTCCGATCACCCTCAGCAGCGTGCCTTCTCCCGAAGTTACGGCACCATTTTGCCTAGTTCCTTCACCCGAGTTCTCTCAAGCGCCTTGGTATTCTCTACCTGACCACCTGTGTCGGTTTGGGGTACGGTCTCATATAACCTGAAGCTTAGGGACTTTTCCTGGAAGCATGGCATCAACCACTTCAGTCTCGTAAAAGAGACCTCGTCATCAGCTCTCAGCCTTAATGGACACCCGGATTTGCCTAAGTGTCCAGCCTACAACCTTAAACAACCATCCGATAGGTTGCTGGCCTAGCCTTCTCCGTCCTCCCATCGCAGTTATATGCGGTACAGGAATATTAACCTGTTTCCCATCGACTACGCTTTTCAGCCTCGCCTTAGGGGCCGACTCACCCTGCGCCGATTAGCGTTGCGCAGGAACCCTTGGTCTTCCGGCGTGCGGGTTTTTCACCCGCATTATCGTTACTCATGTCAGCATTCGCACTTCTGATACCTCCACGGAACTTCTCAATTCCGCTTCAACAGCCTACAGAACGCTCCTCTACCATGCCAGTAAACTGGCATCCGCAGCTTCGGTGGTATGTTTTAGCCCCGTTACATCTTCCGCGCAGGCCGACTCGACTAGTGAGCTATTACGCTTTCTTTAAAGGGTGGCTGCTTCTAAGCCAACCTCCTAGCTGTCTGTGCCTTCCCACATCGTTTCCCACTTAACATACACTTTGGGACCTTAGCTGGCGGTCTGGGTTGTTTCCCTTTCCACGACGGACGTTAGCACCCGCCGTGTGTCTCCCGTGATTGTACTCATCGGTATTCGGAGTTTGCATCGGGTTGGTAAGTCGAGATGACCCCCTAGCCGAAACAGTGCTCTACCCCCAATGGTAAGTCACGAGGCGCTACCTAAATAGCTTTCGAGGAGAACCAGCTATCTCCGAGTTTGATTAGCCTTTCACTCCTATCCACACGTCATCCCCTGGCTTTTCAACGACAGTGGGTTCGGTCCTCCAGTCAGTGTTACCTAACCTTCAACCTGCACATGGATAGATCACTCGGTTTCGGGTCTAATCCCAGCAACTAAACGCCCTATTAAGACTCGATTTCTCTACGGCTCCCCTATTCGGTTAACCTTGCTACTGAAATTAAGTCGCTGACCCATTATACAAAAGGTACGCAGTCACAGAACAAGTCTGCTCCCACTGCTTGTACGCATACGGTTTCAGGATCTATTTCACTCCCCTCACAGGGGTTCTTTTCGCCTTTCCCTCACGGTACTGGTTCACTATCGGTCAGTCAGGAGTATTTAGCCTTGGAGGATGGTCCCCCCATATTCAGACAGGATACCACGTGTCCCGTCCTACTCGATTTCACTACTATGCCGTTTTCGTGTACGGGGCTATCACCCACTATGGCTTTGCTTTCCAGCAAATTCCACTAACAACTTAGTAGCTTAAGGGCTACTCCCCGTTCGCTCGCCGCTACTAGGGGAATCTCGGTTGATTTCTTTTCCTCGGGGTACTTAGATGTTTCAGTTCTCCCGGTTCGCCTCTTTTACCTATGTATTCAGTAAAAGATACCCGTCTGATGACAGGTGGGTTTCCCCATTCGGAAATCTCCGGATCAAAGTCTGTTTACCGACTCCCCGAAGCTTATCGCAGGTTTCTACGTCCTTCATCGCCTCTGACTGCCAAGGCATCCACCGTATGCGCTTAGTCACTTGACTATATAACCCCAAATAGTCTTTTTAAGCGGAGTTCTTTTCACTGATGC